>JAHQWP010000045.1 GCA_029856235.1 Promethearchaeia archaeon
GGTTAAGTATAAGAAAATGTAGAAACATTATTGTTGATCAATGCAGATTAGATAGTATTTATGTCAATTTTTGTTCAGATTTATTGATAATCAATAATACTATTAACAGTTTTAAGATGACTCACAGTTGGGGAAATTGCATTAATAATAACCAATTACCCGCAGTATACCAAAAATTCGTAAAATTCGGCCAATCAAGAAGGTTTCCATATGATAATCTGATACGAGCAATAATTTCCTCTATAGGAACTGCTATATTAGGCTATATGAGTATCTTATCATTATTTATCTATTTTTTTTTTATTCCTTTTCTACTATTTCTTGCAAGCTTGTTAATTAATTTACTAAGTTTTTTAAAAAGATTAAATGCGTATAAGCTATCAAAAAAGCAACCTTGTATATTTCTTGAAAATACGATATACTAGAGTAATACTCTTACTTTAGACTCAATCAATAATTTAATGGTAAAAAAATATTATAAATACTTCCAGCTTTCTACTTACGAAAATTTAAGACTTTCAATTTTTATAATTTAAAAAAAAATCCTTTAAAAATCTCGAAACACCGAAAGAATTATATTTTTAAAAATTCATATTGACGGTATGATTACATGGATTTTAGGTATACTTCCAAAATAATTTATCATAATTATATTACATATTTTATCATCTGTGTATTGAATGGGAAATTAATATGACAACTTCTATTGTAGTTGAGGGTAAAATCTCTGTAGATGCAGTTTTACGCTCAAAATATCGTGAGGTTCTGACTATATTTTATGATGTTGCCAAACTCCAGAGAAAAAAGAATAAAAAGCGAGAAAAAGCTCTAAAGCAGACACTTGAATTAGCAAATTCTAAGGGAGTTAAGATTGAAGAAGTAGATCAAAATTGGTTTGAAAAACATGCAATTGGAAAGACTCACGGAGGAATTGCTGCCATCGTAAGTGAAAGAATTTATCAAAAAATACCTGAACTCTTGAAATCAAAACCCGGCATTTTTTTTTATTTAGACGGAATTGAAGATCCTTATAATCTTGGCTATACAATACGGTCATTATATGCCGCGGGAATAGATGGAATCGTGATGAGACAGAGAAGTTGGCTTGATGTGGAGGGAATTATTATTAAATCTTCTGCAGGCACCTCAGAATTAATGCCGATTGCGTTAGTTGAAGATCTCGAAACAACAACAAACTTTTTCAAATCTAAAAATTACACCATTGCTTGCACTAGTAAAGATGAAGGGCAGTCAATATATCAAAGTAGTCTGAAGCCCCCGTTGTTTATAGTAATTGGTGGTGAAAAAAGAGGTATTAATCGCAATTTTTTAGATAAGGCAGATTTACAACTTAACATCCCTTATAAGCGTGAATTTGTAGGATCTCTCCCTCTTAATTCGGTAGCAGTTATAATTGGATTTGAAATTCTTAGACAACGAAAAGATTCTAACGAAATTTATTAAGGTACCAGAAAGCAGATAGAAACTATTATATTTATAAAAATCCATATTAAATATTATGATTACCTGGATTTTAGGCATATTCATTATTGCTTATGTTTTATACAAAAGAATCAGCAAAGATGGAAGAGTCGAGGGTTATCCACTGGGAATGCCTCGTGGGACGATTAGAGCTATTATCACCTTGATGATTGTATTGTTTCCCTTCAATTACATCATTTGGCCGGCTCAAATTCCTTCAGAAATTATCAATTCAATATTTATTTTAGTAGCATTTTATTTTGAGGCTCGAAAGAGTGAAGATTATACATTAAAAATTATTGCGGAAGTTCAAAATCCTGAAAAGGTAGCCGAGGAGAAAAAGAAGATTAAATTACCTCTTTATCTCCCAAAATATTCTGTTAGAATATCTTTACTGATCATACTAGTTATTTACTATTTAATCGATATATTTGTTCAAAATATATCATTAGAGTTAACTAATACGCTAATAGACATTTTAATAATTGCTATATTATACTTTATTGGTACATTTTTTCGAACAATAGGTCAACTTTGGCATAAGAAAAAGTTGAAAGAGCAAATTGAAGCAATTCCCAATTATATTGAACTTTCGAAATACATAATTCTAGAGAAATTAAATAAAAGTAAACGTGGCGGAGTTAATAATGTGTTTAAGAGTATATTTTCCGTTTTTGTATTTTTAGCGATAACAACTTCTTTATTATTATTCGCTGTTGATACTGATTTTGTATTGATTTTTAAGGTATCATTGCGTAGAGCCCTGTTACTTCTTATTAACTTGTACTATGGCTTTAGAGATTAAAATTAAATAAAATTTCATCTTTTTTTTTAGTTTTTATTTTACTTCTGAAGGTTTAACTTCAAAAGGCATAAATTTATTATTTTTCCAGAAATCACCTATCTTAAAAATAAGTGTTGTGAATACTATGAAATATAGAAAAATGGGTTCTCTTGATTGGGATGTTTCTGCTTTAGGCTTTGGGGCTATGAGGTTACCATCAAAATGGGTAAAAGATGAGAAAACAGGAGAAATGAAAAATATTGTTGAAGAGGGCGAAGCAATTAAAATGATACGCCATGCTATAGATAACGGAGTTAATTACATCGACACTGCATATCCATATCATGGGGGGGAAAGCGAAGTAGTAGTAGGAAAAGCGTTAAAGGACGGATATCGCGAAAAAGTTCATTTAACCACGAAATTACCTATATGGATGATTAAAAAGACTGAGGATTTTGATGATTTTCTAAACCTGCAAATCGAGAGATTACAAACTAAGCCAGACATATACTTATTCCATGGGTTAACAAAGGATAGGTTAGAAAAAATAAAATCTTTGAATTTAGTTGAAAAAATGGAACAGGCTAAAGCAAAAGGATTATTAAAGCACATCGGTTTCTCGTTTCATGATAATATTGAGGTTTTTAAAGAAATCATTGATTTTTATGATTGGGATTGTTGTCAGATTCAATATAATTATCTCGATATTGACTATCAAGCCGGTACTAAGGGTTTAGAATATGCAGGGAGTAAAAGCATAGCAGTTATTGTTATGGAGCCAATTCGAGGAGGTAAATTAGCGATTCCAGACAGAAAATTAGAATCTAAACCTGAAATTAAGAAAATTCTTGATAATTCAAAAGCTAAGAGGAGTATGGCAGATTGGGCTCTCCAATTCGTTTGGAATCACGCAGAAGTTTCCGTTGTCTTAAGTGGGATGAGTACAATGCAACATGTTATAGAAAATATAGCTTCCGCAAATCTTTCAGGTGCAAACACTTTAAATGACGAAGAATTAAATACAATTTCTGAACTGCGTAAAGCTTACGAAAAATATCTTATAGTTCCTTGCACGAGTTGTGGGTATTGCATACCTTGTCCTAATGATGTTTCAATCCCTTTTGTACTTAGATTATTAAATGATGTGGCTTATTGGGGGGAATCCGGTAGACAAAGAATTGCGTATTTTTATAATAATATGGCTAAAACTCAAAAAGATATCGAAGAAAGGAGAGCTAATGGCGAAGAAATAGAGGGTGCTGCTACTTTATGCATTCAGTGCGGAGAATGTCTTGATAAATGTCCACAACAGATTGAAATTCCCGAGTTCATGGAGAAAGCAAACGAAATATTTGAGAACGGAAAAAGTATTTCTGATATTTTGTAAGAGTAAAATATCCCGAAATTAGTCTTAAATATTTAAACATTAACTTAAATAAATAATATAAGGTATCGACTGTTAATTGCAGAATAAAAATGGATCTTTTATTTTAATTAATTAAAAAAAAAAAGAAAGCAATTGTTTAAGTTAGACCTTACCGTATTTTCTGAACAAAAAAATACCGAGTATTACTATAACTAAGCCCATTAACGCAATAATTCCTAGCTGTATTAAAATTCCTACAGCAAATGGAGATCCTCCACCGAATATGACTGTTATTGCATCGGTGACGTAATAACTTGGAAGAAAGGCCGATATAATCCGTATTCCTTCAGGTAATATGATGAAAGTACCAAAAAACATTTGTGGAAGGATAAATATAAATGAAAGCCCCGAGGCAGCGCCAGCCGATTTAGCAATTGTTGCTGTAATTAGTCCCAGTCCAACAGAGCATAATGATAAAAATAGCATAAAAATAAATGCCATTATAACTCCAAAGACATCCACATTTGGTCTATATCCCATTAATAGAGATAATAGAAATACAATAGTAAGTTGGATAATTGCAATAAGCATATTTGTGATGATATGACTTCCTATAAATTGGGTTGAAGTTGTAGGCGTCACATTTATCCTTTTGAGTAGCCCATTTTCTCGATCATCAGTAAACGACATCGACACGGTCATTATTATAAATATACAGGCATAAGCAAATAAGCCTGGCGCCATCATATCAAATAAAGATCCATCTCCACCGCCTAAAGCTCCAAAAGCTAATCCAAATACTAATGTAAGTACGGCAGGAAAAAGGAGATTCATAAATAAATTAGCTGGTTCCCTAATCAACTTCAATAATTCCATTTTTACGAGTGCTAATACTCTTTGTATCATTTTTCTATACACCCTCCATTATTCTTCTTCCTGTTATTTTCATAAATACTTCCTCTAAATTTGTAGCATCGTGTTTTTTCATTAATTCTTTTGGGGTTCCAAGTGCGATAAGCTCTCCGTAATCAATGATGCCAACTCTATCGCATAGAGCCTCCGCTTCCTCAATGTAATGAGTTGTTAAAATAATTGTCTTATCTTCTTGCTTAAGATCACCGATAAAATTCCATGTCTTCCGTCTAGCCCGAGGATCCATTCCAACTGTCGGTTCGTCTAGAAATACAATTTTAGGATCGTTGATTAAGGCAATAATTAAATTTAGCTGTCGAATCATACCGCCGCTATATCCTTTTGCTTTCCTATTGCTTGCCTCTTTTAATCCCGAAGCTTCAAAAAACTTATCCGCTCGTTCTTTCAACAGATTTTTATCCATTTCGAATAAATTTCCAAAGAGTTCAACATTCTCTCGCCCTTTTAGGAATTTATAGACTGAAGCTTCTTGAGGACACACTCCGATCATCTCTTTTATTTTGCTTAATTCTCTTTTTATGTCATATCCTCCAACCACTGCGGTTCCTTCTGTTGGATTTAACAACCCTACAAGCATATTAATTGTTGTTGTTTTACCCGCACCGTTTGGGCCCAAAAGACCAAAAAGCTCACCTTTTTTTATTTCAAGATTTATCCCGTTTACGGCAGTAATATCATCGAATTGTTTTACGAGATCTTTAATGATTATGGCACTTGCACCATCAAGATCAAATACATCCTCTGGTTTTTCCTTTATAACTTTTATTTTCGAAGGTTCAACAGGCATAAGTTTCTGTAACTTCATAATTTCTTGCTCAAGAGCTTCGATTTTCTCAAGGTAGCCTACAATTTCCTTATTTTTTGAACTTAAATCCTTTTTAAGTTCATCTATTAACTTTAACATTTCTTCTTTGTCGTTCATATCTCTTATTACCACTCTAAAGTATATTTCATCTTAATTAATTATTAAAACCTTTATAGCTATATTTATTGTTCTATTTTAGAGATACTTTAATATTTTGTAGTCCGATATTTAACATACATTCTCTTAATCAAAATATCTATATACAGTAGAATATTGAATTGAACAATTAGTGGGAAAAAAGTTATGATCATGGTTAAAGATAATTTTCTCCAAAACCTAACTAACATTTGCGGATCTCAATATATCTCACAAGATCCCAAAGAATTAAAAGCTTATTCTGAAGATTTAAGTTTTTTAAAAGGAAAATCTCCAATATGTATTGTTTGGCCTTCTAATTCTCAAGAAGTTGGGAAGATTGTGAAACTAGCAAATGATTTAAAATTCAATATTATACCCATAAGTTTAAAATCAAAATTTATGCATCACGGAGATTCTCTGCCTAAAAGGGAGAATTCAGTTATCTTAAATCTTTCAAGAATGAATAAAGTCCTTTCAATTGATAGAAAAAATCGGGTTGTAATGGTTGAACCTGGAGTTTCGTTCGATCAATTAGTTCCTATACTTAAAAAAAAAGGACTAAGATTACTTTTACCTCTTCATCCAACGGCGTCTAGATCAATTCTAGCGACAGCTCTCGAAAGAGAACCAATTACAATACCTCGCTATCATTGGGATAGCTCTGATCCTCTACTATGTACGGAAGTTGTATTTGGAACAGGAGATTTATTCAGAACCGGAACTGCTGCTGGTCCAGGAACAATCAAGCAACAACAAAAAGTGGGTCAGGCACAAGTTAACCCGATGGGTCCTACTCAATTCAGTCCATATAGGGTGATACAAGGAGCTCAAGGAAGTTTGGGTGTGGTAACCTGGGCTACGTTGAAATTAGAATTGTTACCCTCTACTCATAAAATCTACCATTTTCAATCAGATGATCTCCAAACTCTATTAGACCTTCAATATGAGTTGCTAAAATATAGACTTTGCGATGAACTCTTTATTTTGAATAATATTAATTTAGCGTGTTTGCTTAAGCAAGATTCACAAGAAATTTCTGAACTAATTGGAACCTTAAAAAAATGGAACTTAATTTATATTATCTCTGGCAGGGGACCATTAGCCAAAGATAGAATTTCATATCTAGAAGGGGATATTGAGGAAATTAGAGCAGAGTTAGATATTAAATTTGCAGAACCCGAAGTGGAAATCTCTGATAGAGAAATCCTTCATTTTCTTAATGAACCATGTGAAAAACCATGGAGAATGAGGTTAAAAGGAGCTTATCAAGATATCTTCTTTCTGACTGGTTTTGAAAAAATTCCTAAGTTTATTTCTATGATGGAAACGAATTATAAGGAAGATTTCGGGATTTATATTCAACCTATAAATCAAGGAACATCATATCATATTGAATTTGATTCGTTCTATGAACCCAAAGATGAAAGTGTTGTTAAAACCATTAAAGATACGATTTTAGGTGTAGGAAATCAATTGATGGATAATGGAGCTTTTTTCAGTCGACCGTATGGAATATGGACTAAAGATGTGTTTTCCCATCATAGTGCAGAAACTGTTGATACCCTTAAAAAGGTTAAAAAAATATTTGACCCAAATAATGTACTAAATCCAGGAGTTTTGTGTTTTGACGATTAGATTCTAATATTTTTTAAAAATTTATAAAACGAAAGTGATTAAAATGGACGATGAAGAATATCAAAAAATGATTAAACGGTGCGTACGTTGCTCTGTATGTAAATGGATCCCCCAAGTTCAAATTAAAAGTCAAAAATACGCTTCAGCGTGCCCAGCAATCGACATCTATAATTATCATCCTTACAGTGGTGGGGGGAAAATAATTCTTGCTCTCGCTTATGAGATGGGAAGAATTAAACCAACAGAAGAACTACGGGATATTGTCTACAAGTGCACTGAGTGCGGAAATTGTGCCGTAAGCTGTAAATACATGAGCGTTTTAGAGCCACTCGAGATAATTATGAAGTTGAGAGAGAAATTAGTAGATGCCGGATGCGGACCTATGCCTCAACAACAGGCTTATATAGAAGCAGTCAAAAAAGTGAACAACCCATACAATGAACCACACGAAAAAAGGACAAATTGGGTTCCTGATGACATAAATCTCGATCCAAATGCAAAAGTACTGTATTATGTTGGTTGTACCTCTTCCTATAGAAGAAAAGAAATGGCAATAGCAGCAGCACGTGTTATGAACGAAGCGGGAGTTTCGTTCAACATATTACAAGACGATGAATTTTGCTGCGGGAGCCCAATATTACGTACCGGCGATACAAAAACATTTGAAGAAATCCTTAACAAGAATCTGGACATAATTGAATCAAAAGGCATAGAAACCGTTGTTTTTAGTTGTGCTGGTTGTTACGATACCTTTAAAGTAGATTATCCTTTGTGTAGAAAATATAGTTTCAAAGTTAAACATACCGTAGAACTTTTTGATGAATTAATCGAATCAGAACAGTTAAAATTAACTAACAACGTCCCCATTACAGTGACTTATCACGATCCCTGCCATTTGGGTAGAAATGCCGAAAGATACGAAGATTGGGATGGTGACACGGTTCCTTTAATGCCTTTAGTATCAATTAATGTTCCTCCTAAACCCAAGAGGACAGGATCCAAAGGAATTTACGATGCTCCAAGAAATATTCTCAAAAAAATCCCGGGATTGAAATTCGTAGAAATGGAGAGGATTCAAGAATATGCATATTGTTGCGGAGCTGGCGCAGGTGTAAAATCGGCTTTTCCTGAAATGGCTATAAAAACAGCTAAAACACGGATTGAAGAAGCTGAAGATTCAGGGGCAGATATTCTTGTTTCCGCTTGTCCTTTTTGTTCAACAAATTTACAGGATGGGATGACGGATATGAATTCTAAATTAAAATATTTTGATATAAGTGAACTAATATTAATGGCTTTAGGTTTAGAACCAGAAAAATTAAAGCAAGCTACAGCGGAGGTTGCATAAATTGTGTTAGAAAAGGAGATTCTTAAAGAATTTCAAGAATTAGTAGGTGTTGAAAATATAGATGATGGAGATATAATGACAAACGCCTATGCTTATAATTGGTGCATAGAATTTGTAAATTATATGGACGACAAAGATCCAATACCATTTTCTCCAGTACCTAAAGCCGTTATTTTACCTTCGTCAACAGAAGAAGTTCAAAAAATCGTACAATTATGTAATAAATACAGAATACAATTTAAAGCGCAGAGTACTGGACTTGGACCATGGAATCAACCCTCTACAGATAATTCTGTGATTTTAGATTTGCGTCGAATGAATAAAATTGTAAAAATTGATGTAAAAAACCTATATGCTGTAGTCGAGCCGTATGTAAGTGGAGCACAACTACAAGCTGAAACTATGAAATATGGGTTAAATATCCATATGCCTGGTGCTGGTCCTATGGCTTCAACATTAGCAAGCCACACTTCAATGGCGGGACCGGGATTTACATCCCCTCAAACAGGATATAGTGCAAGAAATGTATTGGGGACAGAATGGGTTCTACCTACTGGAAAAATTCTCAGATTAGGTTCTCTCGGTTTAAAAAATGAGCCTGACTGGTATTCTGGAGATGGACCTGGACCTAGTTTGAGAGGGATAATGCGTGGATGGGTTGGAACAAAATCTGGGCTTGGAGTATTTACGAGAGTTGCAACAAAACTTTTTCCTTACCCATGTGATACTGAATATGTTTTGAAAGGTCATTCTCCAATATATGAATTCAAGATTCCTAATTTTATTCGAGCATATGTAATGGATTGTAAAAATTTTAAGCATTTGGAAAAATCTCTATTAAGAATCGAAGAGGAAGAAATCTCTTTTATTTGTAGTCACATGTCTAGTTACGCTATTATGGCGATCTTTTCATACACTTTAGAAAGTTTAATGGATAAAATGGCATTTGGAAGCATGAAAAGTCCTTTATTAGTTGTAATTGCGGCTCGTACAAAGCGCGAATTTGATTACAAACAGAAAGTGATGAGCCATTTAATGGAAGAACTTAATCTTACCAACATTCTCGGGACTAAATACGAACCAGAATCACTCTTCTACGCAGAGTGTTTGCGAACAAACTTGGGATACCACGGATTTATTGCTACGGGTGGCTTTCAATCGGCAAAAGGTCAATGTGATTCTGCTGCTTTGTGTTTACGAGCAGAAATGAAAAATAAACCGTTAAAACAAAAGTATATAGAAAAGGGAGTAATAGCCAACGATTTTGGAGAAGGAGCGTGGATGACATCTTATGAATCTGGACATTTTTTCCACATGGAAGCCCCTACTTTCTTTGATCAAACAAATATAGAGAGTGTAAAAGGAATGGGTGAATACATGGAAGAAAGCAACCAAATGGATTTACTTAAACATTTAGGGGTACCATTTTTCATAGAAGGAGATAAATTACATAATCACTGGGGCCCACATTTGATGAATTATCATAAATGGCTAAGAAAAATCAAAGAAGTTTTCGATCCCAATGGAGTTTCAGACTCAGGCTTTTATATTTCAGGCAATGAAGGAGGTTTAGAAAAGCGTGAGTGAATCTAATATTGTGTTAAAGGAACCACGAGGTTTTGCGGGGCTTATCGCCAATATTATGAACCCTTTAAATAAGGATCCCAGATTTAAACAAGCTTTTAAAAACACTAAGCGTATAATTCTTATAAATGCTACAAATTTACATTACGCTGCTTTATTAACTATTGATAACGGTTCTTTAAAAGTCGAAGGCATTCGAAACGAACCAGAATCAAACCTTAAAAAGAAAGCAACTGGGTGGAATGGATATGTTGCGATGGATACGCAAATATTTTTGGGACTAGCAACAAATCATTTATCATTCATTAAACTTGGAGTCAAAATCCTCAGATCTAAAGTAAAAATGAGAGGTATTTTAAAACTTCTCGCATTATTAAGACTATTAAAAATATTAACTGGTTAAGAAATATGAAAGATAAGATTAAAGAAGTATGGTTGGGTCCTGGAAAAAAGGACGGAAATATTCGTGCTTTTAAACCGGAAAATGACGGACTGCATATAGACATGGAAAAACGCGGCAATTTTGAGTGGTGGTATTTCGACGCCCGTCTTGACAATGGATATATGGCAGTTGGATTTTTTAGAGCAAAACATGAAAGAACAGGGAAAACTGGAGTAGAGATAACAATCTATAAACCAAATGGCGAAAAGATACAGAAAATCTTTGATTATGAACGCTCTGACTTGGTAGCAACAAAAGAAAACGCTAATGTCCAAATAGGAAAGAATTATATAAAGGTTGATTATACGAATGAAAAACTGCCTGCGTATGAGATCTTCTTGGAAGAAGATGATCTCGGGATTCATCTGTTTTACACACCTAAATTAAGAGGATGGATGCCCGGTGAAGGATTTACGGAGTTTGGGACCTTAGGACAGTTTGGTTGGGCTGTGGCAATTCCTCGAGCTGATGTTAAAGGAACGATTAAGGTAGACAACAAAGAAATTGAAGTAAAAGGTATTGGATATCACGATCATAATTGGATTACTTTCAATTTAGTTAGAGTTGTAGAATATTGGCATTGGGGGCGGGTATATTCCGATAATTTTACAATCGTTTATGCTTATATCAAATGTAATAAAAAAATGGACGATTATCCAATAAACATACTAATGATAGCTAAAGGTGATGAAATTATTCATAGCACAGGTGAATTTGAATTCATACAAAAAGGATTTACTTACAATGAAAAAGCAGGGAATAAATATACAAATTCTATAACATTTAAACTCTCAGATCATCAATTAATTTCTCTAAATGTTCAAAGTATCGTTGATGCTGATAATCTACTATTTGAATTAAGTCCCATTCTTCGTTTTCTAGCGAAAAATGTTTTGAGAATTAAACCTGGATATTTTAGATTGAAATCTGAGTACTTAATAGATTTTCTCCATGAAGGTGTTACCTATAAAGAAAAAGGAGATACTTTACACGAGATGGTAATTGTAAAATAGATTATTTTTCGTCTAAGGCTTTCTTTGAGTATAATCTCTGTCTTAGGGTAACTTGACTAGTATCAATGTCATGGTCTACTAGTTCTACGTTAGCTAACTCCTGTACCGCTCTTAAAATGTAAGCACCTCCAATTCCCGTAGTATTTTTTAACTCATCGCGAGTCATGGTTTCCTTTTCTCCATGGAGCGTCATTAAAATTCGATAGTGTGCTTGACCCTGCCAAATCTTTTCCACAAGAACTCGAAAAATAGATAGTAGCGCTGTTATCCTTTCAAAATCCAAATCTTGAGACTCCGCTTCTTCAGCTAATTTAGCAAATTTCGCTAGTTCGATCTTTACATTTTCGTATTCTTTTAATAGACGTTTTTGCTCCTCCGTCATAGTTCCAATTTTCTTGTCTCTTTCTTGTTTTTCTAATTCAAGTTTTTGTGTTTCATGTTCCAATATCTGCTTGTCTTTCTCCAATTTTGCTTTTTCTTGCTCTAATTGAACTTTTTCCTCTTCGAGCGTTTTTTTATCTCGACTTAGCTGTTCTTTATCCTTTTCCAGCGTGATTAATTCTGTTTTTGCAGTCTCTAAAACCTCTATAAATTGTTTAAAATTATCTTCAACAGATCGCAACGAGTTTTCTATGATTTCTGAAGCATTTTTTTTTTCTGACATTAGGTTTCACATAAATCTTTTTTATTAATAATTATAAGTTTAATTTAAATATATAAGTTAAACTAAGTATAAAATATTGAACTCTGTATTTGATTGGAAATTGTTAAATATTTAACGAAAAAACTATTAAAAAATAATAATTCATGAGTGTTTTTGATAAGGAAGATCGCAAGTTCTTTAAGAGGATAATAATTTTAATCGTTTTATTGGTGCTCTCCCTTTCTTATTTAGTTTACGATAGGTCCATTAGTTATAATCGTTATGAAAGGGTTGAATTTCAATCTGCTGGTGCAACACTTTATGCAAATTTATTTTATCCAACAAAAAATTTAGGATTTCAAGATCAGAGACCTCTAGTTATTTATTGTCACGGTATAGGGAGTCAGAGAGATTTTGATCTTAGGATTCCTATCGAACTCTCAAAAAGAGGGTTTTATGTAGCAGCTTTAGATTACCAGGGACATGGTGAAAGCGGAGGGAATATCATAAATATTGATCCTGTCTTAAACATGCCTGCATTAGCTCAAGATTGTTCAAGACTTCTTGATAAACTCGAAAGTTTGCCATTCTATTCAGATGTAAATACTTCTCAGATTGGATTAATAGGGCATTCTTTAGGGGGTTTTGTTTCGCTTATGAATCAAGCTTTAGATCCTCGGTTCAATGTTACTGTTGCGTGGGCTCCCTTGGTGAATTTTGATCCTAATGTAATTCCAGTTATTCCTCCTGTTTTCGATGAGTACATTCCTGCTAATCTACTAAATTCAACAAATACAAATAATCTTTTGATTATCATGCATGTAGATGATGAAGTAATAGCTTTTGAAGATCAAGCATTAGTAGCCCAAAATTTAACCGGATGCGATGTAATTCCAATAACAGAACCTTTAATTGGAGGAGGTCACCAATTATTTTCAAATACCGTTATAATTGAATCAATAAAATGGTTCGAGAATTATTTTTTCAACTCTGAAACCATAAACGGACCAATCAACATAACATTCTTAGTAAACTATGCTGTAATTTTTATAACATTGATACTACTAATATTAATCGTTTTATCGCTGACGATCTACACGTCTAAATTTTTCCCATACAAGAAGGAGAGTTTAGAGAAACCCATGCCGATAATAACGGGAAAACTTTCAAAAATTAAGGATCGCGCAACAAGGATAAGAAAAATTTTGCAAATTATAGTTTATACTACACTTTTCTTACTCAATTGGGAGATATTTGAAAGAACCCTAGGTCTATTAGGTATCTTTTATGCTTCTCTCAATATTACCATAGTTTATTTTACAGTCAAAATTGTCATTTATCTGCGTAAATTAAAGGATGAAAAAGTCAAATTTGATTTAAAACATATATGGGATTTGATTAAATCTGAATTGCAATCGAAATATCTAGTGTATGCTTTAATTTGTAATGGTTATTTCATAGCCATATATTTGATTTTTAGTTTTTTTTATCCTTTCGCTTTCATGTGGCCTTCTAATTTCTTCGGTACTTTGTTAGCTGCAGCTGTAGTATTCCCTGTGTATTTCTCCTTAGAGCTTTTATACAGAAAAGTCATATACCCTCAATTAAATTTTATAAAACGAGAACGAATAAAATCCTTTTGGATAATTATAATCGCGGTATATATACATATCAATTTAATGACATTAACTTGGACATGGGCTTTCTTTCCGTCTGTAATATTTATGTATCTTATTCTATTATATGCGATAATCCAGAATACCTTAATTTTTGAAAACACTCAAAGATTTAGTACTGTTATTTTAAGTTCCTATATAATCATCCAACTTTTCTTTGCTGCCGTAGTCTCTAACGCCATTGGTATAGGTTCGGCACTTCATTTGTTCGTATCTATTTAGTTATCATAAAATAATCTCTATTTTTTCAATATAAACTCAATTCCAATTTCAAATTCTTAATTAAGCATTAGTAATTATTAGAAAATACATTATATTCATAATTGAAATATTATCAAATTGTGATTCATTATAACGCTAGATAACCAACCAAATACTAAATCTGTCAAAAGTCGGCGATTTATCTTAGGAGTCTCTATTCCTGTATTTTTAATGGGACTTGTCTCTCTTTTTACGGATATTTCAAGTGAGAGTATCCAAAGCATATTACCTCTGTTTATTCTTGAAATCGGAGGTAGTACACTCGTTTTAGGTCTAATTTCAGGAGTAACAAATGCCATTGCAAATATTTTAAAAGGAATAACAGGTTGGATGAGCGATAAAATTAACAAAAGAAAACCGTTCATCGTAGCAGGCTATACTCTCTCAAATCTCTCAAAACCTTTAATTGGACTAAGTCCCTCATGGGGGATGGTATTAGGATTAAAAACTATAGATAGGATAGGGAAGGGATTAAGAACATCCTCAAGAGATGCTCTTATTTCATATTATGCTGAAAAAAAGGGTAAAGCGTTTGGATTACATCGCGCTATGGATACGTTAGGGGCCGTTTTTGGTTCACTCCTCGCTTTTCTTCTATTATTTTTAAGGTTTGATTATTCACAAATAATTCTCTTTTCTATAATCCCGGGACTTATAGCGATTGCCTTTTTATTACCCGTTAAAGATGTGTCTCCAGAAGAATTAAATAAAAAATTAGGAAAAAAAAATCAAAAAGATAAGAGAGAGAAAATTGATAAAAACTTTATAAAGTTAATAGTTATACTTGGAGTTATTGAATTTGCTAGTTTAGATGTAGTTTTTTTAATACTGAGAGCTTCCTATTATATCCCTTCTGGCTTTATCTTCCTCATACCTGTCTTTTATCTAGTTTTGAATGTAGTTTATACAATCTTTTCCCCAATTAATGGTTCCCTATCGGATAGATTTGGAAGAAAACCGATAATTATTATTGGATTATCTATTTTATTGATCTCTTGTATAATTCTTGCTTTTCCCATCGAAGTTTCCCTATTTTCAGTGGTTCTAATAATAATTATTTATATTATGCATGGTTTTTACTTAGCTTCGGTAGATCCTATATCTAGAGCATATATTGCTGACTTGGCAGGTAAAGAAAAAAGAGGGCGAGCTTATGGGTATTATTATTTTTCAGTTGGATTCATTAGCATGGCCGAGGCTTTAGTTTTCGGTTATTTATATGACGCTTTCTCATTTACTTGGGCATTTATCTATATTTCAATTCTATTAGCTGTATGTATTGTTATATTTGCGGTCACAGATTTTTCTAAAATTATCAAAAAGAGTTGAAATAATTAAGTGAAGCGTGTTATTTTCCAAATTTAAGCGGAAGTCCATAACTTAGCTAAGTGTAATAGAACTTCTGAGGCCTTTTGTAGAGCTAGTGTGGGAATATGCTCTTTTCTAGAATGAAATAACGATCCTCCAGAAAATATATTTGGAGTAGGTATCCCCATTTCGCTTAATTTTGCACCATCAGTTCCTCCTCTAATGGAATGAAATATTACTTCCAATCCTGCCATTTCTATCGCTTTTTCTGCCAGATCTACAACAAGTTTATCTTTTTCAATAAAACGAAGCATGTTACTATATTGGTGCTCGAATTGTAAATCTATTTTTAATCCTGGATATCTTATCTCGTAAAGATCTTTTAATGATCGAAGAAATTCCATCCTTTTTTTATTGTTATCTTCTCTATAATCTCTGATTGTTATTGTTGTTTCAGCTTCTTCAACGTTTCCTTTTAATCTCGGTACATAATAAAATCCTTCCCTATCCTCAGTGTGCTCTGGGGATTCTTGTTCCGGAATTTCGCTGAGAAAACGACTTGCGATATGTGTGGCATTAATTAAAAGATTTTTCGCATAACCGGGATGCACGCTAAGTCCTGTGAAGGTAATTGATGCTTTCCATGCATCAAAACATTCAAACTCTAATTCTCCCATTTCTGAACCATCCATAGTATAACAGAATTCCGGTAACCTTTGTTTATTAATATTTAAAGTTCCTTTTCCTACTTCTTCATCTGGCGTAAAGCATATCGTAATAGGTCCATGTTTTAACTCTGAATATTTTTGCCATGCAGCACACGCTGTCATGATTTCTGCGACACCGGCTTTGTCATCTGCACCTAGTAATGTGTCTCCTTCTGAAGTAATAATATCTAATCCAATATATTCTTTCAATATTGGTGAATCTTCAGTAGTAAGCGTAATATTTTTGTTGCTCGCATATCTTATTGTCTCCCCCCCGTAATTTTTGTGAATAACGGGCTTAACATCCTTACCGCTTACAGCTGGTGAGGTATCAATGTGAGCTATAAGACCGATCCTTTTAACATTCTCTAACCCCCTACTTGCAGGTAAATCCGCGTATACATAACCGTAATCATCGTGTATTACATTATCTAGTTTTAATTCCTTTAGTTCAGCAGCTAGAATTTTTCCTAATTCAAATTGGTTTTCTGTTGAAGGTGTCGATAGGGAAAATTCATCGGAGGTGGTCCACACTTGCACGTATTTTAAAAACCTATTTACTGAATCCTCTAGTAAAAATTTTTTTATTTCTTCTAAAAGCATAATAATCTCCTATATCTTAGGAATAATTAATTTTGATAATAATCTTAATATTAAAATTTATTTAATCATTTTCCTTTAAATTCCGGTTCTCTTTTTTGCTTAAAAGACTTCATTCCTTCCCCAAAATCATAAGTTCTAATATTTTTGCAATATAATTTAAATTCGTGCTTAAGAGAAGGAAATAACTCGTTATTTTGAGAAAAATTTAACATATTCTTATTATAACCTAAACATTTTGTGGGTAGCTTCGCAATAGATCGAATAAACTCTTCAGATTCAATATTAAATTCCGATAAAGCGTAGACTTTATTCACCAAACCGATAGAAAGTGCTTCTTTTGCATCAAGGAGACGCCCTGTCAAAATTATATCTGTTGCCCGCGCAAACCCTACCATTCTAGGAAGAAGCCAACTTGCTCCACTCATCACACAGTGAGCTCGATTAACGCGTTGATCTCCCATTTTAAGATTATCCGCTGCAATGCGAAAATCGCAAGCGAGAGCAAGGTCAAATCCTGCTCCTAAACAATAGCCTTGTAATAAAGCAATAAATGGTTTTTGAATTTTTCTTATCAACCGAATAACTTTATGATGTGGAAGTTTAGACCCATCATCAAGTGGCTTAAACTGTACTCCTTCGGGGCCCATACTCTTTAAATCATCGCCCGAACTAAACGATTGACTATTACTCTCGATAACAAAAGCGCGGATTAGTTTGTTTTTAGAATTTGATTCTAAAACCGTTATAATTTCCAATAATAGTGGATAATTTAGAGCGTTTAATCGTTTTGGACGATTTAAAGTAATTTTTCCAATGCTATTTTCAATTTTAAAAATTATATTCTCAAAATCCTTTTGAATTATCATTATCACCTTGTTAAAAAGATAATATGAAATTAAACTTAAATCTGATTATGAGAATTTTATATAAAAACAAAAAAAAAGGGAAAGAAATTTAAAAAGAAAATTACCAAATTGAGAATTTTTGATCAATTTTTGTCCCAAATACTATAGCGTAAGGTATTATTAAATCCCACAGACTTGTTTCAGCATTAATAAAAATCACGACTATAATAATTGCAGTCCAGCCTGTTACGCCTGGTAGTCCCAAAAAATCCAAGCTCACGAATGGCAACGCACCTGCTAATACTGTTATAAATAATAAATAGTTAGCTATCATCATTACTCCAATTCTTAAAAGTACTCCAAGTAAACCGTAAACAACAAAATTTCTCGGATTTTTAATTTTTTGGCTCTTTTTAACTCCCTCCTTATATCTAAATAATTTTAAAAACAATATGGGTACTATTATAAGAGAAAATGTCGCCGAAAATTTCATTAAAGGACCAATTATTGGTAAAGATACGTCAAATGGCATTAAACCTAATGTCCCAATAACGCAGCATAGCATTCCCGATTTAGCTCCAAATACGAGAAAACATATTACCCATATTATTGATACGGGATCTATAAATGCAATCCCCCATCCAGGAATCCTTGGGAGGATATTTGTTGTAAATGCAGAAACGACTAAAGAAAGGGCGCCAAAAAGGGCTGCTCCAGATATCTGTAACACAATTCGAGAAGATTTTGACATAGCAGTTTCTCTTTCTTCTGCGAAATGCTCTTGGGGTAAATCTGTCATTTTTGTTTAAATTCCAATTATAATTATAGTTATGGATTGAAATTTTGTCCATTATTTAAGTATTTACCAAAAAATCATTCTTCAATTTCTGGATATTTTTTGGGAAGTTAGACTAAAAGCAAGCAAGAATACATGAAATCAGGATTTTAACAAAGGATTTCTAAAAAAATAGAGAGCAATATAGAAACATTGCTTAAAAAACTCCATTTAATTAAAGGTTTTATCTACTCATTTTGTATTTATCTAACTCAAAAGAAGGTAGAAGAATTTGTATCAAAGTTAATACTATATTCATTTTAAAATTTTTTTTTCTTTAGCGTCTAATTCGAACCAATTACTTACATTTCCTAAATGTTTTCTGGAAGAATTGCATAATAATCTTAAAAATGGGATAAAATCTTGAACAACTTCGATGTCAGAGATATTATACTTCTTTTGAATTTTCTCTACTATTGATTTTTCATTCGCAGAGAGTGAAAAAAATCCCGAAGATGTATATCTCGGAAACACAACCCTACGATACCCTTCATCTGGGGATCTATTTTTCCTTGATAAAACAACACCGCCAGCAAAGAGATCGTAGAAATATGGTAGTAAGGACCAATATTGGTTTTTACGAATTCTACCGAAAATCTCGTCAGCTGAGGAGAGGTTTTCATAAGCCTCAGTGATTTCACTATTACTTCGAATAAACGAAGTAAGGTTCTCATTAATCCATTTATACAAGAAATTATAATCTACATTAGATTTATTAGTTATTTCTCGCGCTTCCTTTAATGAGTTAGCTTTTTGAAATAAATCTCTAATTAGAACAAATATCTCTTCCGTATTATCTCTGTTTAATTTTGAAATTAGTTCTCGACTATCTTTCTCTGAAGAACCTTGGCTTATACCCTGTAAATCGTTAATAACTCCACGCAGATCTCCACTATTTTTATTGATAATTAAATTCAAATCATTAACACTCAAATTAGATATCTTTTCTTTAGCTACTATTTTTCTTGCTATTCTCAGCATTTCGTCATTAGATAAAGAATCTACTTCAAATTTTCTGATTTTGTTGTAAAGCGATTGGAGATTCTGTTTATATTCATTAGAACACATGATAATAGGAAATTGCGTATTTTGAACAAGCTTAATAATGGTTGGAACAGCACCTCTATCCGTAACGCCATAAATCCCATCAATTTCATCGATTAATATCAACTTCTTTTTGCTTTCAACCACAAAATCCATTATTCCTCGTGATTTTGTTGTTTCCCTCAGTTTGGTTTCTAAAGCTGCTTTTGTACGTGTATCAGAAGCATTAGTTTCTATTATCTCCATATTAAGATCATTAGCTAGTGCATATGCAATCGTAGTTTTTCCCACTCCTGGAGGACCTTCAAGTAATACTGCTGCTTTCTCAGGAGCTAATTTTAATTCTTCTTTTTGTTCTTTTTCCAGATGAGTTCTATTATACGCTCTAATATTTTTGTTTGCTTCGTTTATCTTGCTTTTTTCTTTAAAGAAATTTAATATAAATTGTCTTAATTCTTCGGCAATGTTAACCTTTTGCCTTCCAACTTTGGCAATTGGTAATGCCATCTCTTTAATTGATTTAGGGCGATATTTCTCTACCCATGGAGCTTTATCATTAGAATCTATTGTCAAATAAAACACCTATAAAAATTCTGAAAAACTACATAATTTAGCTAGCAAATTCGAAATCTGGATATCGGTATCTCTTCCATCAATTGCTCGAAAATCCGATTCTGCTATCATATTTAATATCTTAGTTCTAGCATATTTGCTAATTGGAATTTTTTCTAACTCGGTAAGCATAATTTGAAACATTTCTTGAGAATTATATTTATAACTTGTTTGAATTTTCCTTGACAACTCTCTCGATTTAAGAAAGTTGCCCTTAAAACACATTAATAATAGTCCTCTAACCAAATCGTTTTGAGGATTAATTGAATTCTCGTATATCATCTCTGAATCGATCGTGTCCCCACCAACAGAGCAAAGTTGAAGTAAATCTATCGCATGTGAAATCTTGCCATCTGAAGTTTTATAGAGAAACTCGATTGCATCTTGTTCGATTTTAAGGGATTCATTTTGAACGATAGTTTGTATTAATCCTTTAAACGAATTAAAATCAACGGGTGAAATTAGAAAAATCTGACATCTACTCAAAATTGGATCTATAATTCTTGAAATTTTAGTAGTTATTAATATCATTCTACAATTTGTACCATAGATTTCCATCAGTCTCCGAAAAGCTTGTTGGTTTGAACCCAAAGATTCAAAATTTTTTACTATGAGAATTTTAAACGGAGCATCTCCTAATACTTTTAACTGTATAAACGGTTTAATCTTAACTCGAATAAAAGCTGGGGTTGTTATTTTTTTCCCCGCCAAACTCCCTAATTTACTTGTTGAAACATATGCTTCAGAACGGGCTTGTTTCATTTCCTCTTCAGTTAAAGGAACATTTGAATAAACTAATTTTGAATTCGCACTATAATAATTTCCTAAAAATTCCTTAGAAAAAAGATTTGCTATAGTTGTTTTCCCAATCCCCTCCTCTCCAACGAATAATAGATGCGGGAAATTTCTCTGATTAATCGCTTCCTTTAACCTAGTTTTAATTGAATCTCTCCCACATACTTCATTTAGGGAATTAGGCAGATATTTTATGCGCCAAATCGGAATTTCTGTAAGCAACCAAGTGTCCTCCTTATGTTTTTATATCTATTTTACGAACTAATATACCTAATCACCTGGCCAATTAAAGCGATTAATTGTATTTTCTCATCTGCTCCCTGACTAATTCTATAATCTACATCACCCATGAATGCTATAAGATTATTGTAATCATTAGGTTGAATATTGAGATCACCAATTCGTTCTAAAATTTGTCTAATAAAATTTCTGGAATCTAAACTTTCGATTATGTCAAACAAACTTTTTACTTCACCTATATCTTTAGCATTGATTGCAACCATCAACTTTTCTAACGTTTCTTCGTCCATAAACCCAGAAATCTTTAAAATTTCGTTCGAATCTAATTTATCTATCAATTCAAGTGAAACTGACATCTGTAAAGTATTAATAGCTTTTCGTAAATCTCCACCTGAGATAAAATATAGCGTATCATACAATTTATTTTCACGGGTTTGAGGGATTTGTAATTTTTCTTTATTTACTATAAACTTTAATCGCTCTACTATCTTTTTCTTAGATAGATTAGTAAATCTAAATACAGCACATCTAGAAACAATTGGATCGATTATTTTGTTGATATAATTACATAATAGAATAAATTTCACATTACTAGATGTTTTTTCGATGATTCTTCTTAATGCCTGTTGGACTTGATTGGGAATATTGTCCGCTTCATCTAAAATAACAAACTTTAATGTACTGTCGCCAAGCATTAAATTTTGGTTAACAAAACTTTTAATCACACTTCTAACAAAATCCATCCTTACTGTGTCCGAAGCGTTTAGTTCTAAAACATTAGCATAATAATTTTGTTTCTTAATCGCGGTTTTTGCAATAATTAAGGCTGTGCTCGTTTTTCCAGTACCAGCTGGACCTGCAAAAATCATGTGAGGCATATTATTGCTTAGAGCAAACTCTTTTAAGTTATTAATTGCTATATTCTGACTTACCACTTCTTCAAAAGAATTTGGTCTATATTTTTCAACCCAAGGTTTTTCTTCTTTAATCCCAATAATCCTTCCCTTCTATTTGGAATCTTCAAGATTTTCTTTTGATAGGTCTAGCTCTAAAACCTCGTACACCTTCTTGAAATGCATTTTTTCGTAAAGACTTGCGGCTTCTCTTGCTTGTTCTTTAATATTTACTTTTATTCTTTCTACTTTAATTTTCTGCAAATGTTCAACTGCTTTTTTAACGAGCAATTCACCAGTACCATGACCTCTGTATTCTTCCATAAGATATACTTGCTTAATATAGCCTTCGGATGCGCCAAATGGATCTATTCTTAGCTCTGCAATAATCATCCCAACTACTTCATTATCCTTATCCTCATCAACCGCAATTAGAATCCCATGGCGTTGTAATGGATCGTATAATCGTCTGGAAATGCCCCAGTCAAACCGCTTGTTGTCAAATTCGCCCCCAAGCCTTGAAATTAATAATTTCATCAATTTTTCTAATGATTCAATTTGATCTGGTGTTGCGTTCTCTATCCTTATATTTCTTTTCATATCAAATCAACTGGAAATACAAAATATCTACGATAAGTTATAAATTACTTTTTAAAAATTTATATTTTCTTAATCAAATAAACAACGGTTTTTTACATGTCTTAAAATGTAAAATTAAAATGAAAAAGGTTAAAATTTAACGCGCTGAGACTCCATCCCAAGCTTTGACCTCAGGATCTTCATAACCACAAACGGAACATTTCTGGTTTACTTCCCAAGCTTCTAAAGCAGGGTGGACCCTAGTAAAAAGCGATCCACACTGTCCACATATCAAGTATTTAGCTCCGCAACCATCACACATTTTCAATTGCCCCTTTTCTACAAAACGAAATGTTCTCGACATCCAATCGTCATTAACTAATCGAAAAGTTTCTCCACCACATTGGACACAATGCTTTCCATCAAATTCTTCTCCCATATAATCACTTCAAAAGTTTTTTAAGATTTTTAACTTCAAATATTTTATAATAAATAATTAGTGTGAATATTTAAAAAAATAAAGTATTCCACATTTAAAATTGCTTCGAAAATGAATTTAAAATATAATTAAATAAATTAAAAATAAAAAAAAAGGAATGTTACATTTCTAACTTTTTAGTTATCCCGTTTGCTGTCCCTTGGGGGTTAATTTTTTCCAGTTCTCCAATTAATTGGAAAACTTTGTCATCATTTAAAGCCTCACCAAATTTAATTAACATTTCTTTAGAACCAACAAATAATCCTTTTCTTTTCAATGGTTTCCCATCCTCTTTTAAAGGATTTACTTCCAAGAATAATAGAGCCGGACGAGTTTTAGTCGCAGGAACTTTAACCACATTCACTCCAGGTACTGGAGTTTCCATCTTCTCCCAATCGGCTCCATTTTTTAGGTGAGCTTTTAACTGAGCTTCAATATCTGCCAAATTTTATCACTTCTTTTTCAAAAATTATTATATATATATTAGGTGTTACATATAAGGTGTAATATATATACTTTAAGGTATATAAAAACTTTTTGATCTTGAAAACTTGAATCTTTATCTTAAAACTGAGCAGACAAAAATCCCAAACGATTGAACAATCGTTAAATCTTCACTAATTTTATTTCGTCGGATTACTTGGGGTCAATTTCCACTAAATGCTTAAATATCACCTCGGTATATATAATTGTATAGAAAAACTTAGAGTTTTTCTAAGAAACTCATAAAATTGGTGATTAAAATAAAGTTAATCTCAGTTAATTTACCAGAATCGTATTTAAAAGTTTTAGAAATACTTGTTGTTGAGGGAAAGTTTCCCAATCGAAGTGAAGCTATTCGAGTGGGAATTAGGGATTTAATAAGAACGGAGTATCTAATTGAAGAGAGCGTAAAGCGAAACATAAGTCCCGCTTTGATGTCTCAATCAGAGATTGAAAATCAAATAGAGGAAATAATTTAATTTTTTATTCCCATTTTTTCTTTTTTTAAAATCTAAAAATGTATTAGAGTTATTTAACGATCCATCAAATCTTTTATTCTTTTTCGTCTTTCAGCACGCCTAGCTGCTATTTTTTTTCTAATATCGTCAGTTTCGATTTTTGGAGCTTCTTTTTTCTGTTCTGGAGCTTTTTTAATATCCAATTCTTTCTTATAAGTATTCACTCTATCTTCTATTGCAGAGATAAATCTTATTCCAATTTGAGTTTCTCGCAAGTTATACAAAGCTTCGTTTAATTCTGTAATTGCTCTCAGAAAAGAATTTGTTGATAAGGAAATCTGAGCTTTATCTAAAGCTTGAAAAGCTAGCTTGAATTTATCAAGATTCTCGTCTTTATCGAGATCAACTTTTGTTATAATCGGAACCTGACTTGCGTTTTCCAGTACCTCAATTTGCTTATTCAATTCTTTAATCATTTTATCCTGATCTGTGTTTTCTATTTTCTTGATTATTCTTCTTAAAGCGTAAACGCCTTCATTGTATTTAAGCGTCTTAATTATATCACTAGCGATATCACGTTCTTTTTGAATTAATTTTTCACGCTGTTTACGTTTTTCTACTTTCTTTTGTTGGTCGAGTTCCTTTTGTTTTTCGTCCGCATCTTTTAACAATTCCTCAAGCTCTTTTTTCTCTTCTACTTTCTTTTGCTGGTAAGCTTTTAATTTTTCAGTTTGTTTCATTTCTTTTTTGAGTATGATCAAAAGATCGTTATTAATCCTGCTAACCTCATGCTCCCATCCAATTTTTTTGAACATATCCCTTCCCAAAATATATTTTTCATAGGCTTCTTCGAATCTCTT
This sequence comes from Promethearchaeia archaeon, assembly GCA_029856235.1. Classification (GTDB taxonomy): domain Archaea; phylum Asgardarchaeota; class Lokiarchaeia; order Sigyniarchaeales; family SOKP01; genus SOKP01. The sequence goes on from JAHQWP010000045.1 coordinate 24,851, forward strand.
TTTATCCTTTAGCTTAGTTCCCTCTCCCAAGAAACGATAAGCCTTTTCTGAAATCTCCCTCTCTCTTTCCTTTTCCTCTTGAATTGTTAGTAATTCTTTTCTTCTTTGTTCTTGCTGCATATTTTGTAAATCTTTTGCTTTGGTAATCTTATCTTGAATTTGAGCCTCAAGTTTTAATTTTTCTTTCTTTTTCGCTTCACTTAATTTTGCTTCACGCTCAATTCTTTCCTTTTTTATTTTGATAACATTTATTGATTCTTTTATCATCCTGATTCCTTCGGGCCAATTTATCTCGGCAAATATTTTCTCGCTTTCTTTGTAATAACTCACTGCTTTTTCAAAATTGTTTTGTTTCAACTCCTTTTTAGCAAGGTCCATGAAATTAAACGCTTGGTCTTTTTTAGATTCATATTCCATAGCACTTCTTTTTTTAACTTCAAGAGCTTGAACTTTCAATTTTAATAACTCTTCTTCTGCTTCTTTTGCTAATTTTTTCTCAATTTTCTGCTTCTTTATTTCTGCTTCTTGTTTGGTGGTTTTTTGTTTTTCTAAAGCTCTTAATCTTTTGTCAGCAATAGATTTTTCTTTGTAATAATTCAAAGAATTATCTAACTGAATTGCTTCTTCAATCCAACCAATACGATTGAAATCAAGTTTTGCTTTTTTGTATATGTTAATTATTTCTTCGAATGGGGAATCGATGGTTAGAATTCCCTCTTTCTTTTTTAGCTCATATTCCTTAGCTAATCTTTCGGCATGATTAATACTACTTAACGCTTCTTCAGATTCTTTAGATTTTGCTTCCTTTAACTTTTCAAAATCAATTATTCTTTGTTCGTGAGCGAAAACCTCTTTTTTGGCCGCTATTGGTACTTTTTGTTTAGAGGCTTCTAATTTTTGCTGCTCAAGCGCTCGAAGCTTATCGTCATTAATTTTTTTATCTTTATAAAAATTTATCGTGCCCCCTAATTTATGCGCTTCTTCTTTCCATCTAATCTTCTGGAATAATTTTCGTGCGTTTTCATAATTCAAAATTGCTTGATCGTAGGGACTTTTATATATTAAGATATCTTTTTTAAGACTCAATTCATAACCTCTCACAGATTTTTCAGCCTCGCTTATCAGATCCATTGCTTTTTTTGTTAATTCTTCAGTTTCTCTATCTTGCTTGCTAAGTTCTTCCAATTCTTGAAGTCTAAGTGTTTTCACCTCTTTTGTTGTTTTTAAAGCTTCTTTAAATTCCACTTGTTTTTCTATTTTTCTCGCTTCTATTTCACGCAAATGCTTATCTTTTTCGAACTTTTCTTGATAAAGCAAAATTTGGTTATTATATATCTCAGCTTCATCCTTCCATCCTCTAGCATACACTGATTCTCTTATTTTCTTATAGATTTCAACAATTTCCAAGTAGGGGCATTTTTTTTCAAATTGCTTTCTTTTGATAGCCAATTCATACTCATAAGCCTTTTTTTCAGCATTCTTTATAACATCATTAATCTCTCGCTCAAATTTTTCTTCCTCGGCTTCTATCTTAGTTAACTCTTCGAGTTTTTTGAGTTTATCAATGTCAAATCCAACAGATCTCTCTGGTTTCAATATTTTTTGCGCATTCTCAAATTCTTCTCGTTTAAGATTTTTTTTATGCTCAATTTCTCGCAATTTTTTATCGTTTTCCAGTTTTTCCTGATAAATCTTAATTTGGTTCGTGTAGATCAGTCCTTGCTCGGTCCAACCTTTTTCTAATATTTTTCTTCTTAAATTCGTGTAAATTTCAATTACTTCAAGATATGGAGATTCTCCTATTAGTTTACCCTCTTTCAACGCTTTTTTAAGTGATACATCGTAATCCCTTACCATTTTCTCGGCTTTATTTACCAGATTGCTAATTTCATCTTGAAATTTCTTTTCATCAAATTCCTTTAGTTTTTTCGCTTCAACCTGTTTTAATTTTTCTACATCAACACCGTCTCTTTGAGGTTTTTGAAACTCTTCATAGACTCTTTTTTCTTCATCTTTCTTATTTTCAAGTTCTCTAACTTTCTTTTCTTTATCGAACAATTCAGTATATTTCTTAATATGGCTTGAATAAATTACTGCGTCCTCGTTCCATCCTTTTGCTAATACTTTTTCTCTTGCTTCAACAAAAATTTTAATAATTTCAGGATATTTGGAATCAAAATTTAAATTTCCTAACTTAGCAGCTTTTTTAAAAGTAGAATCGTATTCTCGTGCCATTTTTTCTGCTTCTTTGACGGAATTCTCAATTTCCCCTTTGAATTCTTTAACCGCTGCTTCTTTATTTCTCTGTTCTTTAAGTAGTGTTAATTGATCATTTTTTACCCCAATAATTGATTTATCTTCCTTGATTTTTAAAGATTCATCGAATTCTTTTTGCTTTTGAATTTTTTGACTCTCAATATCCCGTAGTTTGTTGTCTTTTTCTAAAAGATCGTGATAATGCCTAATTTGATTATCGTAAATAGCTACTCGATCTTTCCATCCTTTTTCATTTACTTTTTGTTTTACTTGCTCATAGATCTTTATTACTGTAGGGTAAGCGCATTCCTCAACTATTTCTCCTTTTTTAACAGCCTTTTTCATGCTAATATTATATTCTCTTGCTACCATCTCAGCGTAGTTTACCATCTCAGAAATTTCATTCTGGAATTTAATTTCTTCTTGCTTTTTTTCAACTTGTATTTTTACTTTTTCTGCTTTTTCTTGCATTTTTATCTGTTCTTCAATATTAGCATGTTCTATTAATTGAGTCTCATGTTTTTTCTTATTATCAAGCTCTTGCTGCTCTCTCTCCTTGATTTGTTGCCTTTCAAGTAAGAATCGTTCTTTTTCTCTTTCTACTTGTTCTATTATATTTTCGATCTTTTTTACTTCATTAATCCAATTAATTTCTCCAAATAACGAAACGCTTTCTTTCAGTAGTTTTAATGCTTCATCATACTGCCGAATATTTTTTAATTCTGTTGCTTTTCCTATTTTTTCATAAGCTTGATTAGATTTTTCACTTTCATTCCTCTTTGCCTCCTCATATGCTCTAATTTTCTGCGCTTTTAATTCTAATTCAGACATTTCACCTTCAGGTTCTTGTTGCGTCGTAGTCGTTTCCTCGGTAGTTGGGATTTTCTGTTTTCGTAAGAAATCAGCTTTTCTATTATAACAGTCCTCAATTAACTCGTTTAACTTCTCTAGTTCAGAGCTCTTTCTTAATTTCGTTAAAATTTTCACTACATCGTCATATATATCAAGAGCTTCGTTAAATTGTTTATTATTTACGAATTCTATAGCCTTCACAATAAGCGAATCTGCTTCTTTATAAGATTCCTCCTCATTCTGGGCTAATAAGTCTTCTTCCTGAGCCATCTCAATTTCATTACCTGTTTTCAATTCGCGTTCTCTAAAAATTTTCTCTTTTAATAAATAAATTTCGTCGATCTTACCATTTAAGGCTTCAATTTCTGCTGATTTATTGATTTGTGAATATAACCCAATAGCTTGCCTTAAAATCTCGATACTGTCGTCATAGAATTGCGTTTCTAATAACGATAATGCGTGGCGTACTAATTCATATGCTTCAGAAGCTATTTCTTCCTCAATATTTCCCATGTCAGAAAAAAACGCCTCTTTCGTTGGATCCCGTTCGTCCATTTTTATATCATCTTGGAATTAATTAATTTAATAAATGAATGATATTACCTATTTTCGTTTTAGAAATAAGCTATTTACATTACTTACAACTGCAAGAAAGAGAAATTTAAACTAAAATTCAATGTTTCCGAGATTTTTATTCAAATAATTGTCACATACTTTTTCTCCTTCAACAGTTAAAGTCCATCCGTTTGAGTCTTTCCTAGCTAAATTAAGTTCCTCAGTGCTCATTAAAATGCTATGTACTTCTTCCTCTGTTTTCTTAATATCAAAATCAATCCGCAAACTAAAAACAATCTCATCTATAGGAACTGGACGTCCAAGTTCATCTTCCATAACGCCTAAAGCTGCAATTATTTGCTGTTGGGCCCCTATTGCGCCTTTCATCTTATTTGATACTTCATCAAGTAACCAAGGAAACTTATCTAACATCAATTTAATTGCACTTTCATTACCACTTTCAAAGATTCTATCGAATTCTTCCCGAATTTTTTTCTTATTAACCATCAGTGAGCACCTTTATTTCTAAAAAGAAAATCCTTAATATTATTGATTATCTTTTATATTAAAGCTTTATATATCTAAAAAAAAATTTATCTTTTTAATTTTAAGTAAAAAAAGAAAACTGATGATTTTATTATATGACAAAAAAATCTTGTGAAAAACATAAAACATTTAACTATTATTGTGAAGATTGTCAAGCACTAAATCTAGAAAGTGAAAGTCGATTTAAATACAGCCGTTTTAAAAAAAATGGTCGTTATAAAAAATTACTCATATTCCCCATTATAATTGTTGCTATCATTGTTGTATTAGCGGTTTTTTGGTGGTGGCCTGCTTGGTTTGGCAGTATTAATCTTCAATCTCAATTGTACGAAAGTAAAGCGGGTGGGTTAGATTACTTTGATTTTTTCTTCTTAAATTTTTGGTCAACTGGTTTCTTATTCAACAAAACTGCGTTAATAGGAGCATTTATTGGAAGTATCCTAATGAGTATCCCACCTGAGAGAAATTTGTTAACTGTTATTGGGACAAAATTAAGATTTGGTAAACCATCATATTTGAAAGCATTAATATTTTGGTGGACTATCGGTTTTGTATTATTCTATTTCTTAGGATTAATCCTTAATGCTAATAACGGAGGTTTTGCTTGGACGCTTTATTTGATTGAAAATGGAGAAATTACATTATCTCCAAGCCTAATCTTTGATGCGTTCAATGTAATTTTCAACTCAAATAATACGGATTTCGTTACAGTTTATATATATTCGAATTTAGTCGTACCAATTGCAATATTTGTAATTGGCGTTATAATTTTTCGATTAGCTCTTAATATTGTGAAGAATATTTATTTACGTCGGAACGATTTTTTGGTGGCTGGAAATATTTTAGCAATCATTGGCTTAATATGTGGCTTAGGATTCGTCTTTATTCCTACCCTTTCTTTAGATGGAATAAATGTCATTCAAATTTTAGGACTAATTTTCGGATTTTTCTCGTTTACATCATTAGGAGCTCTCATTTATGTATATGGAAAAGCCCAATACAAAAAGGACGTTAAAAATTATATATTTTCAAGAAGTAGCCAGAAAAAAATTATCTTTGTCGTCGTAATTGCTGTAGTTTTCGTAATATCACCCTTGATAATAAGTATTGGACCTTCATTGAACTTAAATAACACCGCAGTGTGGACAGAACAACAATGGATTAAAAAATACAAAAGGGAAATAGAGTGGACGAGGGTATGCGCTGGATTAGACATGTTTGAGGAACGACCAATTGGAAACTTTACCGAGTCGTCCACAACTTCAGACGCCTTAATGGTCTCTCAGATTAGACAATTTGATCAAAACTTTGCAGTCCAATATTTAGCCGCTTCAATAGGTTCTACTTTTGAAGGTTTAGCCGATTCGGATATAATATATATAGACAACAAAGAATATTGGGTTGCTCCCAAAACAGTTAGATTCTCTGAAATTACTGGAGATGCAGTTCAAACTAATACAGAATTATATGATCATGTCGAAGGATTTTTAGCAATGGACACTTTTACTGGTAATCTAGTAAATGTGACACAAGAATTTAATATATCCGAAAATTATCCGATATTTTTTGGAGAAAGCGAAAGCCAACGATATCTTGAACAGACATTAGGTTATTATGAAGAAGGATCACTAGGAGCCTACGATTCTGACATAATACTTGGCACAGAATGGGCGTTAGGAATTCCAAATAATGAATTCAGATACGAAGGAGAACCGGATGGAACTCTTTATGGCTTAGAAGGATTTTGGAAAACATTAAATATAGGATTGTTTGCATACGCATTTGAAACTGAACATCAATATCTTATCCATAGAAATGTAAGATCTAGGGTTGAGAATATACTTCTTCCTCAACTAAGAATTGATAACGATCCTTATCTAGTATTTAACATGGATTTAGGTAAAATGTACTACGCTGTTTCGATCTATACATACATTAATGTTGGCGCTTACGCTCAATATCCAATATTAAGATTTTTAGGCGTTAGTCTAGTGGATGTATTGAGTGGAGAGATGACTTTTTATATAAATCCCACTTTAGAAACATCTAACGATCCAACCTTACCTCTCTGGGAAATTTATTTAGACAAATATACTTGGCAAGATACTAATTTACCTGCCAATAAATGGCTTAAAGACCAATTGAGATATCCGGAAGACTTGTTTGAATTACAGCTCGAAGCAAATTACATATATCATGTGCAAAATTCAGTCTCATGGAGACGAGCTGATGATTTCCACGAAAGACCAGAAGACGGTGATTTATTCTACATAGAATCTGATTTAGGGGATGGAATTGAATATGTTGGTTTAGATCTGGTAGAATACAAAGGATTAACGGCAACTTTACTCGCTGGAATGTACGTGATTAGACATGGTGATCATTTTGGTGAAGCTGTTTTCTACTATACGAGAGATTCTGGGGAAAGTCTTGTAGGCCCGACAACTGCTAGAGAAACATATCGATCCGAAGCAACTCAAGATATATCATTAATTTCGGGGGCTCGACATGGAAATACACTATTATATCCATTAGGAGGATCAATCTATTATTATGTTCCAACCTACAGTACAGCTGGTAGTCTTCAACAATTAAAACTAGCAGGATTAGTAGAGGCTTTTAACAGAGAAGTAGGTTACGGTGAAAATGCGCAAGAAGCTTACACTGATTTGAATTTGACAGGCACCGTAGTTCCTTCTAACATTTCACTATCGTATAATTTCGAAATGGAATCTACGATGACTTTCCCGAATGATCCAGCACACTTCATGATTGAACTTCAGAATTTAGATACTAACTTCTCTGCTCCGGGTTTGCAGGTTAAAGTCAACTTATCAATATATTCTGCAACTACTAATAGTGTCGATTACAACTTAATTCTACCACCATACTTGTATCCAATTGAGAATTCTACTTATGTAGACGGTACTGATACAGTTGTTAACTTCACAGTAGTTGATACCACTCTATATTTTGGTGAAGGTTTAGTATTGAATGGGTTTCTAAATACTACAATAGGTGACATAAACATTTTCTATAAATGGATCTTAATTGTAAATGGTGAGATTTTGTACACTTCTCTAGAAAACCTTATACGAATAACTTAATAACTAATTTTTTTTTTTTTAATTATTTCTATTAATATTTAGAAATATCGATTTTAGTTCTTATTAGTGATTTATTTACTAATGTAAAATTTAAAATTTCGAAACAGAAATAGATTAAAAAAAGCTTTAATTTTAACTTTAGGTTCTGGTTTTGGCTCTTCCTTTATTAGACTCAAGAATTTCACCACTTCGTCTTTCGAGCACATGTGAAATTTGTTATCTTCGGATTTTATGTAAGCAAAACGTGTATTATCTTTTGTGGGTTTTTCATTAATAGATTCCTTAAGTGCGGTTAAAGTTAATTTGACGGTCTCGTCGAATGTCAAATCTTCTGCGTAATTTTCTTTTAAGTAATCTCTAGCTGTAGCTTCTCCACTCCCTAACGCGTAAGCTTTAAATGCGCGATAAATTCCACTTGGGGATGTAGTATAAATTTGAGGCCCTGCGGGATCGATGGCAATAAAGAAAAGAGCACACCCGAATGGTCTTATGCCACCAAACTGAGTATATTGCTGTTTTATGTCAGCTAAGGATTTTACTAACATGTTTAATCTGACAGGCTCGTCGTAGGTTAAGCGAAAGGATTGCGCTTGAACGCGAGCGTAATTAATTAAAGTTCTTGCATCAGCGTGTAATCCTGAAATAGCTACTCCAATATGTTCGTCAACTTGAAATAACTTGTCAATTGAGTCAGCGTCAATTAAATTCGAAGGAATTTTAATTTCAGCTGCTAAACAAACGCATTCTTTAGTTTTTACTGCTACTGCTAAGGTACCTCGCCGAACAGCTTCTAATGCGTACTCTACTTGGAATAACCTTCCTTCGGGACTGAAAACAGTTAATGCCCGGTCATACTTAACTTGTCCGCCACCAAACATAATTATAACATGTAATTATATGATATTGATATTTTAAAATTAAATAACAAATTTGAATTTATTGATTATACATTAAAAATTAAATTTTACCCGAAGTTTCAAGAATCTTTAATGTCAATATCTTAAAAACATCCTCTACTGAATCGCCTTGTTTAGCACTTGTTTCAATATACTGCATTGCGTGCATTTCTCCTTTTAAAGACTCTCCATCTTGTTCTGCTACCTCTCTTTGTCCCTCACGGGCGAGATCTAGTTTATTTCCAATCAGAAGACAGGGTTTTTGACCAATTACTTTTTCAACTTCCTCTCGCCACTCAAGCATATCAGCAAAAGATGAGCGTCGCGTAAGGTCATACACATAAATGATACCCGTTGCTCCACGATAGAATGGTGGTCGAACAAACGAGAAGTGTTTCTGTCCAGCTAGGTCCCATAATTGAAGTTTTACTTGTAGTTGTGGGTGATCAGCTAGCTCGACTGTTTTTGTACTAAAGTTTGACCCTATTGTCATTAAATAGCTCTCCTTAAAAGAATTTTCACAGTATCTAAGGACCATAGAAGTTTTACCCACGCCACCGTTTCCGACAACGCAAATTTTATAGATGTAGGACTTTTGATATACTGAAGACATAGCGTTTCAATAATTAAGATAGTTATAATAATATATTATATTCAATAAATAAAAATAATGATATTTAATCATTATTCTTTCTATCTTTATCGTTTATTTTACAAAATATATCGAGAGTTTATTATATGACCGACTTGGATACAAAAATAAAAAAATTCGTTCAACTAATTCTTGATGCAAAGAACATCATAGCATTAACAGGAGCAGGAATGGGTACAGAGAGTGGGATTGCGGACTTTAGAAGTCCAGGAACTGGTTTGTGGGAAAAGGTGAATCCAGATGAGTTTGCTAGCATTCATTCCTATGTGTCTGACACAAAAAAGAATTTAGATTTTATGTTAGAGATGGGAATGAATATTTTTAAAGCTAAGCCTAATAAAGGGCATAAGGCTTTAACTATGCTACAAAAACTAGGCAAATTAACCGGAATTCTTACTCAAAATATCGATAGACTACATCAGAAGGCACGCAGCAAAAATGTAGTAGAGTTGCATGGAACCGCTTATGAAGCAATTTGTATGGGGTGTAGTAACGTATATCCTATTACCATCATGATAGATCAAGTTATGAGTGGCAAAGCTAGCCCTTCATGTGATGTCTGTAATGGCTTATTAAAACCAAACGCAATTTTTTTCGGAGAACCATTACGGTCAGAAACGTTAAGTAAAGCAGACAAGATGATTGAAGCCTGTGATTTATTAATTGCTCTTGGAAGCTCTTTGTTAGTATATCCTGTAGCGTTTTACCCCCGAAAAGCAATTTCTTTAGGTGCTAAATTAGCAATTATCAATATTCAAGACACTGATATGGACTATAATGCTGAAATTGTAATCCACGATAAAATAGGTGATGTCCTTCCTCTTATTGTTGACATTGTTAAGAGTGAGTTAAAACAAGATAAATAATTTCTAAATAATTAGTGTGATTTTAGCTTTGTTTCAATTTACAAGAAATAAAAATTAAAAAAAATTGGTTAATTATTTTATAGAAAATATCAATTATTCGTAATAAAATTATTTTCTTAAAACTTTTTTGTCGACCTTACCAACAGTAGTCAATGGAAGTTCTTCAGTTATTTCTATTATTTTTGGTACTTCATAGGGAGAACAGTTTTCTTTAGCAAACGCTGTAATATCTTTAATTAAAGCTTCCTCATTCCCGTCATAACTATAATCAGGATCTAGTTGTACAAACGCTTTTACAATTTCTGAGCCTGGTCTTTCAGGATTATCGACGCCTATAGTAGCAACCATTCCGATAGCAGGATGATTAGTTAAAGTATCTTCTAATTTTGCCGAAAACACTTTAAAACCACCAACAATTATCATATCTTTCGTTCTATCTACAATTTTTACGTAACCATCTTCGTCCATTACTCCAACGTCTCCCGTGTGCATAAATCCATCAGAATCTATTGCTTTTTTCGTTTCTTCAGGTTTGTTAAAGTAGCCCCTCATGACCTGTGGACCTTTTACGCAGATCTCACCAGGTTCTCCTAAGGGAACTTCTTTTCCCGTATTGGGATCCACTAGCTTAAATTCCATGTTGTTAAGTGGAAGACCGATACTTCCAAGTTTCTTTTCTCCTTTTGATGGATTACTTGCAGTAAGTGGAGATGTTTCAGTCATTCCATAAGCTTCTATTAGTTTACCCTTACCGATTATGTCTTCAAATTCCTTTTGAGACTCTTTAGGGAAGGGAGCAGCTGCTGAAACACAAAAATCTAATTTTGAATGGTCCAAGTTTTTAAATTTTGGATTTTTCATTAAGATTTGATATAACGACGGTACATTTGCTAAAACAGATGGGGTGTATTTTGCCATTTCTTTTATTATGTGATCTGAATCACGCGGATTGGGTATTAAAATTTGACTCCAACCAAGGAATATTACATTTAAGGTCGTAAAGGTTCCTGCTATGTGGAAGAATGGAAATCCTGAAAGAGCAACTCCTTTACCTGCTTCCCAATTAAGCCACTTCTGAAAGATTACTATGTCAGACATGATGTTTTTATGAGTTAACATAGCGCCCTTAGGTGGACCAGTAGTTCCTCCAGTATATTGAATAAAAGCTAAATCTTCCGGTTTTGTGTTATCCACTGGTAATTCCTTAGAATAGGTAGTAAGAAGATCACTATGAAAGTCCATTACTGTAACACCTTCTAAAGGCGTGACTTTACCCTTAGGAATTTTACCAATTAATTTTCCTAACACTTGCTTTATTTTTGGAAGGTAACCTCCAACGCTCGTAGTTATCGCTAATTTTAACTGCGGTATTTTTGAAGCGATTTTTACTAACCTCCCAGCAAAAATAGCGTCTAAAGTTAGCAATGCAACTTTATTCCCTCCAGTTCCTAAATCATTCAATTGATACTGCATTTGAATGTCTGAAAGGAGAGGAGAAACTCCTGAAACAATACAACCTGCTTTTAGCGTACCAATTACTCCCATCAAGTATTCGGGCGTATTTGGCAAATTAATACCTACAACATCTCCCGTTTTAAAACCGTTTTCAATTAACATATTAGCAAATTGATTTGAAGCTTCATCTAACTCTTTATAGGTAAATTTTACCCCCATATAATCAAAAGCCATTTTATCGGGAAAATCTTCCATGGTTTGTCGAATAGCCTTAGGATAAGTCATTTCGAACTCTATAGGATCTAAGTCCTTGACGTGGGCATCCCAAGATTTTTTCCATATTTTATCTTTATACGACATATTTAACATCTAGTTCTTATTATTCGTTTTTTTTTCGTAAAAAAGTGTTAATAAATAGTATTGAATCATTTGGATTTAAAGTTTTAAGTTTCACTCTGAGTTTTCAAGATTATTTAGGAATATGGTTCTGAAAAAAAAAAAAATGAATCTATAAATATATCAATGCTGATAATTAACTACTTTCTTATAATCGAAGCAATAATGAAGAATGGAGAATGGGCGTTTAAAATATAAAAAATAAGAAATAAAAAAAAAATTATTTTCTCAAAACCTTCTTGTCTACCTTACCAATTACTGTTAATGGAAGCTCATCTGAGATTTCTATTAGCTTAGGGACTTCATAAGGGGCACAATTCTCTTTCGCAAAAGAAATTATGTCTTCTTTTAATGATTCTTTGTTCCCATCAAATTCAAATTCTGGGTCCATCTGTATAAATGCTTTTACGATTTCAGATCCAGGGCGATCTGGATTTGGGATGCCAACTAACGCGACCATTCCAATTGCAGGATGTTTGGACAGAGAATCTTCTACTTTTGCGCTAAAAACCTTAAAACCTCCTACGATAATCATGTCCTTAGTTCGATCAACAATTTTAAGGTAACCATCTTCATCCATTATTCCAACATCGCCGCTATGCATATAACCATCCTTATCAATAGCCTTTGCTGTTTCTTCGGGTTTTTGATAATATCCTTGCATCACTAAAGGTCCTTTCACGCAAATTTCTCCAGGTTCTTCGAGAGGTACTACTTCCCCTGTATCAGGATCCACAAGTTTCAGTTCTACGTTTTGTATAGGCATACCTACTTTCCCTAATTGTTTCTTTCCTATTGATGGATTCATTGTAGCTACAGGACTCAGTTCAGTCATTCCATAAAGCTCCAGTAATTTTCCTTGACCTACTATCTCTTCCAATTTCACTTGAGATTCTTTTGGAAATGGAGAGGCTGCAGAGATACACTGGCGTAATTTGCTGTGATCCAAGCGTCTAAACTTTTTGAAATTAATCATAATCTGGTATAAACTAGGCACATTAACTAATACAGTCGGGCTGTAACGTTTAATAGCGTTGCATATTCCTAAAGCATCTCTGGGATTAGCAATGAGGACTTGTCCCCAACCTAAGGAAAGAGCACCTTCGCATACTGTTAGCCCCGCGACATGAAACATTGGGAAACCAGATAATAACATCCCAACACCTTCTTCCCATTGTAACCAAGCCCTAAGACTTAGCAAATTAGACATAACATTACGGTGTCTAAGCATCGCACCTTTTGGTGGCCCTGTTGTACCCCCAGTATATTGAATCCAGCCAATATCTCCCGGAGAAATATCTATTTTTGGAATTTCATCAGAGAATTTTGTCAAGACATCGTCTTGGTAATTATAAACGACTTTTCCTTCTAAAGGAGTAACCTCCCCAGAAGGTATATCTTGAACCGCCTTAATTTTAGCTTGCGATTCCTTATCAAACGATCCGACTACACTTGTCCATACAACAACCTTTAATTGCGGTAATTTATCAACAATTTTTTTCAGTCTATGTTCAAATATTGCATCGAGTGTGACTAATGCAACTTTTTTTTCACCTTTACCCAGATCGCTTAATTGATACTGCATCTGAACTTCAGACATTAAAGGACTAACTCCCGAAACGATACAACCTGCTTTAAGTGTACCCACAACTGAATAGACATACTCCGGAATATTAGCTAAGTTTATACCGACAGCATCTCCCTTCTTAAACCCGTTTTCTATCAACATATTCGCAAATTGATTGGAACGCTTGTCAACTTCTCTAAAAGATATCTCTAAACCCTGAAATGCAAGAGCCATGACATCTGGATACTTATCGAAGATGTCTCTCATAAATCCTGGATAAGTAGTTTCGAATTCTTTCGGATCGATATCAGCAACACCGGTATCCCAGTTCTTTTTCCAAAATCTGCTTTCGTACGGATTTGACATTTTTTTTTCACATTTTTTCCATTTTTGATTAAATAAAACTTGTTAATATTAAGTATTGATAGAATTAGTTATAAAGTTTTGATGTTGTGATCATTTTTCTCTAATTTTTAAGGGGAGAAGATGAATCTAATTCATCTGAAGATAGAGATCCGCGGTCCCTCTTTTTTGTCGGCGGCTCAAAAGCTAGAGCCTAATAATCCAATTTCACTTTTACTTTTACTATCCTCCCCCCGTCTCCATGAAACACACTTACTTTTAAAAAGAATTGTGCTTCTATATGAAAAACGCATCCTATTGGATTCATTTACTTTATCTGCAAATTTTAGAAAATTGTCGGAGTAATCTAGTTTTATTTTGAGGGAAACATCACTTATGTAATGCCGTTCAAATCGGGGTATAATGTTTACAACAAAAACAAAAGAATTCCTTCAATTTCAAGTGGAGACTCAACTCTAGATGAGTTATTGGGAGCCAATGGTTTTCAGAAAGATTTAATTCACCTCCTTTATGGCGATAAAAAGAAGTGTGCGAACATTTTATTGACCACCGCTGTTTTAGCTCAAAAATCTTATAACAATGGCGGTTTTGGAGAGGAAGCTAAGATTGCATTTATTGATGCAAACAACCGTTTTAATCCGTATAATGTGAGTAAGTTTGCCGTTTCCCAAGATTTATCGCCGAAAAAAGTGCTAGAGAATATCTTGATTGCTCGCGCGTTTACATGGGATCAAATGGTGGAGCTTTTAGAGAATAGACTCTCCAAACTAAAAGACATAAAAGTTGTTCTAATCTCCGGTATCACAACACTGTTTCAGGATTACCAAAAGCAGACATTTGAAGATTTACTACGAACTATAAATGGCATTAAAGAAATTCTTTACAAAACAAAACCATTAATCGTCATAACCGCTCCTCTACACGAATATTCTATTTTTAGACCGAATGGCGGAAAAATCCTTTCCCACTTCGGAAGCGTATTGGTAATGATAAACGAAGACGAGCGGTACACCGACTACAGTCTTGTTCAACACCCTTTTCTGCCGGAAAACCGCCTTTTAAAGTGGAAACCGCGTATCCCTAAAAGAAATTTGGCAGAAACTTCGAAAAACACGACTTTGGATTGTTGGATTAATCAATAAGATATTTTTAGAGATAAAAAAAAAGAAAAGAAAAAGAGAGTAGGCTTATTTTTCACTAGCTTTTGGTCTAATATATCCATAATATGTCCCGAAAATTCCGACTATCGCAGAAATCCACGCTAGATAATAAAATGCAGTAAACCCAGGGCTCCCTAAAAAGATAAATACTCGGTCGATCGCAAAATTGAGAAATATCAACGTAAAGCTAAAAGACATGATTGCCAAAGATAAAAATGCTTGTTTATAAACCTTCTCCTTAACTCCACGATAAGACTGTATTGCTCTTCGTAAAAAGGGTACGTAAACCATAACCATATATATGAAAACAATTAAGAACGCAACAATATCTAGTAAAGTATTGCCGTTTTCATAAATAATTAAAACGTAAACGCATGTGAATATTCCATATATTATTACGATATATCTATATAGAGTTTTATAGCCCTTTTCAAACACATTTACTTTTAATATATAAGATAAGAAAATAGCAATCGTCACGAAGAATTCACTTAATCTAAAATCTACGATGATGTTGTACATCCAGACAATTATAGATCCATCTTGGATCACACTTAGTTGTGTAAATGCAAAAACTTTTGATACCCAGGAAAAAACTATTGCTAGAAAATAACACGTGAAAATTATTAAAAGCAACCGAGTTAGATTATGACGTTTATCGATATACTTAATCACTATAAGTACGAGTAAAACTGCAGAAAAGATGATGATGAAACTTTCAAAGATCATCCCTACAAAATTTAGTAGAATTGGTAATTCAACCATTATATAAAAATATCAATACAAAACTAATTTAAATTTTTATTTTTAGATAACGGGGTAAATTTGTCTGTTTAAGTCCCAATTTTTAATTCTTCAAAAGCAAAAAAATTAGTAAATTTCAATGGTATTTTTCTTTATATTTCCTTAAAGACTAACTAACGAGATACTTGAAACAATACTGAATGTGTATATTATGGGAAGAACTGTACCTGCCTTTAGACCTGCCTTAGAGCACGAGATAGAAAGTTGGAAGGACTATAAAAGAGCATTAAGACCAGAGGAACAAAAAATCTTTGACAAATTGATGAATTTCGCTAGGATTCACGCGGATGCTGGCAGTTTAGGCGCTCGTCCAATGCTCTCCGAGGTTCTTTTTATGTCGTTTGCAATTGAGCAAGAAAAGAAAATTATGACCCTGGAAAAGAAGATTGAAGAATTAGAGCAAAAAATAGAAGGAAAAGGATAGAAGTGGATTCGCAAAAAGTATTCAAGGGGTGGCTTTTAGATGTAGCTACCTATAGTGAAGGAGTTATCCTTTGGGTAAAAACTGAAGAAGAACGGAAAGTAATAAGAATATTCCAAGAATTTTCTCCTGAGTTCTTCGCTGTTCCGAAGAGGAGTAGTGGAAACGATCTAAAAAGACTAAAGCACATCCTTTCTCAGAACGAAAACGTAAAGACAGTACGGGTTTGCGAGAAGTACGTGAAGCTGGAAGACCACGAAAAGTCAAGAATTCTTGGCGTTACAGTCGAAAAACCATCTTTGTTCAAAGAAACTATTAAAGAAGTTGATGAGATCGGGTTATTTACTTTATACAATACAGATCTTCCTATAACTCAGATGTACTTCTATGTTAACGACCTGTTCCCCATGTCTTACTGCCAATTTAAAATCAAAGCTGAAAAGGGTACTTGTAAGAAGACGAATGTTTTGCGACTTATTTCTATAGATTTGCTAGATGATAACGAAAAGCTCTTCTACGATTTACCTCCATTAAGAGCAGTTTGGTTAGATGTGAAAATTCAGTACCAAGGAATAAAACCCTATTACAACGATCCTATATCCTACGCTGAGATTAGCATAGTCGAAAATGACGATGACCTCCCTCGAGCAGATGGATACAAAAAGCGGAGAATACGAATCGAGAGTGCAAGCGAAGCGGAAATAATAAGGTCAATAAGCAGAGTAATCGAACGCCTTAACCCTGATATAATCCTTACTCAAAATGGAGACGAATTTCTCTTCCCGTATTTAGTTGCCCGTGCCTCAGAAAATCGAGTAAGCAAAGACCTTTACCTCTCTCGAGACAAAAAGCCTTTAGCGAAGTGCATCTTCGATCTTTCTGGGGGTTCGGATCATTATATGTCTTATGGCATAATCAGGAGACGTTCGAGTACTCAGGTCTATCTAAGTGGTAGGTTTCACTTAGACACAACCACATACGCCAGTCTTCACTTTTCTGAAGGTAATATTCCGGGGGTTATTGAAGTTGCGCGCATATCGAGAATTTCGCTTCAGAGATTAAGTCGTATAACCATCGGTGGAGCTCTCCAATCAATACAATATTATTTCGCTTATAAGCTTGGTCATCTGATCCCTCCTTTCAAGAAGAGTCCCGAAGGTTTCAACAGCGGAATGGACTTAATTAGAAGCGATCGTGGTGGACACATTTTTGAACCTATTATTGGAGTGTTTGATCAAGTAGTAGAGTTAGATTTTTCTTCTATGTATCCGTCCTTAATGGCGACCTTTAACATCTCTTCGGAAACCATTAATTGTAAATGTTGCAAAGACGACGGCACCGGCATAAAAGTTCCAGGATTAGACTTCCATATCTGCACAAAAAGGCAAGGTATAATATCAAAATCTATAAGCCTACCGTTAAACAAGAGGCTGAAGTACAAAAAGTATGTTCGCAGAACTGGAAGCGTTCGCTACAACTTTGTTGACATTGCTCTTAAATGGGTGCTTGTAGTAAGTTTTGGCTATCTAGGTTTCAAAAACGCCCGTTTTGGGAAAATAGAAGCACATCAGACCGTGTGTGCTTTTGCTAGGGAATTCTTAATGCGCTCTGCTGAGATTGCTGAAAGCCACGGCTGCCAAATTATTCATGGAATTGTCGATTCGATTTGGCTAAAAGACAGAGAAAACCGGACTACTGAAGCGTTCGAAGAAGTAACGAAGGAAATTGCAAAGGAAATAACTAAAAGCGTCGGTATTCCAATGAGTTGGGATGGACGCTATAACGTAATTTGTTTCCTCCCGTCAAAAGCTGAACCAGACATCCCTGCTCTGAGTCATTATTGGGGGATTAAGAGCAATGGAGAAGCGAAAGTACGAGGAATTGAAGTTCGCCGTAGAGATATACCAAAAATAATCAAAGACGCGCAATATGCGTTTATAGATGTTTTTCAGGGAGCAACTACCACCGAAGAATTTATGAGACGAATGCCTAAAGTAAAGAATCTACTCTACCACTACATTGACAAAATCGAGATGGGTAAAATTTCGCGAGAAGAACTTACTATTCGACAAAGAGTTTCTCGAAAACCTTCTCAGTATAAAGTTAACTCGTACCAAGCTGTTGCTGCAAGACAATTAGAGAGATCAGGGGTCGTGGTAACTCCCGGCAAAAATGTTCGATATATTATCCTCAATGCAGATGCGAACCCCGAATTTCCTGAGAACAAGGTTATTCTCTCAAATCTTTACGACGAGAAAAAGCATCAGTACGACAAAAAGAAATATGTCGAATTGCTAAAAAGAGCCTTTGAAAATATTTTTCCTTTCGAATTTCCTGAGCTTGAAGAAATGGTAAAATCGGCGATCATGAGGAAATCTGACCAAAAGGATTTATCGTGCTATATTGAATAGTCAAAGCCGACTTAAAAAAATTTTAACCGAACCCTAGCGACAAAATTTTTTAATAATCCCTTAATAGTCCCATTTAAATACGATCCACTCAAAATATATATTGTTCATACCTCGCGGTGTGAATATCGAGAAGTAGTATTAACCTCAATGGAATGACCAATTTGAATGCCTCTGGTATGAAAAATTGGTTAAACTTTCTTTCCTTAACGGAAAGTTTGTATCTTCGGATATAAGTTTGGTTCATTGGTTTTCGGATTAATGTCTAAAAAGAGTTGGTTCATTGAGACGTTTTATATGAAAATATGGTATGAAATACTAGCAATGAGCCTTCGGGTATAAATGCATTTTCTCATATCATGCTTGAATACATGATCATTGGAAAAGATAGAGCACCCTCAAAAAATGCTACCGAATGTTTATCCTAACGGGTACGTCATTTCGGTAAATCGAGCTATGCTAGCAATTTCGATTAAATCTCCGGAGTGATTCTGACAGGAGGTTTCACGACCAATAGTTGGAATGCATTGAATGGGGACTTTCCTTACATCGTAAGGAATGGCAACATCTCGCAAACAATTCTTTCGGGGATTCGATTGCATATTCCACCGGATCGTGCCTAATAGTGTGATCATAGGAAAGGTATCGCAATCAATGTCATACTACCAATAGAAATGCTTAACGGTATTGAAATTGGAAATTCAAACTTCTACGGAAGAATGAACATATCTTAGGGTAAGGAACGATCGATTAGTTTTCGGACTTATCGAAAAAACCTGTATCACATTGACACAATACCACGCAAAAAACCCATCAGAAACTCATTGCAACTTCTTGAACCTTTTTTCTAAAAGTTCCATACAATTTAAATCTTCTATGGTAGCAAGGGTAGTTTCTAATTTAACCCACCAGAAGAAAGAAGAAGCCATACCCATATTCCACCCCCCGATACAAGTGTAAATGTTTAAAAAAGTAAGTAATTTATAATCATACCAACAATCGTCCCAACTATAGTTTTTGATACCCAGCTTTATAAGATGGTTATGATAACGTTTGATAAGATCTTTTTCTATTAAATACCTATAATCAGGAAAAAGCATAATCATATATATTAGATCTTGACCTCCTACTCGTCAACCATTCTGGTGTTAATTGATCTATATCAGTAATTACCTTAATCTCATTCATTTTCCTACTCTAAATAATATTATTCTGTAGTACATTGGAATGTGATTTAAGCATATTCTATCACCTTTTATTCATTTCAAAGAGCAATTTATCAGCTCTCTTTATCCATTCCTCTTCTTTTCTTTCGATTGCTAATTCTCTTCCTTTTTTCGCATATTCAATTGTTTTTTTATAATTAACTAATTCTTTATAACATTCTGCCATTTTTAGATAGGTTTCAGACCAACCATTAGGTTCAAGTTCCAATGCTTTTTGAAACTTGACAATCGCATCCTCATATTCATGGAAAATAAGTAATATTTCCCCGAAAGTATCATAAAAATTCCCATCATGTGGTTCTCGTTCTACAAGATCTTGAATAATTTTAATGGATTCTTCCTTTCTATTCAATATTGCCAAAATAAGTGCTTTATGATTTAACAAAAGAGTATTATTAGTATCAGATTCCAAAACATTATTGATTGATCGAAGAAAGCCATTTGCTACCCAGCTATTAACTTGATTAGAATAAACTCTAGCTCGTTTATATTCTCCTATTCTTTCATATCCAATTTTTTCTGCTGTTTTATAAGAACCAACATTCGTCGAGGTACAAACCCACCTAATGGATTTATATTTTGGTAAGCAATATTCTACTGTAGCTGCACCGACTATAGAAGCAAAATCCCTTCTTCGATACTCTCCAAGTGTTCCTATACCATATACTTCGATTTCATTATTTTTTGTCAAAAATCCTAATATGCAGAAACTTACTACTTCTTTATCTTCTCTAACAAGCAGAAATCCTCTAATATCTTTCAAACCCTCTTCAAAAGGAAACCAATGAGTCCTTAAAGCGCCATAAAATAAATAATTATAGTACATATCGCCCTTCAGATGATCTTTCTCCTTCAGAGACAAATCGATTGGCGCTACACTATATCCTTCGGGAATAAAGTCTCTCCAATTCTTCAATTTCAGTTCTTTAATTTCGTGGTATAAACGAATTTCTGAATTAGGATCCTTAAGAACAGAGTTTATTCCTTCCTCCCAGTCCTTATTAGAAAGTTCAACCCAAAATTCAACAGGTTTTTCTTCCTTATCTTTTATAAAAGGTTCTTGATAAAGCATCTTTCTAAATTCTTTATTGAACTCTTTATTGTCTGCTCGTCCTCCGAAGTAGAACCATATCCTCAAATCAGTGTGTCGAAAAACTACAATCACTGCTGTTTGAGGATCGCCTCTATTGTCCACAAACACATGTTTCGGAACAGGAATTCTTTCTAGCGTACTTCGTAACCCTTCTACGAAAGGTTTTTCTTCAAACAAATGTTTAACTTTGTGAAAGTCCTTTTCCATTAACTCTTCTATCATTTAATTTCGCCAGTTAGTTAAAATTGCTTTATGTGGGTTTCTTCCTTAATAATTCCTTAAGTTCCATTCATATTAAAAATTATTGATAAATCTGTTTCTTTTTTACATTAGGAGAGATATCAATTTGAAAAGATATAAAGACAATTTGGTTTGACAATATGAGAGAAAAATGGAGGATTTTACTTGGTTAAATTTTTCGGGAAATCAGATTGATCATAGTTCATTGTCAAAGGAGCAACAAGAATTAGAAAGTAAATTGATACTAATAATTTAACATCCTTAAAATAAATCACTACTTTACCGCGCTAAAACCCATCAGAAAGCTTATTGCAACTTTACTTATCTCTTGTTTTATTATTTCGTTAATTATTTCTTTGTCCCCATTCAAACACTTTGAAAATTCCTTAAGTGGTCCTTGCATACATTTGGGGTTTCATGTTTTATCTATACTATATAGCGAACTTTAAAATATCTTAATTACGACTTTATTATTGGACTTAAGAATTAAAAAAAAAGATTAGGAGTCAGATAATCAATGTTCAAAGAAAAATTTGCAAACTTAAGGAATCTATTGAGAGCGAAAAAGAGAGCTAAAAATACCCCGCAAGATCCTGCAAAATCTAATTTGCCTGGTCCAATTAGCCAAGACTTATACCATAAAATGGACCCCTCGTGGGAAGCGAGGAGGAAAGAACAGGGACTTGGTTAATGAAATAGAGTTTGGATATAAATAATGCCACCTACCCATGGGACGATGTCCTACTCTTAAAATACTTCGATTCTTTCAGCGCTGCGCAGGACCTTAAACAAGTAATAATTTCACATACAGAAGAGTATTTGATCTTATGCATTAGTAATGGAGTTTCTACCTTTTCTTTTACTCAGCTCAAAACAACATAATTAATATTACGATAAGAATGATGAACCCAATAACAGGAACACATTTAAGAATAGAAAGATAATCTGTAAATTTGTCCACTTGTTTTTACTTTGTGTCTGAAAGTTTCATTCCACAGTTAGGACAATAGGAAGGAATCTTTGATAAAATAGTATCATAACTTTGTATAGCGGATTTTGCGGGGTGAACTTTCTGTCCGCAATTTTCACATCGTGGTGTTTTCACATTTCATCACTCAATTCTAGAAATTCTTTAGCTCCAATATTTTCAAAAATTTTTTTTATCTTTTTGAGCATAGATTTATACACCCCGAATGTGAAACCCATCAAATCACTCCCCCCAGCTACAACAATGTGAACATTAATGATATCTTGACCTCTCAATTCAAAAATAACAGTCGCAGCTACATCGTTCTTTATTCTAAAAAAGAACTTTTCTACCACAACTACGCGCACGCTCTCATTAGAAAACACCATTTTAGCATCTGGGCTAAAATAAAGACAAAAATCCTCTACTACTTGGTTTATATTAATTCCCTTAACATTTAGAATTTCTTTTTTCATGTCCATTCACACAATAAGAAATAGGATATTTAAAAATATTGAAACAACCCTCACAAGGAAAAAGGAGAGAAGAAGATCTCATTTAAACAAAAAATTTGATATGCTTCAAGGTCAAAAAAAGAATAACCAAAAAAAATATGTGAAAATTATTAAATAAATGGTTGTCTTATTACGGTTTTCATAGTTGCGGGGTTTGCTTTCCTTGGATCACTTAGATAAATTTCATGATGTTTATTTTTGTGGCCATGGAATGTACCTCCTTCTTTCTGGATAAAATCGTGGACTTTTTGGACAGTGGGTCCTTCCTCAGAATAAGGGCCGATATGCATAATCTGAGCTGCCTTCCCTTCTTTGTATTTCTCAACTCTAAGTTTAGGAAGTAAATTAGCAAGTTCAGGTTTTTTATCTTTAGTTAGTTCAATAGCATTGTCAACCATATCCTCATTTATCCACTCTGGGAGCATTATCATCATGGACCACTTCCATTTATCGCGGTTTCCTTCATTGAAATCATCCATATCATCAGCCCACCATAATCCTTCCAATGGAGGTACAACATAATCTCTTCCTTTTGCCTTACTTAAGAATTTAGTTTTGAAGGCTATTGGATAAAGAGCAGCAAGAGCTTCTTGATATTCCTTTGAATCCCCTGGAGAACCCATACCATCGATCATTAAGAATTGCATTTCAGGTACATCCACTAAGACGACTCCCTTTGGACTCGGTTGATAATACTCTTTCATGGTTTTCTTGAAATCTATTTTTGCAGCCATTTTTGATCCCTTTAATTTCTTGGTTGAAAACTGTTTGTTGGGCACTTGTTTGAGTCCAATGTTGCTGGTACTTCGTTACCAAAACAATCTCCTTTTGCATCATCGATCGGTTTATAAAATTTACATTCTTTACATTGAGCCATTTTATTATCACTTAACATATTTTTTATATTACTATGATCTTATATTATTTGTGACAATATTAAGTTATTTCAATTACTAAAAGTATATAAGATCATGTCACAAATTAGTACAATAAGTACAAACCTAATAATCTAGTTTTTTTGAAAATGATAACTACAAACATCAGTGGATTTTTAAGTGAGGTTGGACTATCTGAAATCCAAATAAAAATTTATAATTATTTGCTTACCCATAAATTTGGAAATATAAATGATATAAAACAAGAGTTAAATTATTCCTACACACAAGTGCACCATAATTTAATCGTCCTCGAAGAGAAAGGATTAATTGAGTCTTCCAATTCAAAACCTCGAATCTATTTAAAAATAAATCCAAAAATATCATTAACAGAATTAATCAACGCGAAATATAGTAATTTGCAGGAAAAAGTCAATAAATTGGACGAAGAGCTAAAAGTTCAAGATAGCTTAATAGGAAGATGTGTTCGAGATATAAGTTTTTATCATTATTCTGATCTCAATTTAGCTTTCGAAAACTTCTATGCTTTAATAGAAAGTGCCAATCAAGAAATCATCATGAGTTCTTTACCTCCATCAGTATTAAAGAAACTTGAACCGGCATTATATCAAGCATTCATGAGGGGCGTTCAAATTACGCTATATTTTTCAGATTTAGATTTTGAAAACCTTACTAACTATTTTGAAGAAGTTACAAATATACTAAAAAGAATTGGAGTTTACATTATTCAAACAGAAGAAAAATCCTGCCAATTAATTCGTTTTAACGACGATATAGTTAATATGGGAAACATCCTTATTGACGAAAATTATCTTAATTCCATAATCTTTAAGGAAAATACTGCCTACCACATTGATGGATTTCGCGGTCCATTTGCTAAGCATGCAAAAAAAATGTTAGAAATTAAAACTGTAAAAAATAAGATTAAAATTGTCTATCCTGAACCAATCAAGAAAATATTGGAAGCTATAAAAGAAAC
>JAHQWP010000047.1 GCA_029856235.1 Promethearchaeia archaeon
CTGGTATGATAATGAGTGGGGTTACTCCAATCGTTTGGCAGATTTAATAGTTAAAAAATTATAGCTTTTAAATACTCTTATTTTTTTTATTTTTTTTTCAAACAAAATTTACTAACATTTTCTGGAAATTTAAGAGTTCTTTATTCTTAAGATAAAAAAAATTTATTTTTAATGAAAATTGTTCTATAACGTATATAATACCCAAATTTGCTATTTTATTGTGCTATTATTTATGATTGACACTTTTATTTTTTCCTTGATTCTCCTTCCAGCATTAATTTTTGTTGCCATGGTTGCTGTAAAAAGATGGGATATTTTAAGAAGAAAGAAGATAAAGTAAATTTTATATAAAGAAATTAGGGTTACTAATCTCATTTCGATTTTTTATACTTATTTTGTTAATAGCTTTGATAAAGTCTTCATTTGATACTATTTCTGATTCTCTACGTATGGCAAACATTCCTGCTTCAGTGCAGATTGCTTTTATGTCAGCACCGTTTTTACCTTCTGTTAAATTTATTAAATCATTAATATCGATATTTTCCATATTAATATCTCTCAAATGGACTCTAAAAATCTGTTCTCTTGCTACTTTATTGGGTAATGGAAATTCAATAGCTCTATCAAATCTTCCCGCTCTTAATAAAGCAGGATCTAATATATCTACTCTATTTGTTGCGGCTATGAATTTTACATCTCCACGTTTATCAAAACCATCCAATTCACTCAATAATTGCATTAGTGTTCGATTTACTTCGTGGTCTCCAGAGGTTGCGTCTTCCATCCTTATCGCTCCAATCGCATCGATTTCATCTATGAATATAATGCTAGGACCTTTTTTTTTAGCTAAATCAAAGACTTCTCTTACAGTTCGAGCACCTTCCCCTATAAATTTTTGTACAAGCTCAGTAGCAGTTAATTTAATAAATGTAGCATTTGTTTCGTTAGCTACCGCCCTAGCTAAAAGAGTTTTACCTGTTCCAGGAGAACCGTAGAATAAAACACCGCTTGGTGCTTCTATACCAATTTTAACAAAAATTTCTGGCTTAAGTAAAGGTAATTCTATAGCTTCTTTTACTTCCCGAATTTGATTTTCCAAACCTCCAATGTCAGAGTAAAAAATTCCTGTACATTTTTCATCTAATTCCATATTTCTTATAAAAGGTTCAATATTCTGATTCAATACATACACAAGATTAAAGTTTCTTTGATTTAGTGCAATTTGCTGATCAGGATATAATTTTTGGTTTATTAAGCTGTTGCTGGAATTAACAACATAACTACCTCCGGAAGATGCTCGAACTATCACCCGTCTGTCAAGATCGTCAAGAATGTCCTCTACTTCGCCCGTAACTAATGTATCGTCCCTAAAAGCTTCTATCTCTCTCCGCATTGATTTTAGATCGTTTATTTTCTGAGAGTTTTCAGATTTTAAATACAAAATTTGATCCTGAATCTCTTTTATGCGATCCTCTAGATGACGAGAATATTGTTCTAATTTTTCATTATCGAAATCTTCTTCCTTTTTTTTTCGTTCTACATCTACAGAATTCATTTTAGTGTGAATTGAATCTTTTTTCTGCTGAATTTAAAATTTCAATTATCATCTCTTTATAGTCTATTCCTGCAAATTTAGCCATCTTTGCAAGATGACCATCCCAACACCAACCAGGATTTGGATTAACTTCGAGTAATTTAGGATTGCCTTCACTATCTATACGCCAATCGAATCTAACATAATCTCTACATTCAAGTCTTTCAAATAATTTTAAGGAAGAATTTTCTATTAGTTGAGATACCTCTTCTGGAAGTTCAGCAATCTTTGATTTTATGTTCCAATAAGGAGAATTTGGATTCCATTTTGCTTCATATCCACAGATTTTGGGAAATTCTGGTGGAAGACTCGAATAATCTTCTTCATTGATTGGAAGTACAATATAATTATTAGGTGGGTTTCCAATAATTCCTAAAGATAAGTCTTTTCCAGGTAAAAATTGTTCTATTAAGATAGGATTATTATATCCGAATTTTTCTCGAATTTCTGTTATTGCATTAAGTAACTCCTCTCCATTATTCACAACACTTTGTTGAGTAATCCCAAAACTACTATCACCAAAATTTGGTTTTACAATAGCGGGGAAAAACAAAGGTAAATCTATTATGCGTTCTCCCGGTTTTACTAAAATCGCTTCGGGAACAGGAACTTCTAACTCTTTAGCGAGTCCTCGGATCAAGGATTTATCGTAACAGTATGCGAGACACTGAGGTCCCGAACCAGTGTAATCAATTTTCAGAATTTCCAAAAGTGCGGGTATATGTAATTCATTTCGGGCTTCATTATAGAATCCTTCATCACATAAATTAAAAACATAATCAAAGTGACCTTTTATTTTGTTTAAGTCGTTGATTAAAGAATCATGGTTGCTTAAATAAGTAAAATTATAACCCTTTATTTGTTTCAAAGCAGATTTCAACTGATCAATGGTATAGAAGTCATCATCATCGAAAGTAGTTGATGGTTTTAATCTATCTGGTTTTGACGGATCACCAAAGATAACAACTACATTTTTATTAATCTCATTAGGACTTATTTTTAGTTTTGACCATTCTTTTTTCACACTGGCAGTGACTATTAATCTTTGTTCCATCATCCCTAAATCTTGATTTCTTTGAGAGTCTGGAGTAATAGTACCATGGATTTCGATATCTGAGAAGCCAACTTTTGCTAAAAGATTTTTGATATGCTCTTCAGAATATAATCTTTCAGCATAAAACTGATCAACCAGCACTCCCTTATTAACATGAGTAATCACTTCTCGTGAGATCAATCTTTGCTCATCTGCTGATAATGTTCTCTCTCGGCATACAAAATATTCCTTATCAATCCATTCCCATGATCGTGGTTGGAAATTTTCTTTCACATATGCGCCGTCAGTTAAATCGATTAATAATTTACCCCAAGGTTTCAAAATTCGAAATGCTTCCTTTAATACTTTAATATCGTCATTAATAGACTCGAAGTATCCAAAGCTGTTTCCCAAAATTAAGATTCTGTCAAATTCATCGTTTAAATAATGCATTTTTCGTGCATCTCCTTCTCGAAATCTGCATATTAAGCCTTTCTTCTTCACTATTGATTTAGCTTTCTGAATTAAATATCTTGAACGATCTAAACCATCAACTTTGTAAAAACCTCTTTCTGTAAGTTCAATTGAGTGTCTTCCCTGACCACAACAAAGATCAAGAATTCGATGTTCAGTTCTTAATTCAAGAATTTCTGAAAAAAAATTTACTTCTGCTGATGTTATTTTTTGATCTTCTACGACATCTCCATCAGTTTTTAGGTAATAGGCGTTAAAGATTCTTTTCCACCAATCTTTTTTAACATATTCTTCTAACTCGCTGACTGGACCTATACAGGTAAGTTCATTAATTTTCTTATCTACTCTTGACTTACTATTGGTTGAAATTTTTTCTACTATCTCTGTATTTGTCATCTTAATTTAAATTTCATTTTTAACAAATATTTTAATTTATTGACAACATTTATAAAAAGAGTTGGATATGTAAAGAAATCGAATCTGAAATTAAATTTGCTAAGCAAATATCCCAAACAAGTCTTTACATTCAATAGATTTGTACTTTTATCCTTTTTATTTTGTATTAATTCTGAAATGACATAAAAGTGACCTCATTTATAAATGTTTGCTATTTCAATTCTTAAATATGTTAAAAGCTACAAACCAATTCGAATTAAACCTCTGTAATTTAAATCCTAATCTTCTATGAAAACTTTTATCATGACTCAGAGATGTTTAGTTTAAGGAAATTTTATATGTGGTAGATGTTCCCAAGAAAAAATCTCGCAGTGTTTAAAGCTTTTTCATTCAATATCATATGATTTCATTAATAGTTGGATCAATAACAACGAGATTATCCATTGATTTTGTTATTACTAATATAGGAAACTAAGTCATACAAGAAAGAGCGTGACTTATTCCATTAGTGTTTAGATAAAATTTTTAATAATGATTTAAAAGTAATCTAGTTTCTATTTTTTCATTTTGATTAACATTACAAAAAACCGGAAGCCTTAAAATATATTTAAATATTTGTTGATTTTTAAGTTTGAACATCTGAAGGGTTAAAGGTTGAGGTTAATTGCAATCAGATGAAAACAAGATTAACTTTTACGATAAATTAAAAGATTATAACGGTCAGATTTATACAGGGATGAAAATAGGTGGCACGCATAAGTGGTACTATAATAATGGTAAATGGTTTGAAACAAAAATTGCTCCAGATCAATGGACTTTCAATTTTCAAAGTACCAAAACTCGATTCCTATCAGCACCTACGAATTCTGGTGCTAAGTTAAACACAAAATATCATTGGTATATAATAGCAGATCAAATTGCTTCAAAACTTGATGCCAATTCATATTTAACTAATATGAAAGGTATTAAATTTAAAATTGGTCATAAAAGACCGAATTGGAAAACTTTTAGTTATAACTACCCTGAACAGGAATCATATCAGGAACGGGTTATTAAAATTTTAGAGAAGACTGTAGAAAATTTAAAAAATGAAAAGGTAGGAATAGAGAAATTTGCGTTTTAGTTTTATTTTTTAATTAAAAAAGGATCAAACTAATTTTTTTAAATAAGATGAAGAAGAGAAAAATATTATAACTATTCAGCTTTCCCTTCCACTTTTTTTTAATATAAGATTTCTTAACTCTTGGATATTGCCTTCCATGTCGTAAAAATTGAATTCCAAACCTAACCTAGATTTAAGCAAGGTAGGAATGTGATTCACATCGTAAAACACCGGAATTAATCCACATATCTAAAGATTGCATCTCATAACAGCCCTACTTTTTGAAATTATAAAATTGGAATTTCAAGTCAAAAGTAACTTTGATTCGATACTTTATAAAATTTTATAATAAAGAAAAGAAAGGAAAAACTGTTCGCGAACATACTCCACTTCTTCTCATCTATTCAAATTCATTCCATCCTTACTATCTTCTACAACAAACCTACAGCGCTCTAAACCTGAACCAGAACAGCTATTTCGAATTGCAAACCACTCTTGCTGTCTTATTTTTTAATAAAATTCAATTGGTATACGAAAAAATTACCATATCCCTCTAAAAAATCTAGGCCAACCTTACTTGCCCATTTTTTTTCTGTTTTTCTTAATGGATAATCGGGATCTATAAATAATTCACAAAGAGAGACGATTCCTCCTGGCTTTAAAATTCTTTTGAATTCTTTTAATGCGTGAACTGGGTCAGGTATTTCTGGTAAACAGGCAATCGCAAAGATTCTATCGACGCTTTCATTTTCAAAAGAAAGATTAAGTACATCATCAATTTTTGGAACGATATTCGTAATTTTCTCTTCCTCAACTTTTTTCTTTAATCTATTTATTATATTTTCTTGAATATCAATTGCGTAAACTTTTCCATTAGGAAGTAACCTTTCTGCTACAGCTTTCGTGTAGTTTCCTTTCCCTGGTCCAACTTCAACAACAATCATTCCGGGTTTGAGGATCATATTATTTGCGATGTTCTCTGGTTTTTGAATAAATTTTCGCCTCCAAGCGTTATCTATTAAACGAGTGAAAAAGCCAGGAATTGGAAATTTATGAATTTTTCTAATTATTCGTGCAATAACAAATATCCAAAGAAGAATGCAAAGAAAAATGATAAGAAGTAGTATTAACACATTTCTGAAGATAATGAAGATATCAAAAATACTTAATTCACCTTGAAATTTTATTTAAATAGTAAATATTTTAAAAAAGAAATAAATTTATACTTCGTTGATTTTATCAATTCATGAAATTAACCAGTGCGAAGAGATTAGCTTTAGATGATAAGGAACTTTTCGACAAATATTTTCAGAAATATCCACCTCAAAATTCTGAATTTACGTTTACAAATCTTTTTATGTGGAGGAACTTCTACGAGTGGTTTTATGTAGAATGGAACGATCATTTAATTCTTTTTTCAAAAGAATATTTCAAAAAGAATAGGGCTTCAATATCCGGAAGGGATGATGCTATATATTTTTTTCCACCGATTGGTCCTAATCCTACAGCAATGATATTTAATATCGCAAAAGATTATAAAACGGCCGAATTTAATAGAGTCCCAGAGGAGATAGTGACCTCAATTATTAATGATGAAAGATTTGATTCAATGAACTTTGAAATTGTTGAAGATCGAGATAATTGGGATTATGTCTATGAAGTTGAAACTTTAAAGACATTACCAGGGAACCGTCATCGCCAGAACCGTAGATGGTTAAATAAATTTCTACAGACTTATGATTACAAATTTGAAATTCTTTCTGAGGATTTAATTAATAAATGCAAGAAATTGCAGTTAGAATGGTGTGTAATGCGACAATGCGAAGAAGACGAGGGATTGGAACAGGAACAAGAAGCTATATACGAAGCATTAGACAATTTTTCTACACTAGGTTTCAAAGGAGCATTAATATGTATTGATGACAAATGTGCGGGATATACTTTTGGAGAAATGCTTAATTCAGACACTCTCGTAATTCACGTTGAAAAGGCACATATGGAGTATGACGGGGGATACCAAGCAATAGGGAATCTATTTCTAAATAATGTATATAGTGGCGTTCAATTTGTTAATAGGGAACAAGACTTAGGCGTAGAAGGATTACGAAGAGCAAAGGAATCGTATAAACCAATTCGCATGGTAAAAAAAAGTATAATTTATAGAAAGGATTAAAGAACAATAATTGGATTTATGAATATTTATATATGCTTATTTAATTGAAATACATAGTTCAATATTATTAATATATGAGAATTTACATATAATACTAAAATAAATCATAATTTACATGAGTTATTATGTCAGATGAAGAAAATTACGGTAAACAAGTAAAGGAGGACAAGGTAGGAAATCTAATTGGAAAAACGACTACTCACACGGTTCAGGTTCAATTTTCTGATCCTACAATAGAACGAAATGCGTATTTTGTAATCTACGGCGAAAAGGACGAGGAAGGTCAAAGAGCAAACTATATGCTAAATATTAAATCGATGTGGAGTGAAACGAAAGGAATGCTGGCAGACCTGCAAGTTTGTGGCGAAAGACCAAAAAGACCCTTCGACATAGGATCGGAAGTTTATCGCGCAAGCAAACTCCAAATTACGACATTATTGGGAATATCCAATCCACCTGAAGAATCTGTTTCTATAGGGAAATTAATCGGGTATGAATTCGATGTGAATTTATTAGTTAAGAACTTTGGGAGAATCTTCATTACCGGAAAGTCAGGGTCAGGAAAGAGCTATACGATGGGTGTACTTTGCGAAGAATTTATGAAAAAAGGAATTCCTCTGGTAATCTTAGACAGACACGGAGAATACGGGAGTTTAAAAGTTAAAGCAGGAGAAGATGAAGAAGCTGAAGGAGTTAAAGAAGAAAGCGAATATGTGAGCAGTATTATAGAATACTCTGATTTAAGCGTAAATAAAGGAGGGGATATAGATGTAGAGTATTTGTTTTCGCTAGACGCTACCGATATTGTTGCTCCAAATTTATGTTCCATTGTAAACATGAGAGGTATGGATTTAAACGTACAGGAAATGATTGCGGGGAAACTTCTGAAAAAATTATATCAAGCTAGTACTGGCAGAAGAATTGCTCCGTTTTACTTATTACTTGACGAAGCTCATTTATTTGCCGGAAAGAAACAAACCGAGACATGTGATATTGTGAAATTATTCTCACAAGAGGGACGCAAGTTCGGAGCTAATTTAATCATCGGTACCCAAAGACCTCA
>JAHQWP010000049.1 GCA_029856235.1 Promethearchaeia archaeon
ACCTAAGCCAACGTTTAATCCCATGAGTGCGGCTTCTATAGCAACGGTACCATTACATACCGCTACACAGTGTTTTGCTCCTTGAAACTTTGCAAATTCTTCCTGAAAACCCCAAACATTATCTCCTTGATGCTCACCTGGAGCCCCACACCACCAATCACCAGATTTAATGACATTTTTTAAAACATTTATCTCTTCATCATCAAAAATCGGCCACTTAGGAAAATTTTTTCTCGCTTCTTGTTCAAACGACATAAACAAATCAACCGTTTTATTAATAGATTATCATAAATTTTATGAGTTATTCTAAATATATTTAACAAAATAGATAAAAGTTTCATTCAATAGAGAAATAGAAGGTTTTAACATCAAACGGATACTGAAAATGAAAGTTATTGATAAAAAGGTAATAGCAGAAGTTCTGGAAAAATATATTTCAGATCTTAGCATAGAAGAAATAGAATTGTCAGTTGAAATTCCTCCTCCAGAACTTGACTTCACTTATGCATTTCCTTGTTTCAAACTTTCAAAATTTTTCAAGAAAGCTCCAAATCAAATAGCTCAAGAATTATTAGATAAGATTAAACAACCCGAATTCATAGAAAAAATTGAAGTAGCTGGTCCTTACTTAAACTTTAAAATCAATCCTAAGTTCATACTTGAAAGCGTTTTTGAATTAAAAAGTGATTATGGGAGGATTAGAGAAACCTCAGAAATCGGGCTTAAGTCAAGAGTAGTAATTGAATATCCCTCGCCAAACACTAATAAACCTCTTCACTTTGGTCATGTTAGAAATATGGTATTAGGTAAGTCTTTATCAAATTTATTACAATACAAGGGTCATAAAGTTTTTCAAGTAAATTTGAACAATAATAGGGGAATTCATATCTGTAAGAGTATGCTTGCGTATAAGAAATGGGGAAATAATAGTCAACCAGATAAAAAAGGAGATCATTTTGTTGGAGACTACTATGTGCTTTATAGCAATAGGGTTAAAGAAGATAAGAACTTAGCCAAAGAGGCTCAGGATTTATTAATATCTTGGGAAGCAGGTGATAAAGAAACTCTTGATTTATGGAATAAAATGAATAAGTGGGCGATAAGTGGTTTTAGAGAAACATATGCTAAATTCAATATCAAATTTGATAAGGAATATAATGAATCTGACTTGTATCTATCAGGAAAAGAAAAGATTCTAGATGCTTTAAATCGAGGAATCTTTGAAAATACCGAAGATGGAGCAGTTATCGCTAGATTAAAAGATAAATACAATCTTGAGGACAAAATCTTGATTAGGAGTGATGGTACATCTATATACATAACTCAAGACATATATTTAGCTTACAAGAAGAAAGAGGATTTTAATTACGACAGGTCTATTTATGTCGTAGCTAACGAACAAATCCAACATTTTAAATGGCTTTTTGCTTTATTGGATATGCTTGGATTTAAGGAAGATAATTTTCACTTGTCTTATGGGATGATAGATCTCCCTAGTGGAAAAATGAAAAGCAGAGAAGGCACAGTCGTCGATGCTGATGACGTGATAGAAGAAGTAGAAAATCTCGCCTTTGAAGAAGTTAACAAAAGGTATCCAACTCTAACTAATAACGAAAAGAAAAAGAGAGCAAAAACAATTAGTCTAGCAGCAATTATTTTTTACATATTGAAATATAGTTATGTCAAGGGGTTTATTTTTAAGCCAGATGAGAGTATTTCATTTGAAGGTGAAACAGGTCCGTATATTCAATATTGTTATGCGAGAATTGCATCTATTATTTCGAAAACTAAACAAGAGATTGATTTGAACATAAAATGGCAATTATTAGCTCATGAAAAGGAACAATTTTTAATAAAACAATTAGCATATTTCCCTGAAATTATCGACACAGCTGAAAAAACATATAATATTCATTTAATCCCTCAATATCTACTTACTTTATGCCAAGGATTTAATTCATTTTATTCTGCTTGCCAAGTATTATCTGATGATAAGGAACTAGAAAAAGCAAGACTCTTGCTTATAAGATGTGTTCAAATTGTAATTAAAATTGGATTAGACATATTGGGAATAGATACATTAAATCAAATGTAATTCACAAATATAAGAGGGGAAATGGTTGACTTTTTTTGACTTTGGGGAAACGATTGATAACGATACGAAATTTGTATTTTTTGGCATTCCTTGGAATTATTTAAGCTCTTTAGAAATAGTTGATTCAGCAAAAGCACCACAAAAAATACGTGAAATTTCAGAAAATTTAGGATTGACAACCGAAATGGGGATCGAAATACCTAAATTAAAAGTTGTCGATGTAGGAAATGTTGCGATTGAGCCTAAGAATATTGAGAACAATATTGTAAAAATAGTAAAGTTTATGAAATCTATATTTAGTCAAAATAAAAGAATAGTTCCAATTATGGTTGGTGGTGACCATTTTTGCACTTATCCCGTAATAAAAACAATGGGAGATTCTTTTGATAAAAAAAGCGGATTTGGAGTGCTTATCTTTGACGCTCATCTCGATTTGTATAATCGTTATGATAAAGGTAAATTTTCTCACGCTACAGTTTCCCACCGCATTTTTGAGTTAGAAAATGTATCCAACAACAATTTACTTATCGTTGGAACAAGAGATATTGACATTCCGGAGTTAGATATTGCAAAAAACGAGCAACTTACTTATTTAAACGCTTATACATTTTACGACATCGGATTTAATTCGTTTACAGATAAAATTTTAGCATTTTTTGAAAAATCTAACGCGAAAGATATATACATTTCGATTGATATCGATGTTTTAGATCCCTCTATAGCACCAGGGACGGGATATGCGATTCCAGGAGGATTTTCTTATCGTGAATTATGGCAAATTCTAAGAAAATTGGCTGAAAATATCAATATCATTGGTTTTGATGTAGTAGAGGTTTCTCCCAACTTGGATTTACTTAATAATATTACTTCCAATTTGGCAGCTAAATTAATAATTGAATTGATTTCTTTTATTTCCAATAAGGAAGGAAGTGAACATTATGCCGAATGATGACATTAAAAAAAAAATGAAGAAGGTACATCAATTTAGGATAGATGAGAAGGATGATATTGTTGATCTTATTTCATCTTTAAAAGACACGGGATTTAACGCTAAACGTTTAGCTGTAGCTTGTGAGATATATAAAAAAATGATTCAAGATAAAGACTGTGTTAAATTTTTTGGTCTTGCAGGTGCCTTAGTTCCGGCTGGGATGCAAAAAGTTATCCATGATTTTATAAAAGAAGGATTTGTTGATGTTCTTGTTACTACAGGCGCTTCTTTAACTCACGACATTGCAGAAACTTTAGGTTATCACCATTTACAAGGTGATTTAAGCGCGATAAAAGTTGATGATTCTAAGTTGCATAACCAAGAGTTAAATAGAATCTACGATGTATTCTTACCGAATAAAGTTTACGAAGGGATTGAAGATTTTGTGTCAAAATTAGAGATTCCTAACGAAAACATGCCAATTAGCTCATTTTTAAAGTTTCTTGGTAATAAGCTTCCAGAAAATGAAAGTTCTATTCTTAAAATCTGTGCAGAAAAAAATGTTCCAATCTTCTGTCCTGCTTTTACTGATTCAGGTTTAGCATTACAATTAGGATTTCATCACCAAAATTTAAACCTTAATCACTTCAAAGACATGTTAACGATGGTAGATCTAGCATGGGATACTAAACGAGCAGGATTATGTATTGTTGGTGGTGGAGTTCCTAAGAATTTTATAATGCAATCGCTTCAATTTTGTCCAAATTCTGCCCAGTATGCAATTCAAATAACTATGGATCGGCCAGAACAGGGAGGTCTCAGTGGGGCGACCTTAAGCGAAGCAATATCATGGGGGAAGGTAAGCGAGGAGGCTGAATTCTCAACGGTAATTTCTGATGCTACAATCGCTCTACCTTTAATATTGTGGTATTTACTGAAATCAAAATCGAAAAATTGAGCTTAATTTCCTGAGCAAATATCTAATAAAATAAGCCATCTAGTTTCTGATCAACTTTTTTGGTACTAGAACCAAAAATTATATCGAGTGATTTCTTAAAAATTTTAAATTGGGTAACTTCGGATAAATTTTTTCCTTCATTTTGTATTTTGAATTCCTTGACAACCTTATATAATAAAGGATTAACGATTTTACTAACATATTTATCGATTTTTTTTTGTCTATCTATGATCG
This sequence comes from Promethearchaeia archaeon, assembly GCA_029856235.1. Classification (GTDB taxonomy): domain Archaea; phylum Asgardarchaeota; class Lokiarchaeia; order Sigyniarchaeales; family SOKP01; genus SOKP01. The sequence continues at coordinate 4,219 of JAHQWP010000049.1, forward strand.
CATACGAAACTAATAATTCCGGTTCGTTACTGTCGTCTGATAAGATTTTCGCATTTATAAAGGCGATAGTAAATCTATTCCCTTGAAAATATTCTACGGATCCCGTAGAAAATGCCGTTTCTGCAAAGTTCAAAAGAGCAGTAAGTAAACCACTTCTAAGATCAGCATCGATTTTCCCTAAAGTAGTTTTATGATAACTTTTCTTTACTAATGTAAAACCTCTAAACAGTAAACCTACTTCTCGTATTACCATAATTTGGACGAGTAAAACATTAAAGCAATAATATATGGTGATTTTATCAAGAAATCATCTGATAGATATTTTAATTAAAACAATTCTTTGTAATAAATCTAATGTTGATAAAATTATCGTTTAGAATCTCGCTTAAATTGAATGTTAAATTTCAGAGAACATATATTAAATAAAAAGAATTTGATCAAATATGGTTGAAAAAGAAAAAATTAAGTTGTGTGCTAAGAACATTGTTAACGCTATCAATATTCAAAGTAAAGGTGAAAATGTTTTAATAAGAGGAGGAGTATATTCTCAAAACTTATTAGAAGAAATTGCATTAGAGGTCTATAGAAATGATGGGATCCCTATAATCACATCCGTTAGCGATGACTACAATGAAGCTGTTTTCCAAGACTCCAACATTAGTAGTGAAATCTTGGGGGTTACACCTCTTCATTATTTAAAATTGATTGAAAATATTGATGCCTATATAGTAATTGAACCAGATGAAGATCCAGCAGTTCGTAGCAGAGCACCGAGAGAGAAATTGAATGCAAAAATAAAATACTTCGCACCTATAAAGGATGTTCTTTATGGTATGAAAAAAGAATATGCACCTGGTAAAAAATGGTGCTATGCAGGATGGCCATCAAAAAAAGCTGCCAAATATTATGGCATTGAGTACGAATTATTAGAAAAATTCATTGTTGGCGGAATAAGTGTCCCTCAAGAGACGATGAGTAAAATTACGGCGAATTTAAGTAAGAATTTTCAAAAAGCAAAAAATGTTTATGTTACAGATGATTTAGGAACTGATTTTAGAGTAAATATCCAAGATCGTGCGGAAATTCAAGATGACGGTTTATTAACAGACGATCAGATTGCTTTAGGTTTATTGGGGGGAAATCTACCCGCCGGTGAAGTGTTCTTTCCTCCACACGAAAAAATGGGAGAAGGAACTCTCTTTTGTCCCTTAACTAGAGATAAACTTAGTAATAAAATTATAAAAAATGTACATTTGAAATTTAAGAATGGACAATTATTAATCGATGAAGTTACTGCTGATGAGAACCTAAGTGATTTAGTTAGCACTTTTAAGCATAGTGAAAAGATAGACAGGGACAACAATTTACCGGAAATACGAACATACAATGTTGCTGAATTAGGAATCGGGTGCAATCCAGAAATCACAAGAGCAATAGGCTATATATTAACGGATGAAAAGATCAATGGAAGCGTGCATGTAGCCTTTGGAGCTAATAAAATGATGGGAGGTACATCAGTCTCCCAAGTTCATTGGGATTTTGTTACTGCTCCGCAAGCTAATATTACTGTGGAATACAATGATGGAACTAAAAAACAAATAATGGATACCGGTAAATTGCTTCACTAATTAATACAACTAAAATTTTTGGAAGAAAATCGGCGCTATTGAAATCAGAGACATACAAGCAACAATTATTATTAGATTTTCAATAGGAATATAAGAACTTAGTAGTGTTCCTAAAGGCACAAATATGAAACTTGCTAATAAGCTCGAACTCCTTATTATTTCATAAGAGAGAGCATTGTTTTTGCTCAGCTTTGAAATAGTAATATTTCTTTCTGTTAGTTGCGACATCATAACCCCTGAAACTACGTTGTTTGCGGCTGTTAGTAATAAGAAAGTTGTTAAATCAGAAAATATGAGGGAGAATATTAACAAAGCGTATATTACAATCGAAATCGAAATGTAGGTTCTCGAGCTATACTGGTTTATGAGACGCCTTGATATAAACCAGCCACCTATGTATAAATAAGTAAATATAAAAAATAAATAAGAGTAAGTAAAAAACCCAGATTCTCCAAACTTGGTTAGAATCCATGATGTGTATGGGAATTCGATGAGTTTATCACCCCATATTAAAAAATTAGTTAAAAATGTGAGTAACAATCCGATTTGACCCTTTTTTTTTTTATTAAGATTTACAGGATCTAAAATCGTGTTTCTAGTTTTATTGTCTATACTTACTAAATCGTCGTTAATTAAAAAAAAAATAATTAAGATAGGAAATGACATAATCCAACAAAGATTAAAAAATAAGGACCATAAACTCGTCGAATTTATATCGTAAATAAGAACATTAAACATCAATATTGGAACAATGCTCCCAAATGAAGCGCTAACATTAGAAATTAGAATTATATTTTTTTTTTTATCCTTTTGTTCTGAAGCTTCCAGCATTAATTTACTCATCCCTGATTTAATGATTAATCTACTCGTAAAATTCAGAGCCAGAAATATTCCGAAATAAGACAAATTATCGATGTTTAAATTAAAAAACGAAAAGCTGAAGACAAGAAATACGCTTGATATCAAGATGAGTTTTTTTTTCTTATTCGAAAATTTATCAAAAAAAAAGCCCGTGAATGGCCCTAAAAAGAGCGTTAGGTAGGAAAGAAATTGAACGAAGGCTAACTCAATTCTATTCACTTCTAAAATAACGAGCATGAAGACAGGGATGTATAAAATTACAAATGTATTAATTAGACTAATTATGAAATAGACTATGAAAAACGAAATGTAATTTGTTTTTAATAGATTCATTCAAATAAGCTCAACATTTTTACTGCTTATTCTTTCTTTTTACTCAACCTATAAAAAGATATGAAAATAAAAGAAATTCAAAATAGTCTTGATTCTTCATACAAAATTTTGGAGTAGCACAATTATCTTTTCTAATACTTTTTCTTTAAATGTAATACGATCAACCTTAAATTGATATTTCTTTACGATTGTTTCTTCCAGAGTGGAAAAGCCAATATAAACTAAACCCGCTGGTTTTTCGGGCGTGCCACCTGAAGGTCCTGCGATCCCGGTAATACCTATTCCGATGGAAACATGTGATAGTATTCTAATATTTTTAGCCAAATGCTTAGCAATTATTTCTGAGACCGCTCCATATTGAGCCAAGTCATCAGGATTGATGTTCAAGAGAGATTCTTTAGAAGAATTACTGTAGCATATTATACCTCTGTCAAAAATTTTAGAAGCACCAGGAATATTAGTTATCATATTCGAGATATACCCTCCTGTACAAGATTCAGCGACTGCTAATGTTATTTTACTCTTTGTAAATTTCACGACTATTTCTTTGATAATATCTAAACTATCCATTATAATTCTATTAAGTTTTACAAAATACTTTTATCTGGTTAATTTAATAAAAATCTTGAAGATTTAAAGTAAACCGTTTAATAATAAAAAGCAATATAAATAAAAAATAATATTTATAATTTATATTTTAAAGAAGTATAAGAAACTGCATGGACGAATTGAATAAAAACTATAATGTGATTTTATGAGTGATAGTG
>JAHQWP010000048.1 GCA_029856235.1 Promethearchaeia archaeon
CGCAAAAGCAATTGAATTGAGGGGAATTTTCCCTTAAACGCATATTTTTTTCTTTAATATATCTTCTAAGGAAAAAGTAAAAGGATAAATAGAAATCCCATTGCACTTAGTATATGAATTATAGCAAAAGTAGCTCCAGTTTTTAATAGTCGTTTGTATCCTAAATTTTCAACGCCATTATCTTGTGCTACCTTAAGTGTCATGAGATCTGCTGCAGCTCCTTGTGGAATTAGATTGCCACCTAAATTGATTGCAACAATAAAGGCAAATAAGAGAGGAACAGAAGGAAAATCGAATGTATTAATAAGCGTTTGCAAGATGGGAATAAAGATTAATGCAGTTGGGGTATTAGCAACGAAACCTGAAATCAAACTTACTAAGATAAGGAGAATAAATGCGATCAATATGGGATCGAGTAATTCAAATGGAATGATAGTAAAGATATCTGTAAATCCCGCTCTTAAAAGGCTTCCTATAATTATGTACAAAGATATGAAGAAGAAAATTATTTCCCACTCAATATCTTTTAATAATTCCCCCATTGGTTTTTTTGTGTAGCTTCGATTTACTAAAACAAGTATTAAAGCTGCGATGATTGCTGTTAAGTATAAAACAGGTAAGATAATAAAAAGCACTATGGTAAGAATAATCGCAAAACTGTTGAAATAGAACATTTTTTTATTTTTAATCATAACTTTTGCATCTACAAGCTCAAGAACGAAATTTTTTGTTTGTTCATCGATATTTGGTTCTTTTGAGAGTAAAAATCGATCTATTAGAAATATAGTAAGAAATAATAATAGAAAAGAGAAAATCCAATAATATTGAACGAAATAAAAAGTATCAAGCTTAAACGCTGTAGAAATAATAATATTTTCTCCACTTGAAAATGGAGTTATTATAGAACCGATATTAATACAGATTGTCATACCCAGCAAATAAGTTCCCGCTCGAATTTTTAAAAAATGACACAATCGGACTACCACAGGAGCTAGAATTAATACTACAACAACATCAGAAATAACAGCTGCTAATATCGTGGTAATCGTACAGAGAAGATAGAGAAAAATCCTACGGTCACCTTTTGATATTTTAAAGAGTTTTACTGCTACGTACTCTAAAATATTTGAGTCTTGGGCGATTTTAGTTATTATACTCATGCTTAAAATTATCAGAATAGCTTCCCATTCTACATCGAGTATAAAATTTTCGATACCAATTCCTTGTTGAATACCGGTAATTGTGGCACCCAAAAACATGCAGAATAAGGAAATGGCAACAAAATCTACACCCTTTATGGAATAACTAACAATAATTACGATAAAAAGTACAAAAAGAAAAATTAAAAGCGGTAGATTCATCGGTGGTTAGACTATAGATTTTAAATTTTATTACTTATGTTAATAAACACCTTTTAATAAATCTAATGATATTATATGATTCACGCCTTCTAATATGGCAATTTCATGATCGTAATAATTTTCTGAAATATTCCTAAATTAGAAAAATAGGGCGCTAGCAAGGATCTTCTTCTCTTAACCAGATATATAGACTCCCTATTCAAATATAGGAACCAACTCATCAATGCGAGTGATATATTGTATTGGAATGGAAATTATCCTATTTAAGCATACCCTTTAGCAACAACCGCATCAAATTAAAGAACTTATTTAAATAGAAAAAGTTGTAGGAGAAATTTGAATAAGTTTAATTCCTTTAGTAAAGAAATATTTGAAATCAAATATTCAAAAATATTCTCTTCAATAAAATAGTGTAAGGTTACATAATACCCCTCTTCAGTTTTTATCATTTCTGTGATTCTCCTTATCAAATTTATTATTTGTTTTTCTACTACAAGCATATCGCAGTTAGTTGGATCGATGTTAATAATGTTTATGCCTGAAACACGATTAAACGAAATTTTGCTTAATTCGGGATTATTTTGAACGTACTGATGATTTAGGTAATTGGTAAACATAGCCTCAATTTGCTGATGTATTTTATCTTTTTTTTCAGAGGTAAAATGTCCTTCAATTACATTTATTAGTAGGTTTAATATTTGCTGAAATACACCTAATATGTCAAAATATTCAGCAATTGTTGATATATTTTCCGCGGTTAACCATTGGGAGTAATATTCATCGATAACATCCTTAAACGGACTAAATAGCTCCGTATTTCCTTTCCATAGATTTTTCCAGCTTTCTAAATCTTTGGAAACGTACTGTTCTAGAAATGTTTGCTTAATAACATTAAGGCGAGCTTTTAACATATTTGAGCTAATATCTTTCTCACATGTTGCCACAAATAATAAATTTGAATCTTTGTCCTCTAAATATGACCATCTAAGGCCTCCCATTTCAATACTTTCTATACCTGTTTTAAGTTCATAGGTAGTAAACTGGTTTAGAGCGGCTAAAAGTCCACTAATGAGATCCTCGTCTAAAGACAGATCCATATAAGGTTTGTACAACAACGTGATCCCACTTTCTGAATCAAGTACCCATATATTCATACTCAAACCCCGATTTTAGAGTTTATCAATAGTAATATAAAATTACTATTTAATAAATGATTATAATTAGATAATATCTTTATTAATTCACAAGAAATCTTGAAGGTCTTTTGTTTTGCAAACTTTCTCTATGTTTCTCAACATCTCAGAAATTTTCCTCTGTAATACTAGATCTGCGCCTCCTCCTAATAGATTAAGAAATTCGCTACTTAAGGAGAAGGTCTCTATAAAGACGCCTAATTTCGATTTTGTAGGGGAGAGCGATTTAATGCGCAAACGGCCTTCTAATTCTCTAATATTCTCATTATTTCTAACATTGAATTCAATTAATCGCCCTTTACCGGCCTCTTCACCCTTGTCTGAAAGTACTAATTCTCCTTCCATCTCTATTGGAATTTTAATAAGATCAATTTCATCATAAATTTTAGTATATAGTACATTTGGAGCAGTGAATTCCGCCTCCATTTTTTTCGCAGGATTAATTTCTTCCCAAAATTCAGCTTTATAGAGCGCTTGAAAAAGAGCTTCGTTATTACAGTTATTCACTTCTAAAACTTTTGAAATCTTAGCCAATTTTAACACCATAAGAAATTTTCGTATGATTTACTAATAAAAGTGGAAAATTTATAATCTTTTATATTACATAACATAAAGTTAAGAAAGTTAGCCTCAGACTTCCTTGATTATTTCATCTATTTTGATCCTAAATCATTTATAACATTTCATCATTGGCTTACAAATTACGCTTTAAGTAAAAAAATTAGCGAAAATTTTTGATTTTTTGTAATTTTAATCCCGGAACAGCATGCTCTCTTCTAAATTCCGTTCCTCTTTACAATTGGGGCAAATCCAGGTAGTATCGTTCTTTTTTATAGAATTAATACACATATCACAAATAGTTGTATCGCAAATGCAATAAGAGCATCTATCAAGTTTATCTGCGCAATCCTTTCCACATATAAAACAATTTGGAGGGTTTTTCGACATTTCTATTTTATATTTTAAATTCTTTTATAATATTCATTATTATGATTATTATTAATTAAATTTAACAAAATTTCATAGTAAAATGGAAAAACTTCAAAAACAAATTCAGTTACTTGCTTTAATAATTATATTTCCTATATATAAAGCCATAGAAGCTACTATTTTAAATAGTTATCCGGAAATTATTTTGTGGACCTTAATCTCGATTTTTTACGCTATTTCTCTTGTAATTTTATATCTTGTTTTTAAAAAAAGACAAAAATAATACTTTATTAACTTTAAGCTAGATAATGGCAGTTAACCTTATAGATCATGTCTTTTTTTTAAAGATATCTTGAATCAAACCTTCTATTCCAAGACTTTTTAAAACGCTATCTTTAACATCTACTTCAACTTTCATTTCTTGCATTACTTTTAGCGTATCTCCTAACCTTCTAGAAAATGCCTCGCTCATTTCTTTAATTGTATCAGAAGTTAATTTTAGAGATTCTCGAATAGCTAAATTAGTCTCGTGCAATTCTAAGGTTAACATTTCCATTGTCTTTCTCATTTCAGAAAGTTCATGTTTCAATCCCATTTTTAATCGATTTACCTAAATATAAGTTGTTAATAATTTTGTAAAAGAAGGAACTACTTAAAGTTTTTATTTAAATGAGATATTAATACGGTCAGACTATCAAATATAATAAAAATTCTTTTAAGAGTCCCTTTTCATATTTTAATTAACTTAATGAAAAAATTTAACACAAATCAAATGTCGGAATGGAAAAATAAAATTAAAAGACAAACTATAGAATCAGAAGACTATTTCTGTGCAAGAACAGGATGAGGCATTTCTGACGGAATCGTAGAATTAATAAGTGTAATAAAAAAACGTCGCAGAGAGAAAAAAGCAAAAAAACTTGATAGAACTTAAATAAAATCTCAAAGATTGGATTATAAATGGTAGAATTCAATCGAGAGTTCCGCAAGAACCGAGATTAAAACAGTTTTTAAAAATATGTAACTTCTTAGAAATCTTTATTTTTTATAAAACTCACCCTTAATATCCCTGTTTTTTTATTCTAGATAGAAATTTTAGTAGTGATAAAAACTTATGTCAGAAGAAGAAAGTGAATTTGATTTTGGATTTGACGAAAATTGCTATGAAACCAGTTGATCGCTAATTTCCATGTGGTATTTGAGAGCACTTAAATTACAAAAAGAAAAAGAAAAAGAGAACCTAAAAACTAAATAATAACGCCATCTCGAAGATTAAGTCGGTAAATGGTAGGATTTAATCTGTAAGTTCTCGCATGAACTTGAGATAAAAGATCTTTACATTTTTTTATGGTAATCCCTTAAGGAAGAAGTCTTAAACGATTAAACCGGTTTTTTTGAACCCTCTCCGACCTTACGATAAATAAAACCCTTTTTTTCAACTGTCTTCTTATCAAATATATTTCTCCCATCAATAATTATTGGCGTATTCACGATTTTCTTTAGATCATCAAGGTTAATATTGTAATATTCAGAATGATTTGTCGTAAACATTAAAACATCTGCATTTGCAACTGCTTCGTTAAAATCGCTTGTGAGTTTAGTAAGCTTATAATCACGCTCGTTTACATAAGGATCGTGAGCGATATACTCAATATTATGCGAGTGATATCTACTTTTTAGGACTCTTATGATATTTTCAGTTGGTGTATTTCGAGTATCATCCGTATTTGCTTTATAAGAAACACCTAAAAGAACTATCTTTACATTGTCTACTAATCTATGAGAATCCCTAAATATGTTTTCCATTAATTTTATCATGTGGTAGGGCATGTAGTCGTTAATTTTTCTAGAATCTGGAATTATTTTAATTTTTGATTCGTTTAATTTTTCTGTGTATTTATTGAACCCATAGAGCAGAAGCCAAGGATCTTTCGTTAGACAATGTCCTCCTACACCTGATCCGGGATAATGCATCATCCTATCATGCCGATGGTTTATTAAATTTATAATTTCGAAGATGTTACGATTGAAATCTTCAGATAACAAAGCCATCTCGTTAGCAAATGCAATATTCACATCTCTATATGCGTTTTCTATACATTTCGTTAATTCCGCTGTCAGAGTGTCAGTTACCTGTAACTCTTTCTTAACAACTTTTCCATACAAAAATTTTGCTTTTTCGTTAGCTTCTTGGCATCCCCCTCCTATTACACGGGGAAAATCTGTGATGTATTCTATTAATTTGCCTGGCATTACTCGTTCAAACGAGAATACCAAGTAAAAATCAGTACCTCTCTTAAGTCCACTCTTCTCTTCTAAAATAGTCTGAACGACATTATCTGTAGTTCCTGGAGCTACTGTAGATTCCAATATAATTGTTACTCCTTTCTTCATGTGTTTAGCAATCATTTCAGAGACATCAATTAAAGAAGAATATCTAGGGATTTTTTGATCGTCAACGGGAGTTTGTACGTCGATTAAAATGTAATCTGCATCTTTTACAGCCTCGTATTTGTCAGAAACTTTAAATTTTTCGCTTCTTACTACTCTTTCAATTAGCTCATCCAGTCCTGGTTCATCCCCTTCGTAAGGATTTTTCCCTTGGTTTAGCCAATCTATTTTCCACCCCGATCTTTGGGACCTACGCTGAATACCAGTAACATAAAAATCAACAACATCAGCTAAAAGTGCCGCCATAGGAATACCGACATATCCCATTCCGATTACAACTATATTAGTAGACATATTCTTAATTATTAGTTTGTAATATTAATTATAAAATTGATAGAGATATAAATCAAACATTCTTGAAAAAATTTAATATTAAAAAAAAAAATAAATAAATTAAACGAATAAATCTTACTTCGGTTTTTTCTTATAAGAAGTCCCTTTTACTGCCTTATAGATGCCTGCCATTACAGCACCTGCAACAAATCCTCCCACGTGAGCAAAGTGAGCAGTTCCTGTTAACTCAAATGAGAAGAAGGCGTAAGTTAATTCTGTGATAAAGTAGGTAATAATAAAATAACTAGCAGTTACTTTTCGCATCGTTGATCCTGTTGGAAGGAGAAACTTGTTGTTAGGATAAAGTATTGCGTAAACGGCCATTAAACCAAAAATAGCTCCGGACGCTCCTAATGAAGGAATGAATTGAGCTATTGTTGTTCCCCACATTGGGATAAAGACCGTACTCCATGCGTGAAGCATAGTGGCAAATATTCCAGAAACGAAGTATGTCAATAAATAAAACACATGTCCCATTGCGTGCTCGCAATTATCTGTTATTACAAAAAAGAACCACATGTTCATAAGAATATGGAGGATATCTCCGTGCATAAACATTGAAGTAAAAATTGTCCACAGTTTCTGACCTGCAAAAAATTCTGCAGGAACAAAAGCATACTCAATGCGCATATTGCCGGTAGGATCCATCATTTGCCATACAAACACTAAAACATTGGCAATCAATATAATAACTGAAAAGTATTGCTTAAAAAAAGAAATTTTGTCGGATTCTGCTTCTAAAACCATTTTATATCATCGAGTAAATAATTATTAATATAGATTTTAATATGATGATCTGATATTTGAAGGTATTTAAGATTTTGTTATATAACTGATAAATCATTATTTAACTTAATATTCGTGGAAATTAAAAGTTAAAATACTAGAATGTGTTTATTTAACCTATGAAATTAGGTAAATCGAGTTTATATAACATTGCTAAAATTCGACCTGATTCTGTCAAAAGAAGAAGAGTCTCAAGTTATGATGTTACTGGAGGAAATCACGATTGGATAGATATAAATCCGGGAGAAAAAGTAATTATTGGAGATGTGAAGGGTACTGGATGTATAACTCATATTTGGTGCACTATTTTATGCAAGAAACGTTATTATTTGAGAAATATTATAATTAGGATGTACTGGGATGACGAAAAAGATAGTAATCCAAGCGTTGAAGTGCCTATTGGAGATTTTTTTGGATTAGGCCATGCGAAGCGTAAAAATTTTATATCTATGCCGTTCCAAATGAGTCCCCAAAGGGGTAGAGCATTTAATTGTTGGTGGCCAATGCCTTTTTCAAAAGGATTTAAGATGACTATAGAAAACGATAACTCTAAGCAAATGAGGCTGTTCTTCTACATTGACTATGAAATCTTTGAAGACGGAGATGAAAACGAAAAGGATTATGGGAGATTTCACGCACTTTGGCATCGTGAAAACCCTACAAGTCCCAAAAAGAGGGATAGTGAAACCGGTAAAAAAATCTCAAAGATTAAACCTATACATTTTGCCTATAGAGGTCGCAATATTGACGATCCTTTTACTCAAAATTATAAAATACTCGAAGCAAAAGGTAAAGGTCATTACGTTGGGTGTCATTTGGATATCGATAATATTACTTTTAATCCGTGGTACATTAATTGGCCAGGCGAAGGAGATGATATGATATATATTGACGACGATATTGATAAAAGGGTCGCGACTCTACATGGAACGGGCACAGAAGATTATGTAAACCAATCTTGGGCTCAAAGTCAAAAATATCACGCCCCTTATCACGGCACAATTAAACCAGGAGGGCTAAATTGGTGGGGCAAAATCTCGTATTACAGATATCACATTGAAGACCCAATCTATTTCAATAAGAAAATTGTGGTTACAATAGAACATGGACACGATAATCATCGTAAAGACGATTGGTCTTCAACTGCTTACTGGTACCAACGGGAACCACACGATCCTACATTATTCCCAAAATTACTCAATAAGAAAGGAAGAAAACCTCGTTTCCATATAGCCCATTTGATCAGAAAGACTTTGTGCATCGTTCTAATAGTATTCCTAATCTCGTTATGGTTTATTATTTAGATTTTTTTTCAAAAATGTTTATGATTTGCGCCTTAAAAAAACCAAAAGTGAAAAATATAAGACATAAACATTTTTAACTTATATCTATGTCAGAAATTGATTTAGCTACAGCAATTATTGGAATTTCCTTAGCTATATTCACTACTTTTTGTTTTAATTTAGGTATTGTATACCAAAAGAAGGGGTTAAAGGAAGCAAAATTAAAAGGAATTGAGATAAAAACTGAGGAAGGGTTTATCCACATACTAAAAACTTTTGGGAAATTGTTTTCAGTTAGATCTTGGTTAATTGGTGCGATTACGGGAATTATCGGATGGTTTCCATATATAATATCGATTGGAATGGTGGGCGTTCTCGTAACTGAACCTGTAATGGCAACAGGATTTATCTTTTTCGTCCCTGCTGCAATGAAAATCTTAAAAGAAAGAGTCGGGATTATTGAGTATATAGCAATCGGAATGTTAACGATATCTCCTATTCTTATTGGGTTCGCTGGTATTTCTGATGTCGATCTTGATTTAATTGAGTTTGTTCCGTCATTAATTATATTTTTAGCAATATCTCTCTCAGTTTGTATTATTTCACTTACTATGGCTAAAAAAAAGAGGGGTAAGAGTATTGAGGGTCTTTTTATTATGTTTGGAGGTGCAATTTTATTTGCACTTGGAGGTTCTGCTACAAATATCTTAGCTCAGGCGTTGCAACAAACAGGCGAGGGTTTTCAGTGGTATACAATATTCGAGTTACCATTTGGTATCTTTTGGTTCCTGTTTGGAGGGGGTGTCGCCCATCTATGGATATTTTTAGGGTTTTGGATGATGGCAGCTTTCAACATTTCCAGTCTCCCCTACTATCAAGGGGGATTTCAAAAAGGTAAAATCCTTATAATGTATCCAATTTTGGATTCAATCGCTTTACTTCTTCCAATTACTGCTGGTATTTTTGTCTTTAAACAGACTTTCTCTAACTTTCCTCTTTTCTTTATTGCTTTGATCTGTAGTGTCTTTGCCACAATTGTCCTAAGCAAGTATCAAGCTGCGGTTGAGAGCATGGATTCTATAGAATTAGATAGTGATAAAGAAAGTAGTGAACCTACTAAGCGATCTACCGATCTTGAATAATATTATTGGTTCTTGATTGTAAAAAATTCTTAAACCTATTTTCTTATTAATATATTATACTATAATATACATATACTCACTAAAGCAATCCTAATAATAACCATGACAAAAAATAAAATTAAATCAAGTTCTTACTTGTTTCCCAGGCCAGTTGTCCTTATAGGAGCAAATATTAACGGAAAACCCAATTTTGAACCCCTCGCATATGTTAGCAGCGTTGAAGATAAACCTCCTTTAATATCAATTGCTTCTTACGAGACTCATTTCACAAACATTGGAATTAAGGAAAATGGTACATTTAGCGTGAACACTCCTTCTGAGGATATAATAGCAGGAACTGATTATTGTGGTATCGTCTCCGGAAAAGAAGTAGATAAGTCGAAAGTGTTTGATATTTTTTACGGAGAGCTTAAAACTGCTCCGATGATAAGTAAAGCACCATTAAATTTAGAATGTAAAGTAATCAAAACTCTTGCTATTAAAGATATAACTGGTGCTGAAATAGGTCACGAACTATTTATTGGAGAAGTTGTAAATGCGTACGCTGAAGAAGAATATCTATCTGAAGGAGCGCCAGATATCTCCAAGATGAACACATTTACATATGCTATGAAACAATATTGGAAGGTAGGTAAACCCATAGCAAAAGCTTGGGAAGTAGGAAAGAAACTAATGACGGATTAGGAAAGGATAACAACTTATTCCTAATTAGAAATAACTAATTATCTTTTTTCTTTTTTAGTATGTTTTTAACATAAGTAATAATCTCATTTCCAGAAATAGCTTTAACTAAATAGCCGTCAGCACCGAGTTCTTTTCCTTTCTGTATGTCTTCAAAAAATTTTTTAACGGTAAAAAGAACTACCAAAATTTTAGGGTATTTTGACTTAATTTCAGTCAAAATGTCGTAACCACTCATACCGGGAAGCATAATATCAAGCAAAACGAGTGCAATCTCTTCGTGTTTTTCTTTAACTATGTTTAATGCGTCGTAACCATTGCTACAAGTTATGGTGTCGTATTTCTCGAGTTGTAAAAACTTCTCAGTAAGAATAGTTATATCTTCTTCGTCATCTACAATTAAGATTTTTTTTGCTGCTGACATTGGAGACACATCTTATATCTTATTTTTATATCCTACTAATATAGATTCTTTTTTCTTATTTAAAAAGTAGGTATGATTTTACTATTTTGATCGCTAGCATCTCTCAAATTTGTTATTTAAAAGGAGATTGATTCAAAATCATCTAGACGCAATGAAATAAACAATTTTTAATAAAGAAACTAGAAAGAAAAATGCTTGATATTTATCGATTTAAAAGTTTTTTCACATATTCACGGAGTTCGTTTCCCGAAAAAGGTTTAGTAATATATCCATCTGCTCCCAACTCATTACCTTTTTCTTTATCTTCTTTAAAACTTTTAACCGTAAAAAGAATAACCTTAATATCTTTGTAGGTCTCTTTTGATTTTATAGTTCTAAGGACTTCGAATCCTGACATTCCAGGCATCATAATATCTAATAGTATTAAAACGATCTCTTCATAGCTCTCTTCGAGACATTTTAACGCTTCTTTACCGTTACTACAAGTAAGCGTGTCAAAATGATCTAGTTGTAAAAATCTCTTCACGAGACTAACTATATCTGGTTCATCATCACATATAAGAATAGAATTTTTATCTGCCATGCTAATCTTTTTTATAAACTAGTAATTATTAAAATTTATACTTAGATATTTTTCTGATAACTAACAATATATATCAACTCATTTCGATAATTTATATGTATACTTTTTTAGGGTTTAAATTTACGATCAAATATGTCAAATCACGACAATAGTCCCATTTTTCCCGATTCATATGTTGGTGAAAATTCTACAGAATATGATAATTCGATTTGGATGGAAAGAAATCAAAAAAAGACAGCAATATTATGCTTACACTATTTATATGATGAAAAACTGGATAGGATAGGAATATTAGACACACTAAACGAAGAGAAATATTTAGTTGCTGATTTGGGTTGTGGAACTGGATTTTCCTCTGAAATTTTAGTAGAAAAAGGATATCGGGTTATTGCTGTAGATGTTTTAATTGATATGCTCTCTAAAGCAAAATCTAAAAAAAAACTTTTGGAAAAAGAAAAAAATCTTGAATTAATTTTAGCTGACATTAACTACTTACCATTAAAACAAAGTTCAATCGATCATATTATTTCCATTTCGGCTTATAATTTTATAATTTATGGAAAAATTGTGTTAGGTGACATCTCCAAGACGGTTAATAATACAGCTAGATATTTGGAAAAAATTTTGAAACCTAATGGGAGAGTAATTATCGAATTTTACCCGAAAAATAAAAAAGAACTGGATATTTTTACTTCCTCATTTGATGAAAGCGGTTTTGATGGTTTTGTGGTTAAGAAGGACTCTAATCAAAAATCAGGTCAAACATTTTTATTATTAAAAAAGAGAGCAAAACTATAAGGATTTATGTTATTGGGGAATTATTTTCTATTTTTAAGAATGTCTCTAAACATATGATTATTTCTTAATAATGGCAACAATTAATAGTAAAACAACATTTTATCTTAAATATAATTTATAATTATTGGGGGAAACATTAGGCTGACATTATGAAGAGAATACAGAGCATCGACATGATACGAGGATTTTGTATATTTCTTATGGTTCTGGGCCATACACTTGATTGGTGGGTACTATGGGATGAACGATGGTTAATAAATATACTATTTTCGTTTTTAGCACCAATAGCGGCTACGGGATTTTTGTTCGTCTCGGGGCTCAGCGCAGCAATAGCATATAAAAGTAGTGTTAGAAAAGCAAATAATTCTCCTGACACTACTATGAGCCAAGCTAGGAATATCTATATTATCAGAGCATTATTATTATTAGCAATAGCCTTAATATATAATACCATAGTTGCCGTGGGGGTATCGTTTGAGGAAAACTCAAACGAGATGAAGTGGATTTGGGCTTGGAATGCGCTCCAAACAATCTCTCTCTCGGCTTTAATGGCGTGGCCTTTATTGCGTTCCTCAAAATCTTTAAGGTTATTTTTAGGAATTGGATTGTTAGTCGCCAATGATTTGCTTTTATCATTTTTGCTTACCTATGAAAATCAGTTAAATATTTATGGCGTTTTATTCCATATCTTTTACCATCCATTAGAGGCATTTACGATTTTACCTTATTTCGCAATTTTCATAATTGGAACTGTAATTGGGGATTTCTTCTTTGACATTAATAGCATCAAAGACCAAGAAGAAAGGAAAAACACAATTAAGCGCGTGTTTTTAAGGACATTACTGATAGTTGGGACAATTTTCACTACTTTTGGTATAATTTACCGATTCAGCGATTTTTTGACACGAGAAACTATTTCTTCTATGTTTTATTCAATAGGGGCGGTGCTAATTATGCTAGCCATCCTCATATATCTCGAGGAATTTGAAAAAATTAATCCTAAAAAAAGGTATAGGTTCTTCTTTTATTATTCGTTTTACTCATTTACGATATATATTGCACATGACCCTCTATACTTTTTATTTTATCAACAATTAAACCAATTAATTGTCTGGGGAGCTGCCATAGTATTGTTTGTTTTGTTGACACTTCTCCTAAGGATTTTGTATAAAAGAGTAGGGCCAAAGGCATCATTAAAAGCACAGTTGGGTATCTTAAGTTTAATAATCGCAAAAAGAATTGAACAAAGGAAAAGTAAAAATTAGAAAATTAAGTTCTTTTAAGGTATTAATGATAAAATTTATTTATTTTTAATAATTTCTCTAACTACTTCAATTAAAAAAAGTTAAAAATATGCAACGAGCACGTATCAGATTAAGTAGCACCCAATTACCTTCTCTTAAAGGCGTATGCGAACAAATAGAAAGCGTCTGTAAAAATCAAGGAATAAGGAAACTGGGACCCATCCCATTGCCCACAAAGAGATTAAGAGTGCCCGTATTAAAAGCTCCTTCTGGTCAAGGTACTTCTACCTGGGCGAAATTTGAAATGAGAATTCATAAACGTCTCTTTGAGATAACTGCTAACGAGCGTTCGATGCATCTTATTATGAAGATTCAAATTCCAGAATCAGTTTTAGTAGAAATTGAATTAATGTAATATTTTCTTAGGTTATTAAGAGCAACCCTTATCTTTTAACTTCAATTTAACATTAATAAGAGAGAATCTTATTATTAAATATGTCTGAGGATCTTTATGGCCTCGAGCAACCTATAGTAAGCTATAGTTTATTTTTAAGGTAATATCAAATTTGGCGTTAAAAATCATTAAAAGAGCAAAAAAAGCTGGTTCTGATACCCGCGTAAAATTTGGTGTAGGAAATCTTCTAAAACTCTTCCCAAATTGGGCGATAAATATTGAAATTATTAATTGGTACTCACTCTGGGTTCGTATACCCACCAATCCAAACTGGTCGAAAAATACTCATAAAATGCTGAAAATTGCGGAACGACTTAAAACAAGTGAAATTATTCACTTAAAATTTTTAGGATGAATTTAAAACAATGAACAAATATTATGTTTTTAAAACATGGAGCCCTTTTTGAATTATGACAGATTATCATACTAAAACCTTTTACGGACAAAAATCAAGCATTACGCTCACAAGTCCATCTAAATCGGTTCCATATGTCTTCTTAAGTTGTATAAATCGCAAGGAAGATGGAAAATGGGAGAGAACTTCGGAAGGAGAAGGGAAAACTGTTAAAATAACTATTGAAGAAATTATTTGTATATTAGAAGTTCTCAATAGAAATAGTGCGAATTGGAGAGGTTTTCACGTTTTTAAGGATCGCAAGACAGAAATTTATGTTGGTTGGGAAAAAGAATCTCATCAAGTAATCCATATTAAAATCGGTGATTATGTCAAGAAACTCCGATTCCCTAATTTAAATTTCTTTACTTTAATGCTAGAACACATATTAAACGAAAAAATAGAATTTGCAACTAGCGGAACAACCGAGAAAAAATCAAAAGATGGGGAAGTTCATGGAGAAAGTGAATACGGTGTATTTTCTGAGCATATTCTTGCTAGAAACGGATTGCAAGTAGTAGAAACTACAGAATTTGGTGTTTCAAAAGAGACTATTGAGATAAAAGCTAAAATTAAAGTTGAGAGCCCAAAAGCTCTTCTAATAACACTTGAATCGGATTTAGAATTTTGGATTCCAAAAAGCACGATTCACAGTAGATATGATGTGGAGAATAAAAAGAAATTGCAAACTCTTATTGTAGATAAATGGATTATTGAAAAACAAAGGATAACAAAATGAAACATAAAAATATCAGTAATAAATTTTATGGTAAGCCTATTTTTGTGAACTTATTATTATTAGTCCTAAATCTACTTTTGTTTATATTCAAGCTTATTGTTTCTAGTTTAAGTGGAAGTTTAGCCCTTCAAGCAGATGCTTTTGATAATTTAACAGATGTTATTATGGTTTTTGCAGCCGTAGTTGGAATATTCTATTCAAAAAGAAAACCTAATAAAAAATTTCCATATGGCTATTACAAAATCGAAAATATAATAAGTTTAATTATTTCAATGGTCATATTTTTTACGGCTTATAACATTATTACTACATCTTTCTCCGAAATTTTTGAACAGATTGCGGGATTTCCAAAACAGATAATAATTACTCCCATTATTTTTCTTTTTTTAATAATTTCTTTACTAGTTTCGTTCTTATCAACTTTATATTTAAAAATAATAGGAAAACAGACAAATTCACCCATAATTCAATCTCAAGCTACTGAAAAACTCTATGATAACCTAATATCTTCTTCTGTGATAATCGGGTTTGTTGGTGCCTTATTTGGCGTAAATTATTTAGATTCATTAATCAGTTTAGTTATTGCCCTGCTTATCATTAAAGGGGGATATGATATTTTCTTAACATCTACTAAAACTTTATTAGACGCTGTAATAGATTTCGATAAACGAAATGAGCTTAATAATATAATAAAAAATTTTTCAAATGTGAAAGAAATCGAAAACCTTGAGATTCGTTCTTATGGGCGATACATTTTTCTTGAAATTGTAATTGATTTAAATAAAGAACTTCATTTACATCAAGTTGAATCATTAAAAAAAGCAATATCAGCAAAAATAAAAATAGAGTTCCCTCAAATCTTTAAAATTATAATTATTTCTCAGGCACAACCAAAAGAAATCATAAAAATCGCTACACCTTTAACGAACGACGATGGTTTAAATTCTAATATTTCTGAGCATTTTGGAGAATCTCCTTTCTTTTCTATATTGGAAATGCAAGAAGAAAATAAACGTTTCAAGTTAATTAATTATTATATTACCCAAAATAAGTTCATAAATGAAGAGAAAAGGAAAGGAATTTTGATTTCTGAGTGGTTGCTCAAAGAAAAAGTCGACAAACTTTATTTAAAAAATGAATTAAAAAAGGGTCCAAAATTACTCTTAGAAAATGGCTTAGTTCAAATGATAGTAGGTAAATTTGAAAGTTTAAAAGAGATTGTTGAACAAGAAACACAAATTCAAACCGTTCAATAAAAGATAATTATTTAACAATGTTTTATTAATTAATTACACATTTGATTGATTTCAATGGAACTGTCTATTAACCTGTTAAAAAAAATTGCTATTAGTGTCTATGATGTAATTCACCCTATTTTGGGCTCTAAAGTTGCTGCAGAAAAGTTTCAGAGAGGCGCAGGAGGTGATATCTCTATGCAGATAGACTTACTTGCAGAGCAGATCATTATTCGCACATTAGAAAGCGAGAAAGTAGATATTCTAATGATTAGCGAAGAAATTGGAGAAAAATACATAGGAAATAAAAACAAAGCAATTAAAAGCCAAAATGTTCTTATCATTGATCCTATTGACGGTTCCAATAATGCTGTACGAGGGATTCCTTATTGTTCAGTTTCAATTGCCTATGCGATAGGTAAAAGTATAAAGGATTTAAAAAAAGCTGTGGTATTAGATTTAGTCTCTAAAGACATATATTGGGCTATTAAACGAGAAGGCGCTTATTTGAACGATAACAGGATTCGCGTATCAAATCTGGGCCTTTCAGATAACTGCTTCTTTGAGCTAAATCTTCCTAAGAAAAACGCGGTTAAAAATATGGAGAGATTAAAACCAATTATTCAGCAATTCCATCGCATGAGAATTTTAGGGAGTAGTGCTTTAACATTATGCCAAGTTGCTCGTGGGAGTATGGAAGCATTCATCAATCTAAGAGAGACCAATCGTCTTGTAGATGTAGCCGCGGGATATTTAATCCTAAAAGAGGCAGCAGGTAAGTTCTTTTCAATAAAAGGAGCTAACTTTAACCTAAAATTATCAATAAAAACAAAATTTCCATTCATTGCATGTAATTCGAATTTAGAATCGTTCTTAAAAGAAGAACTTATTAAGATGGGACATTAATAGGATAATTTCCGTATTTTCTCTTAATATTATGCATCGCTTCAAATCTATCAAGTGTTACTGCAGGATTAATACTGTGACCAGAACTGAAAATATACCCCCCACCTGGCGCTAATTCTCGAATGAGTTTTTTAGAATATTTTTCAATCTCAGATATTTCTCCTATAGCCAACATAACTGGGCTTAGATTACCCACGAGAGTAATTTTATCACCAAATTTTTCATTTAGTTTAAATATATCATACTCTGGGTTTGCTGTAGTTGATTCAATAGGATGAATTGCATCTACTCCACAGTTTACTATGTCTTCAAAAATTTCTAAGAGATCCCCATCTGAGTGTAGGAAAATTTTGCAATCAAGCTTATGAGCTGCATTGCATATTTGTTTTAACCACGGAAATATAAGTTTTCGATATAAGCTCGGTCTCATGAATAAACCGTTCTTAAATCCATAATCATCCCATAACAATACCATTTTAGCGTCGTTTTCCGCTAAGATTTTCACTAACTCAACAGTAAAGGTACCTCTGTCGTCGAATATCCTCTTCATTTGTTTATCGTGTCCCGTAATTCGTGAAAAGGTTTCCATTCCAAAACCCTCCCAAGCGCACTCCATAAGAGAGCCACTTGCGGGGATAGAAAAAACTGTGTCTTCCACTTCTTTTTGAGCAGTTTTTCCTGAGAGAAATTGATCAATTCGAGATTTCAAATTTGGATCTGGTTGTTCCCAGCTTTCGTAATCCTCAAACGACTTAAAATGCCCTCCGTGGTATGCTAAGATCAGAGTTTTGTCTTCAGCATATTCATATTTCATTACTCTACCATATTCATCGACAAATCCTCCTTTAAACATTTCTCGTGGATAGTTACTCACAAAACTAAGAACTAACTCTATTCCTACTTTGCTAAAGAATTTGTAAATGTTTTTATATCCCCGACCACCGCTAAGATTTACACCATAGTGCTTTATTATCGTATTGTTTGTAAAAGCGCTTTCAAATGCGGGAACACGATCTGGTTCTATGTGGTCAATAGAGGCTAAAACCCTTTCTGGAGCGTTCATTAAATCTCAAGTAGATAATCTTTTATTAAAATCCTTAATTAATTTAAGAAGGTCTTTAAAATATAAAAGCTTAATTTTACAAAAATGTAGAGCTGATTCCGATTTGAGCGAGCTTATGCAACTG
Source organism: Promethearchaeia archaeon (assembly GCA_029856235.1). Taxonomy (GTDB): domain Archaea; phylum Asgardarchaeota; class Lokiarchaeia; order Sigyniarchaeales; family SOKP01; genus SOKP01. The sequence continues at coordinate 18,125 of JAHQWP010000048.1, forward strand.
ACTACAGACTTCTTTTCAAGAGATACAGTCGAAGTAGGTAAAGATCTTTTAGGTAGATATCTAATTAAAAAAACAGAGAAAGGGGATATAATAGGAAAAATAGTGGAAGTCGAAGCGTATTTAGGTCCAAACGATAAAGCCTGCCACGCATACAATTACAAAAAAACCGAAAAAACAAAAGTTATGTATATGAAACCGGGTACTTTCTACATTTATTACATTTATGGGATGTATTTCTGTCTTAATGTAACTACTGAAAAAGAAGGGATACCATGTGCTATTTTCATAAGAAAATTGTTTCCAATTGAGGGAATAGAGTTAATGAAAGAAAACAGAAAGGTAAAAATCGGAAAAAATTATAAGAATTTGGTTGATGGACCCAGCAAGTTGTGCATGGCATTGAATATAACAAAAGAAGAATATAATGGTAAAGATTCTTGCGCTGAAACTTCAAAACTCCATTTTACTCAAGGGATGATAATCGAAGATAAAAAAATTTCGTTAAGTAAAAGAATTGGAATAAACTACGCAGAAGAAGATAAAGATCGCCTATTACGTTTTACTTTGGAAGAAGAATGATAAAAAACCTAAATCTCGATTCCAATCCAAATACTATGGCCTGATAATATGCCCCTCCACGACCTTACCATAAAGCGTGAACGCCTAAACTTACGATTGCTCCATCCCTGGCCTGATCGAGTTTGTTATTACGAGTTTATATCTTTCCTACGAAAGAGCCTACTCTGGTACCCACCATTATGGGGATCGCTTCGACGGGACATAAAATTGGATAATATTCCTCATGAAACCTGAATCTAGGCAATTTGCGCTAGAGACCATTTTGCGCTTCATCCAGTATAGGATTGCAGAACGGGCCTAAGGTTCCAAGAAAAAAAATGAATGGAGTTTTAAAAACTTATTGAAGTAAAGGAATAAGAAGGATTAAGTTTATAGGATTAATCTAACGTCAATTCTTTATTGAGTTTTCGCCGCAATATCGATAAAAATTCTTCAGTGTCTGGAAAGACATAAGTTATGTTGTCTCCATCGTCCTCAATCGTAACTTCTTTGAAAAACTTACCTTCTACTTTCACTTTCATATCATTTAATATCATACCAAAAGAATATCAAACTGGTTTCAAAAAACCTCATAACATGGAAGTATTATTAAGTTAAACTTTATGTAAAACCAAAAATATGATAGAATATTATTTGCTTTTCAAAAAATAATAAAATTGAAAAACACTTAAGAGATTACTATGTCTGAAAATACAATATATATTGAAGCGGAAACGCTCGAAAGCTTCATGCGAGACGTTTTTATAGGACTTGGGGTGCCTAAAGACGACGCCCACATTATAGCTGAAGTACTAATTGCATCTGATATTAGAGGAATTGACACCCATGGAATCCAACGCTGTAAAATGTACTTCGATCGCATAAAAGCGGGTATGTATGAGGTTAATACAAAAATCGATGTAATTAAGGATGGTCCAACGACAGCCCTTTGGGACGGAAACTGCGGAATGGGCCATGTAATTGCTTATAAGGCTATGAAGACAGCTATTGAAAAAGCAAAAAAGTACGGACTGGGTTCTGTAGCAGTGAGAAATTCAACACATTTTGGCATAGCTGGCTTTTATTCACTCATGGCAATAAAAGAAGGAATGATAGGTTTAGCAGTAACTAACGCTCGACCTTCTATGCCACCTACATTTGGAGTCGAACCAATGTTAGGTACAAATCCTTTAACCGCGGGTGCACCTACAGACGAAGATTTCCCCTTCTTAATCGATTGTGCAACAACAATTGTTCAAAGGGGAAAAGTGGAATTATATAATAGGATCAACAAACCTTTACCTGATGGAGTTGTAATAACGGACGAGGGAAAGACGGAGACTGACCCCGCCGTAATTTTAGAAGGTATGGGTAAAGGAAAAGCTGCGTTATTACCTTTAGGAGGGAAAGGAGAAGGAACCTCTGGTTATAAAGGCTATGGATACGCCACCCTTGTTGAAATATTATCTGCTGCGCTTCAAGATGGAATATTCCTTAAAGATACTATTGGAATTGTTGAGGATGGTCAGAAACGCTTAAAAGTAGGTCATTTCTTCTTAGCTATAAATATTGAAAGCTTTCTACCTCTTGGGAATTTTAAAAAAACGGCAGGAGACATTATGAGAGGCCTTCGAAATTCAAAGAAGGAACCTGGTGAAAATCGTATTTATACAGCGGGAGAAAAGGAATATGAAGCGGAAATAGACCGAAAGAAAAACGGAATAGCTCTTAATCAAAGTTTACAAGCCGATATTAAAATTATGAAAGAAGAACTGGGCTTAGATGACTATAAATTTCCTTTTTAATTTTAAAATATAATTCCCTCAGTTCGTCCTTCTAGGGGTTCAGAATGAAGAATTATCTCCGTTAAATTTTCAATATTTAGAGTATTTTTTATTTGTTGCTCCACTTCTGTTATCAAAGTATGAACTCGCGTTATATTAAGATCCCCGTTAAAAAAAACATGGAGTTCGAGAACACAAAAATCAAGGGCAGCCCAAAATTCCAGACCATGATATACTTTAACCTCTGGAATTGATTTTAATAGACTTTCTAACGAAGCTTGAATTTCTTTCTTCTTTTCAGGTTCAATCGGTGTGCAAACTAGATGTTCCGTTAAAGATCTTTTCAGCATGGTTTGGGATTCTATGTGAGTAATAATTCGCGAGATAAATGGAACCTGCTCTTGTAACTGTCTTTCAAACAAACTGCTTAATTCGTGAGCCTCTTCTAACGATAAACTATCATCAACAATAATAGCTAATGATAAGAAGTAATCGTTTTCAATTCTAAACACATTCAAATCTTTAAAATCTGATATCTCTTTAAACTCACTTTTCATAGTATAAAGCAAATTGATTATCTTTTCTCCGAGCGAAGATTCTCCACTTAAAGGATTCATTTCGACTACTGTTTCAACATTGTAAGACGGAAAAAATTTCTTGTTTAAAGATCTTATGCTTTTTGTAATTTCATTCGCATGTACTATAGATATGTGATCCTCAACAGATAGTCGAATTTCTAAAAATAGCGTATTACCACTAAATCTAACTTTTAATTCTTCAACATCGTTTACATGATCAAGATTCAACACGTTTAGCTTTATTTCCTCTATAATAAGGGCGTTTACGGGGTTCACATCAATTAAATCTTTAATTCCTTCTTTAGAAAGAATGATTGAGGTTATAATTATCAATATAGAAAGAGCAATACTAAAATAGGGATCTAAAAATTGAATATTAAAAAATAAGGCGATAACAAAACTAATTATAACGATGAGCGCTCGAAGAGAATCTTGGAATAAATTTAATCCTTGAATTTTAAGAGATAAGCTATTTTGCTTCCTTCCTTGCCATATTAGCACTCTAGAAAATGTTAAATTAATGAAAAATGATATTATTAATATAAAGAATCCCACATCTGGATTAATTATTGTAATTGAACTGGTTAATATGGTTTGAGTTGCTATAATAATAAGAACGCTATAAATATTGATTAAAATAATCCCTTGGACTAATCCTCCTAAAGAGTCAATTTTGGAATGCCCGTACATATGTTCGAAATCTGGGGGTTTTAGACTAATATGTATTGAATATATCGTGAGAGAAATAAAGAAAATATCCGTCAATGTATCAACTGTCTCGGATAAAAAACTTAAACTACCGGTGATTATTACACCTGCTAACTTCAAGCTGGATTGAATAAGGATTATAAATAACGCTATAAATCCATATTTAATTTTAATATCCATGATCTTCATAGAATTTCTTTATTATTTAATAAACAACTTAAAGCAATAATGAGAATTAAATATTTGGCAATAAAAAGATAATAAAAATAAAAATTTAACAATTGTTTAGAGGTCTCGGGGAACGATAATTTCGAGATCAGTAATTGGATACGATGCACATGGATGGAAATAGTTAAATCTTTTGTCTCCACTCTTTCTCCAATCGGAAACTGGGTTTACATATACTTTACCATCTATTAAAAGAGATCGACAGAATCCACATTCACCAGAACGACATTTTGAAGGTGGGGTTAAATTTGCTCTTTCTAAAGCTACTAAAACAGATTCAGTTGCTATTGCTGGAATCTCTTTGGACATATCCCCAATATGAACTTTAATCTTATATATTTTTTCAGCAACCTCTTTAGGGAATCCGGGGTGAGTTAAAATATCCTTCACTTCACCAAAAGCTTCTCTACGAATTCGTTTAACAGGTAAGTTTAACTTTTTAAGTTCTTCTTCGACGAAATTATACATGATTTGTGGTCCGCATATGAAAAAAGTACTTGAATTTGCATCACAGTATTTTTCAATTATTTCTTTGGTTATAAAACCCTTCTCGCATCCTTCCAATGAAATAGCATCGCAACTTAAAACATGAACAATCTTAATTTTAGAGGGGTTACTCTTTTCCATTTCTTTAAACTCATGGTAATAAATAATATCATCTTCCTCAGAACTTCCATACATTAATGTTAATTTTGCATCAAGTTTTCCATCAATTATTGCTTTAGCCATCGATCGGAATGGTGTGATTCCTGATCCTCCAGCGATTCCAACAATTTGTTTTAAATCCCGAAGAGGTTCATAAAAGAAGTATCCTTCCGGTCCAGAACTTTCAATCTTAGTTCCTTTTTTCCAGTTATCCCAGATAAATTCGGTTAAAAACCCTTGGTCCTCTTTCCTAACTGTAATTTCATAGTAGCCCTTTAAGGCTTCTGAAGGAGCTGATGATATTGAATAAGGTCTTGTAATCAATACACCATTTACTTGAACTTTCAAGCTTAAATATTGACCAGCTCTAAAATAAGCTACTTCTTTTGTTTTTGAATCGGGATCAGGTATGAGTTTAAATGTTTTAGTAGATTTTGTTTCATCCTTGATTTCACTGATAACTAAGTATTGTCTAATTGGATGAAGTCGCACTGCGAGTTCGTTCATCGGATCTTTTGTTATCGGTTCACTTGATGCCCTTTCAAACCGCTTTTTACGGTTTGGTACTAATTTGGTAAACGCAAATAAATCTCTCGAATTGCTTTTAACAGTAATATCAAATTTGTTTTTTTCTTCGCTCATTTTAATTCACCTCTTTTCTGTAAATCTTGTAAAGTTAGTAATGCAGCAGTTTGTCCATCCTTCAAAGAACTACTATATCCGTGAGCTCTTTTACCATGACCTCCACAAAATTCAAGACCATCAATATGTTTATCGTCGTTCATCATCGCCAACCGTGGAATAATTGAATCCCAAGAATCTGGTTCGTATCCATACACTACCCCATTATAAGCTCTGGTAAATCTTGCAATGGTTTGAGGCGTAGCAACTTCAATCTCTTCAATATGTTCCTTTATTGGAGCGCCAGTGGTTTTTTCCAAAGTACTAATAAGGTCTTCTGCAATTTTATTTTTTATTGTGAAGTAATCCTCTGGTTTTACATCGTCCCACGATCCTGGTAGAAAAGCAGTTGTAATCGAAACAATGCATGTTCCCGGTGGTGAGCAGTCGGGAATTGCATTATTTAAACATATAGTTGCTTGAACCTCAGGTGCTTCAAGGTTATTTAAAGAATCATAAAGTTCATCAGTATTCATATTGTTAGAAATGAAATAACTATAATCTTTGAGACCTAATTCCTCTGCTGTTGCATCTAAGCCCAAATAAACAACAAATGTAGAAACTCCGTGCCGTCTAGCATTGATTTCTTTATAAGCGATCTCAGGAACCTCTGATTTAGGATGTATTAACTTGTTATAAGTAAGCGTAGGGGAAGCATTGCTAATTACATGATTTGTTTTAATCTTATCTCCATTAGAAGTTTCAATTCCGGTCACTTTACCATTTTCAACCAAAATCTTTTCTACCTTCGTATTGTATTCGATTTTACCCCCAAATTCTCTTATCTTATTATCAAATGCAGTTGTGTAATCGTGAGATCGAAATTTTGGAATATAGGCACCTTTTAAAATGTAACCATAGACCATTGAAGAAAATAATGTAAAATTAGATCTACTTGCGGGAATTCCTAAATAAAGCCAATATGCGTTAAGAATGCTCTTGGCTTTTTCTGGAATGTTAAGTGCATCTTGAACAGCTTCCACAGAATAAGCCGCAGTTTTAAGGAAGTTTGAATGCTCTCTTAGCAAAACTTCTTGATCTGGCTTACCTTTCGACCGTCCTAAATATGAAGTTGCTACATCAACATCTCGCGCCAAATCAAAAAATTTGCTTACAGAATCTCTACATCCCGGGACTTCTTTCTCAATAGCATCAAGATAAGCATCAATTCCAAAAGGCATCACTACATCAAGATCTTCATTTGGATCTGTTAAAATCAATCTATATGCCTCGGGAACTTCAATAAACTCTGAATCAAGTTCATATCTTTCTAGCAATCTTCTAGTGCCGCCTTTATTCGATTTAGGGCCCCAATCGTAAAGCTCGTGTAGTGAAGTTTCAAACTCGAACCTTCCCCTTACAAAACTAGAAGCAAAGCCTCCGGGTAAGTTATGTTGTTCTAAAAGCAGTATGTTAACACCGTTCATTGCTAATTCTGTGGCGGCTATTAAACCACCGTTTCCCGCTCCAATAATTACTGCGTCATATGAATCTTCAATTCTTTGTTCTTTACTCTCACTCATAATCTCTTTCTCATTTTTTTATTTTTTTTAATGATATTTATAATTCTTAATTTATTTTGAATTTGATAACTTTTCGTTATTAATTAAGATTCATAAATTGACTTTAATTGCCTTTAATTTCAATGTAAATAAGACCAAAGCTAAAGGCTTCTTTTCATTGATAAGTTTTAATAATTACAAAATTAATCATTAAATAATATTATTTTTTGGGAATATACTTATGCAAATATTAGATGTAGAAAAAGAACTTGAGAATTTTAAAGGACAGTTAAATCTGCTTGCTATGATCTTCGATACACGCAGAAAAATGCGAAGGGAGATTTATAATGAAAAAACAGGTTTTTATTTCAATGCTAAATATCAATTCTCAACTAAAGATGATGCTTTTAATGTATATGTGATTTTTAAAGATGGAAAGATGACTGTCGCTGATGGAAAAATTGATGACCCTAATATCACGATATATTATAAAGATAAAGAGACTTTGGCTAACCTTTATAACAAAAGTGCTGAGGAATCGCTTGATTACCTTTTAACAAATGAAATGGGATATGTTGGAAATATGAGTTACCTTACTAAATTCTCTTATCTCACATCACTCGTAATGGGGGCTAAAATAAAGGATTATAAGGGTCCTGAAAATCGATTATTGTATCCAATTGAAGATATTGATCATAGAAAACTCGTTAATAAAAGCCTAAATCGTAAAATTGATAATGTTCAAGTATTAGAGGATCCATATTTAGCTAATTATTCTTTAAACGACTTTCCTAGGCTGAGTTATTTAAAAAACAGAAGATTTGCCTTAAAACCAGCAATATGTGCTGAAAGGGCGAAATTAGTTACAGAATATCATAAAGAAAATGGATTTGAATTAGATAAATCTGGAAATCCTTTTGATCCAGAATTACGACAAGCAGGAGCAGTGAATTATATAATGTCTAATAAAAAACCAATAATTCACGATAAACACCTTATTGCCGGCTCCACTACTTCGAAAGAAGTTGGTATACCTATGTATCCTGAACTTATAGCGACAGCAATATGGCCTGAATTAAAAACAATAGCCGAGCGAGAACTCAATCCTAACGATATTTCAGAGAAAGATGCTGATATCTTAAGTCTTGAAGTATTTCCGTACTGGATGGAACGAAATGTAAGGGAATATTGTAGAACAAAAAATAACAATCCAAAATCACAAGCATTAGAAGAAGGATGGGTTTTCTACTTTATGATGAAAACGAACGCCATTAGCCATACTGTTCCGGGTTTTCCAATGGTTCTAAATGAAGGCTTAGAAAGCGTTAAAAATAGGGCAAAGAAGTTAGAACAAGAGACCGAAGATATTGAGAAGAAGAATTTTTACAAGGCTATTCAAACTGCGATTGAAGGCGCGTTAGCCTATTCAATGCACCTGAGTGAGGAAGCTCTTAAACTCGCTAATAGTATGGATTCTAATGATCAAGATCAAGCAAAAAGAATAGAAGAATTAAAAGAAATTTCAAGGATATGTGCTAAAGTACCTGCAAAACCGGCAGACACATTATATGAAGCAGTTCAATCGATTTGGACTAGTTTTGTATGCCTTCATTGTGAAAATGCGAACTCTGCTTTATCTATTGGAAGACTTGATCAGATGTTACAACCCTTTTTCATTAAAGATATTGAGAAAGCAAAAACTGAAGACGAGAAACAAAGCATCATTAAACATGTTATTGAATTAGTTGGATCCTTGTTTCTAAGAACCAATGACCACGATCCATTAATGCCAAATGTAGGTTGGAAGTTATTCGGAGGTAGTTCTTCAGACGACACTGTAACTATTGGAGGTGTGGATAGAGAAGGCAAGAATGCTGTTAATGATATGTCTTTTATTATTTTAAAAGCAAATGAAATGCTAGGTTTTCAAGATCCGAATATGAATGCCCGATATTATTCTGGGATTAACTCCAAAGAATATTTACGAAGACTAACAGAAGTCAACATTAATATGGGAGCGTCTCCGAGCATCCATAATGATAAGACTATGATTGAAGCTTTAGTCCATGAAGGGTTTTCTTTAGAAGATGCAAGAGATTGGGCGGTCACAGGATGCGTAGAACCCACGATTGCAGGAAAACATTATGGTCATACAAATTGTATGCTTTTAAACTTAGTTGCTCCTTTAGAAATGGCATTAAATAACGGAAATATTCCCTTAACTGGCGATAAGATGGGTGTTGAAACCGGTGATGTTCGATCAGATTTTCCTACCTTCAGTGATTTTCTCAATGCATACAAGGAACAACTTAAGTATTTAACCGAACAGTCGATTGAGATAAATAATTTTCTTGGGGATGCACACGAGTATGTTCATCCTACGCCCTTATTATCAAGTTTTTACGAAGGACCTTTAGAAAAAGGTAAAGATCTTATAAAAGGTGGTGCAATCTATAACACTTCAGGGGTTGCTCTTGTAGCACTAACAGATGTTATTGATAGTTTATTAGTTATAAGAGATTTAGTGTACAACAGAAAAGAATTCGATTTTGCGACGTTGATGGAAGCAATTGATAGCGATTTTGAAGGATACGAATCAATTTTAAATAAAATAGAGCAAGTTCCTAAATTTGGATCTGGTGAAGAAGGAACAGTTGAATTAGCTCAGGATATCATTGATTTCTGTTATAACATATATAATTCTGCTGATAATTATAGAGGCGGGAAATATCTTGTAGGATACTGGTCAATTAGTTATCATACTGGATTTGGAATGCTTACAGGGGCTTTACCGTCAGGTAGGAAGAAAGGAAAAGCTTTGACGCCGGGATTAACTCCTGCTCCAGGGACTACTGATATATTGCTCCCAAGTATTCAGAGCGTTGCAGCTTTAGATTACTTGAAAATGGCTAATAATGCCTCATATAATGTAAAGTTGGTACCCCATGCAGGAGATACTCATGAACAAACATTGGATTTGTTTACTAGTTATGTTCAAAGTTTTTTCGATTTGAATGGAATGCAATGGCAATTTAATGTTATATCATCAGATACTTTGAGAGATGCTATGGCCAATCCAATAGATTATAGATGGTTATTAGTCAGAGTTTCGGGGTATAATGCTTACTTCACGAAATTAAATAAAAATATGCAATTAGAAATAATTGAACGGCATGAATATCAAGCAAAATAAATAAAATCTTATTTTATTTTTCACAGTTTAATAATGTTAGACAAAACATTACTTGTCGATATCAAAAGAAACGCGTTAGATGATGGTCCAGGAATAAGAACCTTAGTTTTTTTTAAAGGATGTCCTCTTTCTTGTGTTTGGTGTCAAAATCCTGAAGCTATATCACCATTTAAAGAAATTTCTTTTAATAGGAATAGCTGTAGTGAATGTGAAACATGTTTAAGCGTTTGTAATCAAGACGCTATAGATTTTTCATATGAATATCGAATAAACCGCTCAAAATGTAATCTTTGTGGTAAGTGCATTGAAGTTTGCCCAAATTCCGCTTTAAAATTTGTAGGTCAAGAATATAGCATAAAAGACTTGCTCGAAATTATATTAAAAGATAAAATCTTTTATAAAAATTCAGGCGGAGGGGTTACCTTTTCTGGCGGAGAACCGCTTTATCATATAGATTACATGAAGGCCTTAGTAAAAGAACTCAAAAAAGAAGAGATAAATGTGTGCATTGAAACTTGTGGATATTATAATCGAAACAAATTTTATAAATTTATTTTACCACATATCGACCTTATCTATTTTGATTTAAAAATCTACGAACCAGAATTACATGCTAAATATTGTAAAGTTTCAAATGAAAGAATATTAGCAAATTTTGAAGATGTCATTAAAAACAAATCAATAGAAATAGTACCAAGGATTCCTCTTATTCCGAATATAACTGATACTGATGATAACTTGAGTAAATTGGCTAATTATTTAAAAACTTTAAATATAAGAAGAATAATATTATTACCTTATAATCCCCTTTGGGTTTCTAAACCGGCAATGATAGGAATTAAGCCGTCCTATAATTATTCTGAATGGATAGATATTAAAAATAAAGAGAGAATTAAATCAATTTTTTCTGATCTTGAATTTAACGATTTTTAGTTAATTAATTCTATAAAGGTTAATATAATAGGTAATCCATTTACGCTTCATTTGGTTTTACCTTGAATACATAAACAGGAGATTCTCCTAATTTTTCAGGCACTTTTATAATTAAATTTTCTTGAACTTGCTCCCATAGTATTTGATAATTATAACCTAGCAACTTTATTGAGGAAGATTGAGGGATGTTTAATGATAATATACTTAAACTGTTTCCCATTGGCTTATTCAAGAGATGAATATACAATACTTCTTTCTTCTGTGTAAACCTAACTTCCTGATTATCAGTTGTTTTACCCTCAGCTCTTTCCCAGGGACGAGTGCCATAAATTCCCTCTCCGTTAATTTCTAGCCATTGACCTATTCCAAGTAATACTTCTTTTTGAATTTCAGGTATTCTTCCATCTGGCATAGGTCCAACATTCAACAGAAGATTTCCATTTTTACTTACAATATCTACAAGCATCTTAATTAATTCATTTGATGTTAAGTAATCTCCTTCTTTTTCAATTTTATTATACCCATAAGAATTCCCAATACCTCGATTTGATTCCCACTTCTTTTTTTTAAAGATTTTATAGCTATAATATTCTGGTGTAGTAAAATCGTAAAAAAATGTCCTTCTCATCTTGTAGACCTTACCGTCTTCATGGAATATCTTATCCCAACGGTCGTTAATTACTCCATCTGGAAACTTGTTATAGTAATAGGCAAAAAGTTCGAAAAGATCAAAAAGAGGTGGTGCTCCAATATCGCTCCATAATATTGAGGGTTTATATTCGTCAATTAATTCATACCAATGGTTTTTAACATATTCTGTATATTCAGGGGTTGTAATACCATTAGTCAAATCATTCGTTCGAGAATCAATTGGCTCCGGATTGAAAGACCAGTCAAAGGAGGTGGAATAATAAAATCCCATTTTCATTCCTTCAGTTTTTACTGAATTTGTGAGTTCGCTCACGATATTTCTACTAGCAAAATAGTTTTCTTTCATAGGATTTTTGTATTTGCTCGGCCATAAGAGAAATCCATCGTGATGTTTTGTTACGAGTACTACATATTTAGCACCTGCGTTTTTGAATAATTCAGCCCAATCTTGTGGATTCCACTTTTCTAATTCTTTATTAAATATAGGAATAAAATCTTCGTAAGAAAAATCTTCCCCGTACTCTCTATAATGATAATCTTGTGTTAGGCTTCCAGGAATCCTCAATGTATTAAGATACCACTCACCATACGGATTGTTTTTAAAATAATATTCCATTCCCTGCTCTGGTGATTCCGTAAAAGTTAACTCTTTAACTGCGAATGCCGGTACGGAATACAATCCCCAATGAATGAAAATACCAAATTTTGCATCGTGATACCAATCAGGAACTTTGTGTTTTCTTATAGAAGCTTTTGTTGGTTCAAAATTCATTATCGTATTCTCATATTTTTTTTCTTGGTTCATATCTAATAGAGAAAGAAGAAAAGGGTAAAAATTTATTTTTTTTTCCTTTTTTATTTAATGTTAATAAAAAAAGATCTAATTTTAAAATGAAAACAGAAGAAACAGAAAGGATTGGGAAAATATGGTTTGAAGACATGTGGAGCACACCTAATTTAAATGCAGCCGATGAAATTATAGATGTTGATTACGATCCAAGTTGGATTCATATAGATAAAAAAGGGGCTGCTCAAGTAAAGCACGAAATAACATACTTTCGTTCGGTTTTTCCCGATCTTACATATAATATTGTTGAAATTAAGGGAGAAGAAGATAAAGTCTGGATTCGCTATAAAGCAAGAGCTACCCATAAAGGAGAAAGTTGGGGATTCAAACCTACTAACAAAAGGGTTGAATTTGAAGGTGCTACAATTTTATATTTTAACTCAAAAGGAAAAGTTATTGATAGATGGGGTTCCTTTTGTTTCTATGATATTTTAGAGGAATTAGGTTTAGTGCCACCCTTTTGGGAACTGCATAGTCATTTACCAAACTTCAAGAAGTAAATTTCAAACTAAAATCTTAATTAATCAGCTGCTTGCTTGCCTTTTTGGTATTTTTGTTTGAGCTTTTAAATTTTCATGTAATATCTTCGTTACGAGTCTTTCTTTTAAATCTCTATCCTTGTCCCACAAATTATTTAATTCATCGGGGTCATTTACACGGTCATAGATATCACCGGTATCTTCTAAACCGGCATAAACTGTGATTTTATGAGTTTCTGTAATTAAATGCCTTAATCTTACAGTTATTGTTCCAAATTCTTCATCTTCCTCTACAAATGCACAGTCTCTTACTTTCGCCTCGTAATCTTTCAGTACTGGTGTAAGATCAACTCCTTGAATAAATGGGGGATGGAGTCGAGTACGAATTTTTGTTAAGTTTAAGATTGTTTTTGCAAAATCAATAGAGCTAACTAAAGAATTTGAGACACTTCCTGGTTTAGTTATTCCTGGAACTCTCATAATTAAAGGAACATTCAACACACCATTAAAGGGCGAAGGTCCTTTATAAATCATACCATGATCTCCCATTAAATCACCATGATCACTAGTATAAATTACTATTGTGTTTTCTGCATATCCTAATTTTTCCAAACTTGCGAGAATTTTTCCAATAGCATGATCAAATAACGAAATTGAACCATAAGTTAAGCGGATAAATTCCTTTACTTCATCTTCATCAGATTCTCGAAGCATAGCTCCACGAAAAAGCGGATTTTTTATTAATGGACCTAAAAATTTATGGTTATATATGTTTTTAATATCAGAAAAGGTAGAAGGAAGACTAATCTCATCAGTTTTGTACATATCCTTATATTCACCCGGAGGACAGACGGGATGATGAGGATCTGGAATGGAACAACAGAGAAAGAATGGTTTGTCTCCAAATTCTCCTTTTGAATGTTTTTCTAAAAAGTTTATTGTCCTCTCTTGGCAATAGGTAGTAGGATAATGTTCGACAGCCATATCGCTTTCATAATAGACTTGGTCAAAAAATTTCAATGATAACCTTTTACGCATCCACTTTGTTGCTCCTGGACGTAATTCTTCTAACCAATCTAAATAATGCCCACCACATAAATCACCGTGGCCCAAAGTAATTTCACTATCCTCAAATCCATAATAAGGTTTAGGAAAATTTTCTTTGGCTTTTTTTGATGTTTCTTTATGCATCCAATATCCAATCATTTCGGCAGATTTTGTTTTTCGTTTAAAAGGGGGGATATAAAACTGAAAATGCATCTTACCTACATTATGAGTAATATATCCGCTCTTTCGCATAGCTTCAACAAATGTTTCAACTGTATCTGGTAAATTTATACCATTACTTCGGCACCCATGAACATTTGGATAAACTCCCGTAAAAATTGAGGATCTATTTGGCATACACATTGGATTTGCGCAAAAAGCATTTGTAAATCTAATCCCTTCTTTAGCCAATCTATCTAAATTAGGAGTTTTGACGACGGGATTCCCGGCGCAGCTCATATGATCAGCTCTGTGCTGATCTGTCATTATGAATAATACATTCATTTTTTCGTTCATTTCACTTAAACCCTACTTTAATTAATAACAAAAAATTGAAAATGTTAACTATTTTGCTTCATTCATCTTTTTATCTATTACTTCTCGCATGTATCGAAAACCGGGAGTTAAATTTTCGTCCAATTTTGGAAGTAGTTGCCTTAATGGAAATTTTAAGCCTTGACCTGATCCTGTTTGAAATAGATTCTCCAATACATAGAAGATAAAGCTACCTGGCATTCCAATTCCCAATTCGTGATCTTGAATTCCTGCAAATGAGCGATCTCCTGTACCCGGAATGACAATTTGGGCTTTTCGAGTAACGAACGGCATGAATCCCCCTTTTGAGCAACTTTCACCAAAACCTTCGAATGTAGATTGGATTCTATACTTTCTTTTATGTTCATAATTCAATGCGTTAATAATATAAGTTAACTTCGGACCATCGCAATAAATCATTATAGAATCTGGAATGACGGGAGTTTCCATTAATGGTGAAACAATTACTCCACGGTACGCCAATTCAATTACATTCTTAAAATTGCTTGCATATATGTGTTCGGCTCTTCTTTTCTCAGCTTGAACATCTTTTGACCATTTTTGACGTATCTGAGACTCGGTAAATTCTTTCACTGAGAGAGGAACCCATCCATGCCCAACAGATGAGGGTGTGCAAAAATTATCAGCAGAAGTAATGCATAATTTTTGTTTAAATCTGCGTGCGTAAGTAAATGCTTGGCAAATAGACATTTTTTCTCCGCTATCAATTGGTCTTCTAACTCCTGCGGGAATTTCATTTTCGAGATCTCTTATATATTTTATCGATATTGGATAAGAATCAAGATGTAATTTATCGAATATATCAACACCAGCTTTTTGATAATCTTCTAAATTCATGTTTTTACTACTCGTTTCAAATTTCACCTTTATTATTTCAATTCGTCTTTTTGAAACCTTTCAAATGGAATAAAATATGGTTTTTTAATTATTGATATAAAGATTTCCCAAAAGCTTTTGCGTTTGCAAGATCTTGCGCGTCCGGATGTCCTTTTGTTGCTTCTATTTTAGCTTCTTGCCTTTTTTTTTCTTCAGAAGGGAGTTTTGCTAACATCCCGAGGATAGTTTCCTTTGGCATACCAAGGTTTTCACCTATGCAGTCGAATTCTCCAATTACTTTGGATCCACTTTCTTCAAGTTTGCTCCTTATTCTTTTAAAAGCCTTCTGATACGCAGTAGAGCTCTGATGGGTGTTAAAAAATGCGAACTTAGGGGGATATTCAGATACTTCTTTCATGAAGTCTGTTACTTTCTTGTTTAACTTCCCTCCGTATATACCTGAACCTAATACTACAAGATCGTAATTCTTCAAGTTTGAAGGATCCGCGTCCTCAATTTTTAAAACCTCTATATTCTCATCTTCTAACCCTTCTGCAATACTTTTAGCAACCTTTTCTGTATTTCCCGTATTAGAGAAATAACATACTAATATTTTCATTATTTTATGCCTCTTTTTTTAATTTCTTCACTTTACTCTTATAATCTTTATAATAGAGTCTTTGATTTTTAATAGGCATTGATTCAAATAATTCCTTTGCTTTATCTGTAGGATATATTTCCAGGCTGCCATCTTGTTTTTGAATCACACATCCTGAATTAACCAGTATTTTGTATCGTTGTGCTGTTTCTTTAGGATTACCCGCACAAACAAATTGACAATTCCCACATGTGAGTTGAATATTAGCCATTCCACCAAAAGACGCGGGTTGATATCCACTTGAACAATCTTTAATAGGAGGTCTTTTCTTTTGACTTGTCATTGCGAGAGACATAAGCCGTGATACTTCTAAATCATTTTCAGGGTAATCGTAACGTCCAGGTGACCATGTAGAAAACTTACCCGATGAATGTAATCCATTAGATCCCCCACATGTAAGAAAACAACGCATTTTATTCATCCTCTTAGAGTACCTAAAAGTCTCGCCCCCAATAGTTACAACAGTTTCTTCTGTAGGTGAGAACATTTGATAAGCACAGACTTTTGTGCAGATTTTACACTCGTCACAAAATGATTCTGATTTCGGTATAGGCTCTGTCGGTTCAAGTTTTGCATCAGTAACGATACCTCCTAAGATAATGGCGGTTCCATGCTCCTTAGTACCAACATTTCCAGACCAACCAAACGAAGCCACTCCTGATCGAACGGCTAGGTATCTTAACGAAAGCTCGGGAGGTAATGTCACTTGCCATCCCGGGATATCCATTCTATATTGATTATTAGGAAAAACAGACTTTGCTTTATAGCCCTGTTCGACTAACCAACGCTTCACATGTTGAGATGCATCCCATATAATTCTATGGATGCCAATATTCTCTTCTTCATGCATTCCACGAATGCTAGGCTCTTCTTTTCCTAAATATTTTAAAATCATCTCTTTATTAAAGGGTACATAAAAACTGATGGCTGATTGTGCTTCAGGAAGTAGATATGTGATGTCCGCTCCTTTTGGTCCACCAGCCATAGTCTCAAGCGTTGCAAATCCAACTTTTTTTGCTCCGGCTTCTAACAACATCCCCTCAATATCTTGTTCTAAAGTCATAATTAAAGACCAATATTGGTTTTACTTATTCTTAACTTCACACAATTAAATTTGTATTAATTTATTGAATAAAGGAAATTTCCCTTTTATACTTTAGAATGGTGATTATTTCTTTTCTGGTGATGCCTAACATCAATAAATAACAAATTTTTATATTATTAAAATAACTTTAACATAACATTTAAATAGATAAACTTCTATATACATAACATATGCATATCCTTTAATATTAAAAAGGATGTTTGTATAACAATTACTTTTTTAGAAAGCTGATATCGTATGACAACTATAGCCGAAAAATTAATAATAGAATTAAAAACAAAGGCATTAACAATTCTTCAATTAAGTGAAATAACAGGGATTGAAGAACCCAAAATAAGGACTACAATTAATAGATTAAAAGAAAAAACCATAGTACAAGAGACAGGAATGTTTTTAGACAGATATAAAATATATAAACTTTCAGACAAATTGTTTAATGCATCTTTCATAATGAAAATGATAAAGAAGCTTGATGGTGTAAAAGCTGTCATTCTTATAAGTAATGTTGATGGTGCACCAATAAGTAGTATACTTCCAGAAGGATCTATTGAATCACGTTATGCAGCAATAACTGTAGCTATGTTTAATTTGATGGAAAGAGCATGTAAAGAAACTAATAAAGGAAAATTTAAATTTTGTCATATTGAAGGAGAAGATGGAAAACTCCTTATCATTTCCTTCAACAAAGGGTTAATTTTATCGATTTCATTCGATTTAACAGTAGATAATGACCTGATATTGACATCCTATATCAAAATTATTGATTTGATAAGTAATTCTTTATCTGATTTAATTCAATAGAGTTTTATTCAGAAAAGAAAAAAAAGATTTGATTATTTTTTAAATTATTCTGGTACCTCGAGCCCTAGAACATCCATTGCTTCGATAACTGAGGACATAACTTCGATCTGACATTTATAACCTTCAAGACCTTTTGCTACAAAAATTACGAATTTATTGAGTCGAGCAAGGTAATCTTTAAGTTTCCCTTCTTTTATTTCAGATGCAGTTACTGTTTTGTATCCTTCTTTAGTTGTAGCGACAGCGTTATTTAGAAGCTGTTTGGAAAGGGATCTATCATTTGGGAACTTTTTCGAAGCTTCAATGAATATATTTCCAGCCTCAGAGGCTTTTTCAATAGGAAACCATGTTGTAACCAAAACTATTACCATCTATATCACTTTATACTATTTTAATTTATTAAATTCGTATCATTTTTATTAAAAAAAAGTGGGTTATACCCATAAATTAGAAAATTTTTCATTTCAGTATGAAATATGATTATATAATAATATATAGTAATAGTTAACCTAAAATTGCAGATACATGTCAAGAAAAATTGATAAAGATATCGAACAGTATTATGCAGACAGAGCATATGAATATAATAAGACGTATTTGAGACCTGAACGCCAAAAGGATATTAAAAAGCTCCATAAATTGCTAAAGAACCTATTAAGCGGTCATATAGTACTTGAGGTTGCATGTGGAACTGGTTATTGGACTAAGACAATTACATCTGTCTCAAAATTTATCACTGCTGTTGATATAAATAATAAAGTTCTTCAAATTGCGAAAAGCCGCGAGATTCCTTCAGATAAGGTAATTTTTGTTCAAGATGATGTTTATTCATTAAATAGAATTCAGAATAATTTTTCTGCAGGTTTTGCTGGTTTTTGGTGGTCTCATGTATTAAAATCCAAGTTAAAAGGATTTCTTGACTTATTTCAATCAAAACTTCAATCAGATGCTCTTGTTGTTTTTGTTGATAATCGACGTGTGAAGAGAAGCTCTACCCCAATAATTCGAATTGACAATGATGGAAATACTTATCAGATAAGGAAATTAGAAGACGGTCGAGAATATGAAGTATTGAAAAATTTTCCTACCAAGCAAGAAATTCTCGAAACTCTTGGAAATAAAATTAAAAATTTTAAGATGGAACTTTTAAAGTATTTTTGGCTTGTTTCATATAATATTCAAGAATAAGTTTCTTAAACTGACTTAATTACCCCAAAAAAATCTTGTATAACAAAAACTCTAATTTTAAATAAAAAAGAGTTATTTTCTTGATTTTAGGAAAAATTATTTCTAAAAAATTTCGCCTATAATCCAATATTTATACAAAAATGACAATTCTTATATGTATTTTAAATGTATAAAAGTATTACTGAAGTCTAATTCTTTGCTGGTGATGCGTAACAATAAGCGCAATTATGCTTGCACCGAAATATACCCGAGTAACCTCCAATATCTTTAGATTTAAAACAGCCACAACCTGTTCTTTGACCTGTATCTTTAACTTTTTGAATTTTTTCTCCTATTAATCTTTCAATTTTATTAGCATCAATACAATGAGCTTGTTTTATCCCAATAATATCAATTAAATCGGGTTGGCAGCATGCTTCCATCTGAATCTTGTAATTCTCACAAATTTTTAATAATCTATTAAGAATTTCCTTTTTTTTGCTTAAATGTGGTTCAATAGGGATATATCCTCTCTTTAACATGCGATTATTCACTTTAGAATAGATCGTCGCGAAGGAGAATATCATTTCCTTCAATCCAAGGGCTGAAATGTTTTCTATTATATATTCAAATTTATCTAGATTACTTCTTATTCCTTTTTCATCTTTTTTTTTGTATAAAATGATAGGATCGAATCGATAACTAATAGCATTTGATCCAAACTCGTTGATCAGCCACTCTAACTGAGAAAATCTTTCTTCTAAGGAAATCTTAACATTCTGCTCTAATTCAGACGGCGAGTTAATCGTAAATTGAAAGTAATGCCCCTTATAATTTTTAAATACTTGCGGATTTTTTTCGTATAATGTTATCCAGTCTCCAAAATTCTTGCTCCACCACACCCAACACTTTACATCCTTATGGTTAAGCGATATTCTTGATACTTGCTTTCGATTAAATGGATTAACCACATCTACATAACCAACTTGAATTTTATCAAATACCCAATCCATTAAAAATGCCGGTATATCAGTTCTACGAGAGCACGAAATTATTGGAGATTTTATAAATTTTCCAGGAATTCTATTACTTTCCATTTAAAATTATTCTCCTGACAGATATAATGTCATTGCTGAAATAAATAAATCTTTCTTATCTTCTATGGATAAAAAATCATCGTTATCTGCATTTGACAAATCGTTAATCGAAGATTTAAACTTTCTTATAAATAATTCGTCAAAAATCATTAAGTGAGGATTCGTAAATGCTTCGCCCTCACGAACTTTTTCTCTAAGATATCGTCTGAATACGGGATCTAACCATATTTTAAACGGACCAGGGCTATGTTCAGCCTTATGCTTTATTTTGAATTTGTAATTAAGATTAAATATAACATCATAAACAGTTTCGCATACGAGTTTCATGCTCTCTTTATTTTCTTTGTAAAAATACTCAATAGGAACGGGAAGGCGCATATGTAATAGTAATCCTTGTCCTTTTCTAAAATTAATATGACCATATCCAAAAATAACCTCATGAAATCCTTTCTTAGTAAATATTTCATTAATCATCTCAATAGTCTGGGGTAAGTTTTTTGGTTCGCTTAAAATATCTTCAAATCCAGGGAACGCAATGAATTCTGATGTAGAGTCTTCTGTTTGAACTAGTAAGGCAAAAGTGGATCGTTCTTGGAGGTATTCTTGGAATTCTTCTTCATTTAATTTATTCCAGTAACATTGAGCTTTTTCTTTCATAGAAGCTATAAACTTATCAATTATTTCTTCAGTTCCCTTAATCAATATAGCCCATTTGACATTGTTATTCTCTTTATTTTCTTCTCCAAGTTTATTGAATTTTCCAGGAAGTTTTAAGTCAGATATTACAAATTCGCTAACCAAGGGAAAAATCTTTGAATCTAAAACAGATTGCAATCCATTAAAAGCATTGGTTATATTATAACCATATAGAATGACTTGCTTTAAATTAGCTTCAGGGCGGTATAATTTAAATTTTGCGCTCAATATCACACCAAAGTAACCATTTCCACCTACTATTTTAGAAAAAAGTGAATTAGTTTTATCAATATCACTCAGAGATCCATCTAATTTCATAATTCGAATTGTTTCTACCCAATTTTCGACAGAACCTAATTTTCCTGAAGTAATTCCACTTGCATTTGAGGCTATCAGACCTCCTACTCTCACAGGTAATTTGAGAGAACTTGCTGGTTGAACGGGAAAGATTAACTTATTATTACTCCTTATTATTGTATATTTAATTAAATCTGATATCAGAACATTTTGATTAACTCGAACAGTATTATTTTTAAAATCGTATAGAAAAGGTTCGTCGTATGATTGAAGATCAATCATATCAATAATTATACCGTAATTACTATATCCTCCAGAAAGCCCTGTTTTTCCTCCAGCAAATGTAATCGGGATACCGAATTTCTGCGAATTCTTAAGGATAACTCGTAATTGACTTTCTACCTTTGGTCTAAACAGAATATACGGTCTAACATGTAGGAGTGAAGTGTCTCTTATAGCACTTGCTTGAATTGGATCTCCAACAAGCATTACAAATCCCGTTTGAAGAGATTGAAAATTGGCTTTACTCACAGACACTTCAGAAGTTTTGATGAAGGTTAGTTTTAAAAAACCTTGGCTTTCCATTTCTTCTATAAACTTATCCCAAGGTAAACGATTTTGGAGGTTTTTGATCAGAGAACTTTGCTTCATAGTAAATTAAGACTCTAAATAATACTTCTAATCTTAAATGTTTTGATTAAAAAAATTACTAATTTAATTATTTAAATCTTGTAATATTTAAGATTAGTATGATTCCTTCAATTGAATGGACCGTTGATAACAAAGTTAAGATGATTGATCAAACTCTACTACCGCATAAACTTGAGTTCTTAGAGTTTGATGATTTTAGAGGCGTTGCAAATTCAATCAAGGTGATGAATATTAGGGGAGCTCCTGCTATTGGTGTAGCTGCAGCAATGGGTATGGCGTTAGCAACAATAGAATATAAAGATCTTCCAAAGGAAAACTTCTTAAAAAAAATAGAAAATGCTGCTGATATAATACGCAGTACAAGACCTACAGCATCTAACCTTTTTTGGGCAGTAAATAGAATTTTAAAGGTTATAAATTCTTTTCCAGACAACCCTTTAAATATATCCGAACTTGTTATTGAAGAAGCCAAATTGATGGCGCAAGAAGATATTAATGTAAATAAAAACATCGGTAAAAATGGCGCAGCCTTGTTGCAAGACGGAGATACAGTTCTAACTCATTGTAACGCGGGATCCTTAGCAACTGTTCAATACGGCACAGCATTAGCGCCAATTAGATCTGCTATCGAAATGGGAAAAAGCATCAATGTTATCGCAGACGAAACAAGACCAAGATTACAAGGAGCAAGATTAACAGCGTATGAACTTCAATACGATAAGATTCCCGTAAAAGTAATATCAGACACTTCTTCAGGACTATTGATGAGACTTGGAAAAATAGATAAAGTCATTGTTGGCACGGATCGAGTAACCTCAGATGCAGTTTTTAATAAAATTGGGACTTATTTAGTTGCCTTAGCTGCGTTTGACAATAAAATTCCATTCTATGTTGCTGCTCCAACATCTACCTTATCTCTTCAAGAAACTATTGAAGATGTTACAATAGAGCAAAGAGATAGTAGTGAAGTTGGTAATGTACTAGGTAAGGTACAAATTGTACCTAATGGTGTTGAATGCTTAAATTATGCGTTCGATATTACTCCTTTTAGATTAGTATCTGGCGTTATTACGGAAGACGGAGTCTTTACGCATGAGGAACTATTAAAAAAATATAAAGGTTGACAATAATTTAACTTAAATAGCAATTTAAAAACTGATAAGTATAAAATTATGAATCTTAATGATAAACAAAAAGATTCACTCTTTAAGTTATTTATTTTTGGTATTATCCAGGTTTTTTGTTTATTTTATTATGTAATTGTTTCTGGATTTGCAGGAACTTTTGAGTGGACTGCACAAGAGTTATCAACTAATACTTACGGAACGATCATGGCAATTCTCAATCTTATCATATTAGTAAATGGAATGATTATTTTTATGTATTTAGTAATCTTTGTTATTTTGGTTTTAAAAAGTTAATTTAAGGAATCAATGATCTGCTCTAATTCCTCTAATTTTTTTGTTTTAGAAATTTTTACCCTAAGATCGGTTGAGCTTTGGATTTTTTTACTTAACCATATTAGATTTCTTTTTAATTCCATAAATTTATATTTCTCAGTAGAATAAGGAATTTCGAAATTTCCATCCAAATATTCGTTAACGCAGCGTTCAAACAGTTTAATAAGTTCTTTCATTTTCTTCACATTATTTTTAGGAATAAGTTTTAAGCCTTTTTTCAGATATTGATCAATCTGGTTAAAGATCTCGGGATTCCCCATCGATCCTCTTCCAATCATAAGTGCATCAACCTTTGTAAACTCTAGGAATTCCCGAGCTATTTTTGGGTTAAGGATATTACCATTTCCAACAACAGGTATCTTTGATAAAGATTTTATTTTTTTTATCGCACTTATGTTAAATGTAGAGTCTTTAAAACGATCCCTAACTGCCCTTCCATGAACTGTTAAGAATTCAATGCCCGAATTATTTATAACGTTCGTTAGTTTATCGATATCGTTTGAATTATTGAATCCTAACCTAATTTTCAACGAAACTGGTCTAGAAGAATGTTTTACCGCAACATCTATTAATTCCTTTAATTTATCCAAATCCTTAAGTAAATATCCTCCTTCTTGTGCTTTAATTGCTCTCTTAGAAGGACAACCGGCGTTTATGTCTAGCACGTCGAATTTATAACTTTCCAGAAAATCTATTGAACTTTTTAAGGCGTTCACATTGGACCCTATTAGTTGCACACTTATTGGGTTTTCCTCTTCAATTTTATGGAGGTCCATTAAAACCGTGTTGGGACTATTTTCTACTCTCTTAGTGTAAAGCATTGGAACGCTTACTAATCCAATCTCTCCAAATTTTCTACAAAATCGCCTGAATGGGCTGGTACTTACTTGCAACATCGGCGCTAATACCAGATTATTTGCTAAAAGAAGTGTTCCTAATTTCATTTTATATAAAAATCTTATTGTGAATATTCTTTACATTCTATAAACAAGAATTTTTTAAAAAACTTCAATTTATCTTATTTAGGTTTTTAATTTAAAACGATTTTTAATTTCCAAATTAAAAGTGTTAGTCAAAAATGTCAAATAATATTAGAGATTACGAATTCCGATCCGATCCAAAGGAAATTACATATTTAGACGATGAACCTTTAAAATTAGAGAAAGATTTTAGCTTTTTTCACAATAAAAATAAATTCAGAAAAGAGTTAACCCGATTACAAATGCTTTTTAAAAATTATACTGGTATTACACTTCTTGCTTCTGGAATAAGAGATTCCTATTTAAAAGATGAACTCTCAAACAAATTTTACATAGTCGCATTTACAACAAATCAAGTTATTAAAGATACTAATAAATTGATAGATCCGTACAAGGATGCTAATATCAAGCCAGGATGCTTTTATCTTGAATGTAGAACTAATTACATGCTTTTATTAGCTAAAGATATGGAAGGTTTGGTAGCTGGAGTAGATGCTTTAGAGGATATTATTACTCAAACCTTTAAAGATTATTTCGAACAAAAAAATAGAGAAGATTATGTTAAAATAAAGCTTTTTAAGCTTTTCAGTTGTGGCAAATAGATGAAATCTTTATTTTTTATGATGTTTTGAAAAAAGATTAGTCTGTAAATTTCCAAGGTTTCTGTTTTGTGAGCTTATATGCTTTTTTCGCATATTCTTTCATCATTCTGTTAGTGTTAAAGTAAGCTGCTAGAGCGATAGCGTTTTTGCTTTTGAATAACCACTCATCGTGATTTAAATAAGTTGGTATAATTTTATTTTCTAAAGTATCATAAAGTGAATCTGAGTCAATGTCCCAACCATTTGAAACTCCTACATCATCAGGATTTGAATCGTTAGGGCCAATAGCCCATCCTGCTAAAGGGTTCAAGCGATATCCTTCCAACCACCATCCATCTTGAACGCTAAAGTTTAAAACGCCATTGAGAGCAGCTTTCATTCCACTAGTGCCACTAGCTTCGCGATATCTTTCTGGTGTATTAAGCCAAACGTCACAACCAGATACCATCATATGAGACAAGTCCATATTATAATTTTCCATCATAACAACTTTAACACCGTAATTATCGTAAAGATACTCGCCTTTTTCATAGATTTCTTTAATAAAATCCTTTCCCATATTATCTTTGGGATGTGCTTTTCCCGCAAATATAAATTGAATTTTACCTTTGCAAATTTTACCTAGTCTCTCAATATCTTTAAATATTAAGGTTGCTCTTTTATAAGTGGCAAAACGTCTAGCAAAACCTATTGTAATTAATTCCTCGTCCAATAAATTCCAGCTATGACCTTTTTGGTAACTAATTAGATTGAATTTATTTTCAATATGTGCATCAAAAATATCTAAATCGTCTAGTTCTATCGCGTTTTGTAGAACTATCGGCTTTGATTTCCAATTGGGCCACTTTCTATCAAATATTTGGCGAAATGGTTCGCTAACCCAAAACCCTAAATGAATACCGTTTGTAATGTAGTCAACTTCATATTGAGGAAACATAGCTTTTGTTATTTCTCCGTGCTTTTTAGCCACTCCGTTTCTATACCTAGAAAGTCCCATTCCTAGATAGGTCATATTGAATTTACCTTTATCATCAGCGATTTTTCTAATATCCTGAGGTAATCTATCTTCAAATACTTTATCTACTAAATCTTGATTAAACCGATCGTGTCCGGCGGGGACTGGTGTATGGGTCGTAAATACAACCTTCTCCTTTACTTTAGCAAGATCGCCTTTGAACATATTATAGAGCTCTACAATTGAAAAAGAACCGTGTCCTTCGTTGAGATGGTAAGTCTGTATATTATTGTAACCTAAAGATTTTAATAGCTTTACACCACCTATCCCTATTATCATTTCTTGAACAATTCTATTCCATCGAGAAGTGGAATCATAAAGAGAACCAGTCATATTTTTCATCCACTCTTCATTTCCTTCAATATCCGTGGTCAATAGATAAATAGGAAGAACATGACCTGATTGGCCTATTACTTTGTATAACCAAGCAGAGACTAATACTTCTTTATCTTCAATTTTTACCTTTATAGGTTTTTCAACTTTTTCAAACTCGTAGAAAAAGTTCCACTCAATTTCTTTTTCTTTTTGCTCACCAAGTTCATTGAAGAACTGATAAAAATACCCTGAACTATAACACAAACATATTCCTACCATTGGAAGCTCTAAATCTGCCGCAGCTCTAACTGTGTCACCCGATAATACGCCTAAACCTCCACTATATGTTGGAATGTTTGAATCCACAGCAATTTCCATAGATATATAAGCAATTTGAGTACTATCTTTTAAATCTTTATTAATTTCCATCGCTTAACACTTGATTTGTTAGTTTTTAACTTGACTTCAGCAAAAAATATTTTAATCTATATATATTATTTTTAAAACGCTTAGTATAAATTCTTATGTTAAAATGGATGATAATAAACCTTTCTGTTAATCATCTATTATTAGTTAAATTAACCTAATCATCATCAAGTTTTAAATTAGGGTTTTCTAATTTGACTTTCTTCGAAACTCCAAAAGTATCCCATCTTTCAATATCTAATTCATCCAATTTCTTTAAAAGTTCATTACTCCCTAAATTAGGTAGTGGGTTTAAAAGGTTTGGCGTAGGTGTTGGGTTAATAATATGTGGTTGCAGAAAATCATTACTTTTAGTTAAAATATCTTCAGTCAGGTTTTTATTAGAAAGATGTTTTTTAAAAAAAGGGTTTTCAGGCCTTAAATTCACTTTCTTGGTGGTATCGTTAAGGATTGGGGTTCGGGGGACTGTTGATTTTGTCATCCGGCAAATGGGACAGTTGATTTTATCAAGACCGTGCATACAAAGCAAATTCTATCACTTTAATATAAATTCAGTTCTGAATTGGATAAATTAATTTTATCTTATATTTTTTTTTATTATTAAATATGAATAATTTTATAGGGGAATAAATTGAACGATAATTTTCTTAAAGAAATCAAATCTCAACCTCAAGCCTTAAGGGATACATTTGATTATATCCTTGGAGAAGGCAAACCTCAATTTTTAAAATTAAGAGACTTTATAAAAAAAGGAGGAATTACAAAACTTGTTTTTACCGGAATGGGCTCTAGTTTCATCAGTTCGTATCTACCCTATTATATATTAAACCAATATGGGATAGCTGTTGAAATGCGAGAAGCTGGAGAATTCCTCTTTAACACTTTCCCTACGATAAAAAAAAATTGCTTTAAAGATACTGGAATTATAATTATTTCACAATCAGGGGAATCTGGTGAAATTAGAGAATTGTTAAGGGAAATAAATGCAATCCCTATTGAAAACAAACCTTTGACAATTGGAATGACAAATAATGCTGATAGTTATCTGGCATATATGACAGAGTTGCAAATATATATGAATTTTGACAAGGAAGTTTCAGTTACTTCAAAAAGCTATGTATGTACTCTGTTATTGCTCTACATTATGGCAAAGACTATTATTGGCGAATTTTTTACAAGCGAAGCCGAAAATCAAAGAGTAGAAGAATTACTGACTGAAATTGAAAGAATTCTAAAAGATCAAAAGCAGATCAATAAAATATGGAAAGAAATTCTTACACCATTTGGATATAAGATTGAATTTCTCGAAATCCTCTCGAGAGGTTCTTCGTTAACTACAGCACATCAAGGTGCATTAAATTTTAAGGAAATCGTCAAATCATACTCGGAAGCAAGTTCTATATCCACTTTTAGACATGGAGGCATAGAATGCTTAAAAGATACAACAAACCTTATAATTCTGTCATCTGATAAAGAAAATCTTAATCTAAATGTTCCATTTATAGATAATATAGTGAATAAATGGGCTTTTGGGAAAATGTTGCACATTACGAATCAAGATTTCGACAAAGAAGTAGAAGAATTACATGACAATCATAACATAATCACTTACAAGCACAATATAAAAGATCCCCACTTAGCTTCGATTATGGAAATCATTATTCTTCAATTACTATTCTACAAGATGGCAGAAAAAAAAGGAATTGAACCAGGAGCATTTTTTTATTGACAGAAAATAACAGATAACATTTAACACTACCAAGATTTTAACCCGAATTCATAGGTTATATTATATCAATCTATTTGCTTGTTAAGAATTATGGAATCAACAGCTACGAAACAAACTTTAAGAAGCTATATATTTTTTTGGTCAGGTCAATTATTTTCGTTGTTAGGGTCATCTATTGTTCAAATTGTACTAAATTTTTGGCTCTACGAGGAAACTAAAAGCTTAACGATCGTATCACTAGCTTTTTTTTTCTCTTTTCTACCACAATTTATTCTTGGACCTTTTGTTGGCGTATTTGCCGATAGATGGAACAGAAAAATTTTAATAGGAATTTCTGATTTTTGTCAAGCACTTACTACCTTAAGTTTAGTGTTTCTATTTTTCTTTAATATTCGGATGGTATGGCTAGTTATTTGTATTAATAGTCTTAGAGGGGTATTTCAAGCATTTCATTGGCCCGTTGTAAATGCAATAATACCATTAATGATACCAAAGAAAAATTTAAGCAGGATGAATGGTATTAATTATTTTTTTACCGGTTTAGTTAATACGATGGGTCCTATTATTGCTGGCATTTTGTTATTATTATTTCCTATCGAACTAATATTATGGGTTGATATTCTTACTTTTTTGATTGCTATAACTCCTTTAATATTAATAAAAATACCTCCTCTGTTGAAGAAAATTCTTCCAAAACATAGAAGTTCATATTTCAGAGAATTTAAAGTAGGATTTAAAGCCATAAAAATTGTCCCGGGACTCCTAACCCTTCTTTTTGTAGCAACCATTTTAAATTTTTTGGGAAATCCATTTAACACATTAATGATACCGTATGTAAGAGGGGCTCATTCTGGGAGTGTAGAAAATCTAGCTATTGTACTTGCATCAATTCAAGCAGGGATGTTTGTTGGAGCAATAATTGTAGTCGTTAAAAAGATTTGGAATAAAAAACCCATAATCATTTTTACTGGAATATTGATAGGTGAGGCCGGACACTTAATATTAGCTTTAGCGCCTCCATCTAATTTTCTTATGATTAGTATTGGTGGATTTCTTTTTGCATTTATCGTTCCTTTTGTCAATACCATGTTCTTAACGATTCTACAAACCGTCATTCCTCCAGATAAACAAGGACGAGTCATGTCTAATGTGATTACTATAGTCACTCTAGTTTCACCTATAGCGATGTTAATATCAGGGCCCTTAGCAGAGCTGATTAGCATTACGACCCTTTTTATTTTTAGTGCAGGGTTAAATATTATTTTTGTAATATTTGTTTGGATTTTTACAAATGTTAGAAATAACGATTACGATAAAGTGTATGAATTTGAATTGGATGAAAATATTATTGACCAAAACAGTTTTTAAAAAAGAGCTTTTTAATTATTGTATACAACCCATTAAAACATAAAGATAATAGAAAAATGACGAAAGCAATAATACTATCGGGTGGTTGGGGTACAAGGCTAAGACCCTTAACATGTACAATCCCTAAAACTCTAATTCCGATCGTTAATAAACCAGTTATTGAGCGGCAGATGTTACTGTTGAAATCGGCGGGTGTTAAGGAAATTGTGTTAGCCGTGAGTGTGATGGATGATGTAATTAAAAAGTATTTCAAAGAAGGTGAGAAATTAGGAATAAAAATCTATTACACGATTGAAAAACATCCAAAAGGGACTGCAGGGGCTTTGAAATTAGCAGAATCTTACCTAAAAGACGATAATTTTTTCATGCTAAATGGTGATGTAGTTCTAAATTATGATATGGGAGAAATGCTTAAATTCCACAACAAAAACAAAGGGATCGGTACAATTGCGGGTAAAGTTGTAGATGATCCCTTAAGATATGGTGTTTTAATTGTAAACGGTGAAACTCATCAATTGTTAGAATTTTTAGAAAAAAAAGAATATTCACCTCCACACGGCAAACTAGTTCCTATGCCTATAAATGCAGGAATATATATTTTAGAACCCGAAGTATTTTCTTATATTGAGGCAAATAAAAAAGTATCGATTGAAAGAGAAGTGTTTCCTAAATTAGTAAAAGAGAAAAATCT
>JAHQWP010000050.1 GCA_029856235.1 Promethearchaeia archaeon
GCTTTAAAAGCAATCACTAAAAGATTCTCTGGATATATGGACATAGTGGGCTATAAATATACTCTTCATCCCGTTTTAGAAGCTAAAGACGCCCTGAGTATGGTTGGCCTCGGTTAAAATGCTTTTTAGGAAATAAATCCTAATTTCACAGTCTAAATTATACTATTTTTTTTCTTTTCTATAATTAGTTAATTTACCATTTCACATATTCATACATATCATTTTATTATTATTTAGATTAATACCTATCATGGAAAAAAAAACTAAAGAACAACTCTTAAAAAAAGCAAAAACTCCGGGAATAAATGCAATTAAAATGCATAAATTCTACAGAGGAAAGATTCAAATTATTCCACGATGTCAAGTTCGGAATTATGACGATTTTGGAATTTGGTATTCACCCGGAGTAGCCGCACCTTCTTCTGAAATCTTCCAGGATAAAGCAAAAGTATATGATTATACAAGTAAGTGGAATTTCGTTGCTGTCGTTAGTGACGGAAGTAGAGTTTTAGGACTTGGTAATATTGGACCTGAAGCAGCACTACCAGTAATGGAAGGTAAAGCGCTACTTTTTAAATATTTAGGCGGTGTTGATGCGTTTCCGCTCTGTATTGGTCAAAAAGAATGTTGTGAAGCCGAAGATATTATCGAATTTGTAAAAATGGTTCAGCCTACATTTGGTGGAATAAATCTAGAAGATATTAGTAACCCAAAATGCTTTACAGTTTTAGATAAATTACGTAGTGATCCAGAGGTAAATATACCTGTTTGGCATGACGATCAACAGGGAACTGCTTGCGTGACTTTAGCGGGATTAATGAATTCTCTGCGAATTGTTGGAAAGAAAAAAGAACAAGTTAAAATTGTTTTTAACGGAATAGGCGCCGCTAATTTTGGGATTTACCGTTTACTAAAAGCTGATGGATTTAATATCGCTAATTCTATATTTGTTGATAGTAAAGGAGTCTTGTACAAGGAGCGTTCCGATCTCCAATGTCCACAAGATTATAAATGTGAAGTCGCCCAAATAAGCAATCGAGAACAAGTGAGAGGGGATTGTGGTAAAGCGTTAGAAAGTGCTGATATCCTCATCTCATCAAGCATTCCGGGACCAAATGTTATCAAAAAAGAATGGATTTCAAAAATGGCAGATGACGCAATAGTCTTTGCTCTAGCAAATCCCATTCCAGAGATTTTTCCATGGGACGCTAAAGAAGCTGGAGCTAGAATTGTCGCAACCGGTCGCTCTGATTTCCCTAATCAGGTAAATAATTCACTTTGTTTTCCAGGCGTATTTAGAGGAACCTTAGACGTACGCGCTACTACCATAACTGATGAAATGTGTATTGCAGCGGCATATACTCTCGCAAACTTAGTAGATGAGATCGAAGGTTGTCTTGTAGATGAATGTATACTACCTAATATGCAATATGAAAACGCGTTTATTAGGCAAGCTACTGCTGTAGGATTGAAAGCAATTGAGCAGGGAATTGCCAATATTAATCTCTCTGAAGAGGAGCTACTTTCAAAATCTAAGCATATAATTGATACTTCTCAAGCACAATTTAAATTATTAATGGAAAAGGGATTCATTCCTCAATTCAGCGATTATGAGGAGTAGTTGAATAATTTTATATTCTGAATTTGATATTGAGCTCAAAATTCAAATTCCTTAAAAATCACGAAAATATCCCAATTTAAAATTAAAATTATTCTATGATCGCAGATTTTCTAGACTCTCCTGTAGAACTTCTTTCATATTGTTCAATTGGAGCTCAATTATAGTTCTACCTGCCTCAAAACTAGCATATTTACGTGGGTCTTTACCAAGTAATCCAAGAGGCTTTTCACTTAAGTCTTTAGGAAGTTTTTCTAGTTTTACGAGTTCAGGTCTTAGCGCCATCATGAGTGCAGTTTCGTTCGCGGCAGCGTGATCGGTTTGCAATCCTTTATCGGGTGATTCACTATTCTTCCAACACGTAAAACAATCAAGACCTAGTTTTTCTTTCCAGTTTTTACTATTTTTAGCAAATAAAACCGTAGAGGGTTCGTGACCATGGGCAACTACGATTTTAAATCCTGCTCTTTTTAGCTGTATTAGAGTGGCCTCCAAAATCTGTTTGAAAAAATCCTCACTCACCCAATATGCGCTACCTTCTAGTTTTTGAGGATGGTTTTTCCGATAGCTGAGGATATCCATACCGAAATACTGTTTTCCCCCATGTTGCTCAAAATCATCTGGTCCGAGAAAGAGCATTGGAAGGACAATCCCTCCAACTTCTCTGGCCAGCTCTTTAAAAAATCCTAAAGAGATTAAACCGTCAGCTCCTAAAGGCATATGTCGTCCATGCCATTCAAGTGTCCCTAATGGTAAATACGCAATAGGAGCTTTCGAAATTCGTTGTTGAAATTCTTGAGGATGTAATTCCTCATATAACACTTTTTCAGTCATTTTTTTTCAGATTAAGTAAATCTATGAATGTTAATGCTATAGAAACAAAAACACTTAAACTATAAATAAATCTTTTTTTTTCAATTTCTAGATTATAGAAATTCAACGGATTTAAGATTAAATGCTTTTACTTTTTTCTCTTAATATTATAAATTCGTGTCAACATTTTAAGAGCTGAAACCGCTTGAACCGCTTCTTCGATACTGTGAAAAGCAGGAATATTTGAAAGCTCTAAAGACTCTATAATCAATCCATACTTCTGAATATAGGGTATAAAACACACTAATGGCTTTTTATCAGCTGTTACTCTATTCGCTATTTTTCTGCCAATCTGAAACGAGATTGAGGGAGTATACGGTAATATCAGAAGAATTATACATTCGATGCGTTCAATTTTTGATAAATACTGAATTAAATTTTCAATATCTTCGTCTTTCGCAGAACCAGTAAGATCTATAGGGTCATTAAACGAAGCGATCTTACGTGCAACTGGATTTACTAATTGTTGCATCTCTTTCTTTTCTTCTTCTGTATATTCAACACTAGATAGATCATATTTCCCGAGTAGATCAGCACATAGGACTCCATGTCCTCCGGAAATTGATAAAATAGCGACTCGTCCCTCTATAATTGTATTATAGTCAAACGGTTTTTTTTTATGAGACAAGATTTCAAATAACTTCAAATATGTAAGCATCTCGAGTTCTGTTTTTGGTTGAATTATTAAATTTTGTTTTAATGCAGCAGAGAGGACTTTATCGTTTCCAGATAAACTCGCAGTATGAGACATCGTTGCGCTCTTACCATGCTCGGATAACCCTCCAAAATAAGTCACAACCGTGTCTTCTGATTCTTTCGCCAACTCTAAAAATCTCCTGCTCGATTTAAAGCCCTCCAAATAAAACGCAATATTAGAGGTTTCTTTATCGTATTTACTAAAGTATTCTAATAACATATTTTCATCGACTACCGCACGATTACCTATCGAGACAGCAGTTGAGACTCCTATGTGTATTTCTTTGAATTTATGAAAGAATTGATCCACTAAAACACCTCCAGATTGACTGATTAGCGCAACGGTTCCTTTAGGAGGGCGTGTAATTCGCTCCGTAGGCATAAAAATTGTATCTAACAAAGGAGGGGAATATACTCCTATACAATTTGGCCCTAATACTGCGATTGCGTTATCATTTGCTATCTTTACTAATTTTTCTTGCCTTTTAACTCCCTCAGAACCTATCTCAGCGAAACCTCCCCCAATAATTATACATGCAGGAATACCCAGGTCTGCACAACTTTGCACATATTCTAGAGTCGCATCTGCAGAAATTGCAATTACTAAAAGATTAGGGATTTCTGGCAACTCATCCAATCGAGTATATAAGCTTACTCCGTCAACATCTCCTCCCTCTGGATGGATTCCATAAACTTTTACTTCCATTTCAAAAACATTCTTGACAAAAATTATTCTTCCAGGACTCAATGGATTCTTTTTACTAATTCCTACTACTGCCATTGACTTTGGTTTAAATAAGTTCTCTAAATTCATAACGATCTACATTTTAAATTCAGTAATAAGTGAATTAAGTTTAACTTTTTTTAATTTTTATCCTTATAATTAATTAATTCTATAAAATTCCATTCAAGAATAAAAACACCTGGGTTGTAAAAGAAGAAAATTCCATAAGTTAACCTAAGAGTAATAAAATTAAATAACAGATTTATTAAGTACAAGAGTGAATATACTCGCGTTTAATATTATATATCTATAAGAAAATTTCCATTTCCCTTCCTGAAATATTTCACTGAAGAAGAACAAGAAGAAATGCTCCAAGAATTCTGGGATTATGATAAAACCTTAATTCATGAAAAATTTAAAAAAGTAATTGAAGAGCTTTCAAATAAATAAAACCAAGTTTTACAGTAAGTCTTTATTAAATAAAAAAGAATTTAAGTAAATAATGAATAATTGACGATTACCACTTGCTCCTTAAGGCCTCTTCCATCATATCTCTTACATGATTAACCGCCCATATCACAAACTTATTACAGGTGGTTTCCCAAGTATTATTCTTTTGATATTCCTCTAATCCATTTGGATCGCTAAAATCGTAGCCGCACAACTCCGAGCATACGACAGTACCAAATTCATTTTCGAAATCGCTCGCAAATTTCGCTGCGTTCATATAAGCATCAAGAATCAATTCGTTCGGCATCCTATCTTTTCCGCCTAAGATTACTCCTGTCGCAGCACAACCTCCACAAACAGCCCCACAAGCGCCTTGCCAGCCCTTTTTTGACTTATAACCCCCAAAACCACCAGCTAACGGAATCATGAGGTTATTAATGACTCCATTCTCGATTCCTAATACTTCTAAAACGCTTGTTAACGTCAATTCAGCACAATTCACACCATTAGTAAGGTTAGGTAGTGTTTCTTCTAACTCCTTAATTTTTTCATCAAACTTCGCAATTACATCTTGTTCCATAATTTCACATACTCTCCTTTCATCAAAGTATAAGCATTGATTAATTAATGAAAATATATAACTTTATTTACTCCATTCAAGGCATCTCGAACAAAATTATAAAACTTAAACGATCTATCGTGATCTTAAATAGTTTATTGGGGTATCAAAATAAATCAAAAGACTATAATAAGATGGTTATTATTATACAAAGGAATAAAACACTGTTTAACTATAATAAGAATATAGCAAGAAATCACAATTAGAGGTATTTTTATGGGGATCGAGAAAGAAAAAGAAGAACCCTCAGAAGAAGAACTATTAGAGAGAGAAGTTCTTGAATTAGAAAGGTTGGAAAGAGAGTTACGCGAAAAAGAAAGATTGGAACGAGAAAAATTCGAGCAAGAAAGACTGGAACAGGAGAGAATTGAAAGAGAGAGACTTGAAAGGGAAAGGCTTGAGCGAGAGAGACTTGAGAAACAAAAAATGGAGAGTAAATTATATCCCAACAATTCGCTTTTCATTATTCCAAGTTGGGGGGATTTATTAGGATATCCCACTTTAGGGACATATGTCCATCATCCAGTCTCAAAAATCGAAACAGATATGGTTATCTTTTTTAGCGGTTATGATTATTCAATTGAAACAAGTAATGGAACGCTCTATTATTTATTCGGATTGGGATATTACTTTCTTAAATTTGAATTAGAATCAGGTAATTACATAACCGATAACAGAATCCTAACTGGGTTAGTTTTACCAGATTTTGTTTACGATCATATGGCGACTTCGTCAAACATAACTTTAGAAGAGGACCGAGAGGTAATTATTGCAGAAAAGGTGATTAAAGTTCCGATTAATTTATCCTATAAACCAGAAGATCACTTAACCTTTATAAAGGGCGCCTTAATGAGAAATGTGTTCATACCTCATAAAGACATCTTTTTAGAGATGATGAATACAATTCGCCAAGGTGATTCTTATCAGGTCTCAAGCGAAGGACATAAGTTATTAAGTTCACACTGGGAAGCGTATAACCAGATTTTGGTTGCTGATAAAATGAGAGCCAAAGGTGATTCTCCTTACCTTAATCCTACAGCTGGGATAGAAGGAATTAATTATTCAGCAGATAAGATATTGCAAGATACAATTTCTCCTATTAACCTTAACATCATTGAGGACAATATCAAAAATTTAAAGGAGATATATTCTAACATTGAGTTTGACCCTATGTATCTTTTCTCGATATTAGAGAAAACCTTACCAATGCTTGGTACAGATATACCAATATCCTCGAAACAGGGAGATAAGTCATTAACTTCTAAATCTAAAGAATCAGTTTTTGTTTCTGCAGAAGAACGGTTATTTGAGTTTATAGGTTGGTCAATAGATTTTCCGAGAAAGGCAAAAAAAACGCATTTTCCATTACCTAAATTAGTAGAACCACCCTCATACGAAGAAGTTAAAGAAAGTCCAATTTATAAGCTCGAAACTACGGATACAAGGAATCTCGAACAAAAAAGCTTCAAAATTGACACAATGAAATCTGAAAAGGTAGAATTTAAACCATTACCTCCCCCACCTAAAGCTGATATTAAAGAAATTCTTAATTATTTGAAGAATGTTGTCGAAGGTAATTATGAAATGAGAACGCTCGGACAAGCCTTTGAAATCGCAAGAGAAGCCGTGAGAAAAATTGGCGTAAGCGCAACCACCTTACATCAGAAAAAAGTATGGGAAATGAGTAAATATGCGAACTTTTACCTTAAAAAAGAGCCTGGTTTTGGATTAGCAATAAAAGAACAATCGGAATTAGCTCGTAAAGTTGACGAGTGGATTTTTGAAATTGAAGAAAGTGAAAGAATGGAGAGAGAAAGGTTAGAAAGAGCTCGTTTAGAGAAAGAACGATTGGAACGATTGGAACAGGAAAGAAAAGAGAGCGAAAAAAGAGAGCAAGAACGATTAGAAGCAGAGCGGTTAGAAAAAATTCGTATTGAACAAGAAAGAAAAGAGCAAGAACGATTAAGAAGAGAACAACAAGAAAAAATTGAAAGAGAGAAACAAGAGGAACTCCGAAAAGAAAGAGAACGATTACAAAAGGAACGAGAAGAACAAGAAGCTCTTGAAAAAGAAAAACTGGAACTTGAAAGGTTGAAGCAAGAGAGAAAACAAAAAGAAAAAGCAGCAAAACAAGAAGAGAAAAAACGAAAGAAGTTAGAAAAACAAAAGAAAAAATTAGAAAAAAAGAAGCTTAAAGAGAAGGAGAAGTTAAAAAACCTCTAAGCGATTTAAAACTGTGTATCGCATAGACTTTTAAAAAAATAAAAGAAGAAATTAATAGTAATTTACTCTTATCTGTGTAAATAAAACGCGTATATGTAAGCTATTAAGAATACAATAAAAACAATTATGTGAATTAAATTACCCAAAGGGAGATTGAATAAAAACTGCCCCGTTATAGTTACAACTGCACCAAGAAAATGCCAGACAATCATCATAATTACCACATTTTTTACGTTTTCCCATTTTTTTTCTCTATAAGATAACCATTGAAGGATTGCTAGACCGAGAAGAGCGGCACCTAGAACTCTCGTAAATAATGGTTCCTCGTAAGGCCAACCTAATAAACTATAATAAACTTCCACGAATAGGATAAATGCTATTCCGAATATGAAAGCTGCTAGACCAGAGGCTAGAAATACATATTTTAAAACCTTAGATATATTTTTTTCTTCCATTTTGCTGTTCTTAACTTTTTTCTAATTTAGATTGTGAAGAAAGTAAGAATATCAGAAATATAAGTTTTTACACTTTTGTA
>JAHQWP010000051.1 GCA_029856235.1 Promethearchaeia archaeon
AACATCCTTTATAGGAACGATCGTTTTCTTCTTTGCGATGTTTTTAAGCCCTTCTAAAAAGTATGTGCCGAATTCTTTAGAACGTTGGGCAAGGTGATCGTCAAGGTGGACCTCTAAAGATTTTAAAGCCACAGCTGAAGCTAAAGGATTTCCTCCAAAAGTACTACCATGCGTGCCCGGCTTAATGACATCAGGACCAATAATATCTTTGTTTGTAACTACAGCAGAAACGGGGTAAACGCCACCACCAAGAGCTTTTCCAAGTAAGATTACATCAGGCTTTACATCTTCATGATCACATGCAAATAATTCTCCAGTTCTTCCGAATCCAGTCTGAATTTCGTCAGCGATCATCAAAACATTATATTTTGAGCAGATTTCTCTTACTTTTTTAATGAATCCTTCAGGAGGGACTTTAACACCAGCTTCTCCTTGAACGGGTTCAAATAGGAATCCTGCGACTTTTTCAGGACCTATTTCTAAGATAGTATTTTCCAATTCTTCAGCATCGCCGTAAGGAATGGTTACAAATCCAGGAGTGTAAGGCCCAAAATTACCGTAATATCTAACGGCTTCAATATCAGTGCTAAAACCAACTATGGTGATTGATCTTCCATGAAAATTATCCCGGCAGACAATAATTATAGCTTTGTTTTTAGGAATTTTCTTTTTAATATAACCCCATGCTCTCGCGACTTTTAACCCAGAAGACACGGCTTCAGTTCCAGTGTTCATAGGAAGCGCCATAATCCCCGCGTTCTTTGGGTCGTTAATGTGCGTTCCTACAACTTCACACAGTCTTTTTAAAAAGGGGCCCATCACATCGTTATGGAACGCGCGAGAGGTCAAGGTAACTTTATCTGCTTGATCCTTTAAAACCTTTATAATTTCTGGATGACAGTGTCCTGTATTTTGAGAAGAGTAGGCAGATAAACAATCTAAATATTTTTTACCTTCTGGATCGTAAACCCAAACTCCTTCTGCTTTAGAAATAACCACCTCGATAGGGTGATAGTTATGAGCGCAGTATTTATCATCCATTTCCATATAATCTTTTGAACTTGGCATGTGAATTCACACTTTTTTCTAATAATAATATTTAGAATATTTAATAAAATGAAGGTTGTCATTAAAACTATTAATGTTTTTTAGTTTTGGGAAGTATGTGGGATTTTAAAAATAAGTTTTTCCTTGAAATTATCATAAACAAAGATTCTTTTGCTTTAACTCTTTTATTTAATTGAAATTATGCGTTTGAGTTTCACTGATGAAAAAAAAGAAAAGGTGCCAGACCATCACAAATTCACTTCAGATTTTAATTCAGTGATATATATTGTTGTTTGGAATTCACTAGGATTTTTTTTTATTGAATTTATTATAGCTTACTTGATTAAACAAGTCTTAAATTATCCCGCTACCAACTTAGGATTATTCTTTTCATTTCTTACCTTTGGAGGGTTAATCAGCTCTAGTTTCATAGGATATTTATCTGATCATTTTTCCAAGAGAATTTTAGTCATGATTGGTTCGTTTGGAAGAGGAGCATCTTATTTTGGACTCTATATTTCTATAATACTGTCATCTTTAATAGGAATGTATATTAGTGCATTTCTCTTAGGTCTAGGAGCATACATATTTTGGAATCCATTAGACACTATTATAGCAGAGAAATCTTCAAAATATCATCGTTCGTCCGCATTTGGGAAGCGCAGATTCGCGTTAGGGATTGGTATGGTAATTGGCACAATAGTAGGATTTACTGTATTTAGTATAGCAAATGCATTCACACCACTTAATAATTTTATAATATACGGTGCAATTCCAATATTCGGAATAGCTAACTTCTACGCAGGTGTTCAATTTTCACGAAAAGTCGATGAAAAACAAAAATTTATTTATCCTGATAATAAGGAAGAGAATGATCCATTATTAGAAACAGAATTAAAATCATCTGGTCAATTATCTGGAACACCAACATTCCGTATTTATGTATTGGGGATTATTTTGCTATTTTCAGGATTATTCCTTAGTGCAATTAACGTTGGTTTTTATCGTCCTTATATTCAACCTTATGTCCTCGAGCATATCAGCAGTAATGCGGGATTGGTAGCGTGGTTTTATCTTCCCACTTCTGTAATTGGATCTCTTATTGCTCCAAAATTAGGTACCATTGCAGACAAGATTAATCCTTATCTTGCCATATCTATTACCAGCTTTCTTGGGGGAATAGTGACTTGGATGATTATTAATTCAGGAAATTTATGGATTTTTAGTATTTTGCTTGTAATAGATCAAACTATTATGCTTACTACTGGTTTTGTAATGGTAAATGTTTTAAGCCGTGTTTCAATTAAACATCGGGGAAAGATCTTTGGCTTAATTACCTTTCTTGAATCGATCGGAATGATTGTAGGTCCTTTCTTGGGAGGGATTGTATGGGAGGCCGTTAGTTCGCAAGCACCTTTTATCATTTCAATTATTGTTGAGTGGTCTTTAATTCCATTCTTTATTGTAGGAATTTTGTTACTTAATCCATATCTAGTTGAAACCAAGGCAGATAAAAAAAATTGATTCAATTCAATAACCCACTGCTTGAGTAGTAGAAACGAAAAGAAAAAGTGAGTTATTAGAGAAAAAGTTAATTATTCAAAAGTTCAAACATTTGCTTATTTCTTTTATATAATTTCATAAATTCAGCAAAGAGTTTTTGATATATTTCGGTAGTATTGGAATTTGGCTCATATTCTTTCTGAATTTTTATCAAGGGAATCGCTTCCGAGAAGGATTTGAAAATGCCCAATCCTACCATTGAAACTATAGCTGAGCCCTTTGCTGCAGCTAAATCTGGTTCTGACAATTGCACTATTTTTCTATCTAAAATATCGGATAAAATTTGGCACCAGATTTCGGAATTAGCGCCTCCACCGATAACATTGATCTTTTTAGTTTCACCTACGAGCTTTTCAACAATTCGCAGGGCCCATTTAATGTTATAGCCCACTCCTTCATATATCGCGCGAAGCAGATCTTCTCTCGCATGGTTGAGACTTAAATTATAAAAGCCTGCCCTGACCTTAGGATCGTTCAGAGGGCTTCTTTCTCCAAACATCCACGGAGTAAATATTAGGTTTTTCGCTCCCACTGGGCTAGATCTAACCATTGAATTCAAATAATCGTACAATCCTTTTACATCTCCTTTATAAACTTTCGCTTTATCTTTGAACATTTGATCTATAATCCAATCAAGACAAGCAGCACCTGTTTCCTGCTTAGAAATACATAGATAGTTATCTTGAGACGAACTAATGCTTCCAGTATAATGTATAAGATCCTTCAATCTTTCAGATGTATGTACTGCAACCCAATCAGAGGTTCCTAAGCAAATAATTGGGTGATTATCTAAAATCGCTCCAGATCCTATTGCTGCTGAAGTCAAATCTCCAGAGCCAACAAATACTGGGATTCCCTCTACCAATCCGAGCAGTTCTGCAGCATCCTTGGTTAGGGCTCCTGCTTTTTCAACTGACTTTCTAATCTCGGGTAACTTTTCCTTATCAATTTTAAATTTTTTTAGAATTTTATCAGACCACACGAACTTTCCGGGATTACTATCCATCATCCAAGAAGTATGACCTAAATCCCGGGAAGTGACTGCTTTTTTGGTACATTTATAAATAATAAAATCCTTCACGCTCAAAAACTTATATGTTTTTTCATAGATATCTGGTTTATGCTCTTTAATCCACAAGATATGAGAAATTGGGTCTTTACCGTTCACACCAGGAGCCCCTCCTGTAACCTTAATGAACAAGAGTAACTTTCTCAAACCGAATCCCGCAATTTTTATCAATCCTTTTGAAAATTTACGAGTAACGATCGATGCTCTTGTATCGAGCCAACTTATACATCTCATTAAAGCTTTTCCTTCTTGGTTGATTGGGATTGTACAGTTCATTTGACAGTCGAAAACCATTGCAATAATGTCTTCTTTTTTAATATCAGCATTTTTAATAACTTCATTTGTAGACTTCTTTACCGCATTCCAAAAATCTTCAGGTTCCTGCTCTGCCCAACCTTCTTTTGGATAATAAATAGGATAGGATACTTTTTTATGATGAATGGCATTCAATTCCAAATCGAAAAGAACAACTTTATCACCTGTTGTTCCCAAATCATGTGACAAAATATATTGATTAGTCATAATGCTTTTTCACTGAGTGATTATTAATAAATATACTATAATTTCTAAAGTATTTTATACTTCTCCTTTTATCTGTTTAAAATATAAAGTCAAGGTATATCGACATTATGTTTTTAGATGTATTTCCTAAAATATTATAAATATCTACTCGATCTGTTTCTAAGTAATTTAATAACCAACTGCTTGACCGTCCTTTCTTGGATCGGAAGCTGCAAGATAGCCATCTTCAAGTTTAGATATGATTTGAGCGCCACCAAATTCGAAGTAATGTCCATTATATACTTGATGACCTAATTTTTTTAAATGTTCTTGCGTTTCTTTTTTAAAGCCAGGTTCAAGATTAATTTTAACTCCTTGCATTACTCGCCATCTTGGAGCATCGACCGCCGCTTGAGGGTTTTGTTGATATTCAAAAATTCTAACCATCATTTGAGCGTGTCCTTGGGGCTGCATTGACCCTCCCATAACACCAAAACTCATAAGTGGTTCTCTGTTTTTTGTGACGAATGCCGGAATGATGGTGTGATATGGACGTTTTCCTGGTCCAACTTGGTTCGGATGACCATCGATTAAATTGAAACCGTTTCCACGGTCTTGAAGGCTGATACCCGTCCCCGGGATAACAATGCCAGAACCAAATCCAAGATAATTTGATTGAATATAAGAGACCATAATACCCTCAGTATCAGCAGTAGTTAGGTATACAGTGTCTCCGGTTTCAGGGACGCCAAACTCGAATTTTTTTGCATTTTGTAAATCAATTAAACTCGCTCTCTCTTCCAAATAATGGGTAGAAAGGCACATTGATGGGTCAAATTCGAGAAATCTTTTATCAGAAATATAGCGATAAGCATCTGAAAAAGCTATTTTCATGGCTTCTATTTGTAAGTGTATAGATTGCGGAGAATCAGGTTCATATTGGTTAATATCGTAATTTTTTAAAATCCCTAACATTATTAGAGCGGCTAATCCTTGACCATTAGGCGGTAATTCATGCAAAGTTAAACCTTTATATTCCAGTGTTAGTGGCTTTTCCCATATTACTTCGTGGTTTTCTAAATCTTCGAGAGTTATCAATCCACCAGTCTTAGTAGCATGATCTACAATTTTTTTTGCTAGTTCTCCACAATAAAAAGATTCCCCCTCTGTTTCTGCGATTTCTCTTAAAGTAACTGCTTGATTTGGATTTTTAAACAATTCACCTGGTTTCGGAGCTCTTCCATTAGGGAGAAAAGTCTCATGGAACTCTGGAAACTTATTCTTCTTATACATTACAGTTAGTTGTTTCCATAATTTTGCAGTTATAGGAGACACTAAATATCCTTTCTCAGCATATTGGATTGCTGGCTCGAATAATTCTTTAAAATTTAATTGTCCATATTTTTTTGAGAGTACAACCCATGCTGAAACCGCCCCAGGAATCGTAACCGAATCCCAACCTAATAATGGCATTGATTTATATTTAGAAAAATGCTCTATTGTCCACCCCGCCGGAGATTTTCCAGAAGCGTTTAATCCAACGATACTCTTTCCATCCCAAATGATTGCAAAAGCATCGCTTCCAATCCCATTATTAACGGGTTCGACCACCGTAAGTGTTATCGCAGTTGCTATTGCAGCATCTATAGCGTTTCCTCCTTTTCTAAGCATACTTAATCCTGCTTGGCAGGCAAGAGGTTGAGATGTAGAAACTATATTTTGTGCTAATACTGGCATTCTTCGAGAAGGGTATGGGAAATCCCATTGAAAATTCTCTTCCAAAATTTAATTTACACTTTTAATTATGAATATTTTTATTGATTATATTTCTACAGTTATTTATAATTTTATCATTCTTCTTGGTACTTAGCTAATTCTTTTTCAATCATTCTTATTAATTCGAGAGAAAATGGGATAGAATTCGCCAACGTATTGACTAATTGATACACCTTGTCAAACCCATGCAGATTTTCTATTTCTTCCTTTTCCATTTCAATATCTTCCTTAACAGCATTAATTTTGTTAGCAAATTTCGAGATGTCGCTTGTAAGGTCTCTGAATGAATGAATAAAAGCTATCACTGGATTTTTCATTGTATAGGTAATTTCCCCAGTGTTAGACACACCAGTTTTTTCGATAAGATCCATAGATATTAATTTTTGAATTTCTTGTGATATTGTTCCTCGCGAGAATCCGGTAAGCTCTTTCAATTTTTCTTGAGTTAAGGATTTGCGGGTAATAAAATAAATTTTAATTGTTATGAAAGTAGCTTTTTGTCCGATAAAAAGAGAGTAGGACATTAGGAATTTGAAAATGTCC
This sequence comes from Promethearchaeia archaeon, assembly GCA_029856235.1. Taxonomy (GTDB): domain Archaea; phylum Asgardarchaeota; class Lokiarchaeia; order Sigyniarchaeales; family SOKP01; genus SOKP01. The sequence goes on from JAHQWP010000051.1 coordinate 6,500, forward strand.
TTTTCAATCGTTTCTATTTCGGCATCGAATTCTTCAATCATATTCAAGTTTTATCCTCCCTCAGCTCTGTTATAAAGCTTGATTCTTTAATCTTTTGTAACACTTTTACATTATATTCAAAGAAATTAATCATTTCAGTTACCCTTTTTGAGAGAGATTTATAACCGTTTTTATCATTATTTTTATCTAATTCTTGAGCCTTACTTTGTAAGAATTCGATTGCACGTTCATTAGATTCGGATTTATAAGATCCAATGTTAGTTGCGATATCAGCCATATTAGTTCCGAGAGTGTAGAGATATTCGCGTTTTCCCTCTAAAGGTTCTTTTTTTATTGCAGGAGCACTCGATAATATCTTTAAACTCTGAGAGATAGCACCTTTTGAAAATCCTGTTAATTCTTTAAGTTGTGTTTGAGTTAAGCTTCCATGGAGTAGTAAATAACCAATTATAGAACCAAAAACAGCGTTCTGACCTTTGATTTTACCGGCATCTACCAGAATTTCGATTAAACGCTTTTCGTAAACTCTAACTTTCCCTTCATATATGTGTGATTTACTTTTTAGATGTTGTGCATAACAGAGATCAAATGTTTCTTCCATTGCATTCCATAAAGCCTTGGTTTCTTCATCATTAACCTTAAGGTCTTTAAAACTTGTTTTTAATTGATACAATGAATCATTGTCCCATAATGGATTCGTAAGGAAATCTTTTATCGCCTCTTTTAAGTAATTAATATTTCTACCTTTATTTTGACTCAAATATTTTTGAATTATAGCCTCCGTTAATTCTAAAATAGGCTTAAATTTTTCTGTATTAGTTGGCATTGATAAAGATAATGAAATCTGACCACTTAAATTTATATTCCTTAGATATAATATGGCAATACTTATTATTAAGTGTTTTCAAATTGCATGAACTTTTAGTGTTTCATTTTCACTATAAATGAAAACATTTATATAGGTAAAAATTATTTAATATTATGGTAAAAGAACATTTTTCAAAAAAGGTGAAAGAAAAATGAACGCGATTGAAATAAAAAATCTAAAAAAATATTATAACAAAGGAAAGATCAAAGCAGTCGACGGCATTTCGCTTAAGGTTCCAAAAGGAGCAAGGTTTGGGTTTCTAGGGCCGAATGGTGCTGGAAAAACGACTACTATTAGATGTATTTTAGGTTTTCTTAACCCCGATAGCGGAATAACAGTAATTAATGGCGAAGAAATTAA
>JAHQWP010000052.1 GCA_029856235.1 Promethearchaeia archaeon
GCCAAATATCGAACATGCCCTACTAAATATATATATTAAATGGGTAAAAAATGTTTACACGGATATAGATACTAGTTCCGAAGAAAAATTTAAGGAAGAATTACTTAGTGCTGGTGCAAAAGAAGCTAAAGTGTTTGTATATAAGGGGCATTTATTTGGCATAGGTCTTAAATAGAATTAAGCATGTATTGTTTGTCAACTAACTCTTAGTAAATACTTGGAATAGGTAAACTCAATATAAATTGGCCATATTATGAATAATCATTTCAATATTTACCCCATTTCACTTTATCTTAAATAATTTACAGTTTCCAAATCTGGAATATCTAGATTCCAGAAAAAAAGTAAACTTTTATATAATTGGAGAATATAATAAATTTATAAAATATAAATTTTACTTTAAAAACAAAAATAAAAAATAATTGGTAGAATAAAATGACTGAAGAAACAAATATTAGATCAGAAAAGGGTGGAGCTATGGGAGTAGTCTCTCTCATTTTGGGTGCAGCAGGAGTATTTTGTTCCTATTTATTTATCTTTCTCCATTTAGATAATATTGTATCTGCCGAAACCGCCGCCGCCACAGAGTGCAGACTTGTATCTCCCTTTTTCATACCGCTTTTTGCGGTTTTCGGTATTCTGGCAGGAATGATATGGTTAACAGCGGGTGTGGGCTTTTTCGGGAAAAAAGAGTGGGCTTATAATGTCGGTGTAATCGCCGTGGTTATAACCCTTTTTTCAAGCTTTTGGCCAAATATTCCTGCTATGGAAAGTAGAGCAGCGATACCAGGACCTTGGTTTCTGATTTTTTTCCCTAATTTATTGGTATATTTCATTCTAGTAATGAGAAAGGGCCACGAAAGGGGGAAGAAAGCATGGTTTGGTTTGGTCCTTGGCATGGCATTCATTCTGAATTTCATAAACGGAATTGCAGCAACTACCAGAATGTCAAATAGATTACCACAAATTAATCCCCTGATTGACAATTATGCTCCGGCCAGCATGTATATGCTCACTATGCCTACGAACATGATTGCATCCATCCTTTTTGGAATTACAACAATAGGAATTTTCTTAGCCAGAAATAAAGAAAAAGTGCGAATTACTGGATTGGCAGGTGCATTCTTGTCAATTTCGGCAGGCTTTCCTTTAGCTTTCTATTCCATGTTCATTGAAAGTGCGTCCCCCGCTTTCTCCATGTTCATCCTGGGTCCAGTTATTAGCAGTGTGGCATTGATCTTCATTCTGTCTTCTAAAACGTGGAATAAAATCAATGGGTAATAGAAAATGAGTAAAATTTATTTTCTTTTTTTTTCTTTATTGATATTAATGAATAAAAATAGCTTTGGATGTGAAAAAAATTGGAACGGAAAAAATTGTATGGTATAATTCTAATTGTAGTAGGATTAGTATTTATTCTTTTAAATCTAATTGTGGTTTATCCATCTATTAGTTGCTTTTATGCTCCTTATGCATTTTGGCTTCTCGCAATTGTAGGGGTTGGAGGTGGAATAATCTTATTTTTTGATATAAAGTTATTCCATTCCGAGGAGACTTAAAAAAAAAGCATTCTAAGAAGTATTCTCTAAAATCATCTAATTTTTTTTCTATTTCTTTTTATTGATAATCCTGCCTTCCAAACTGTGGAATAAAATCATGCGTAATACAGAGTGAGCAAAAATTTTTTTTATTTTTTATTAAATTTTCATGGTTGCTTGATTCTCAATTCAATTTTTCTTGAATAACTTGCCATACGTCTTCTGCTTCTAATTGTTTAAAAGGCTTTTTTTGGAATTTTAATTTACACAGCTCATATATTGTGCTATTAAAGGGAGCCGAAATTCCTGATTTTTTCGCGAGTTTAATGACATATCCATTTAAATGTTCAAGCTCAGATATTGTTTTTTGACGTACGATGATATCTTGAGACATACTGTTTGGACCAACACCCTTTAACTGGTTTAGAACCATAGTTCCCAAAATTTCGTCTGAATCTCTAGCTGTTTTTTTTAAAACATCCCATGGAACCGTTCCGGGTAATCTTTGTTCTTTAAAACCTGCTACTTCTAAAATCTTGACACCTTCATCTAGAGTTTTATAGTATATTTGTCCTAATTTTGAAATAGATTCTTTATTTATTTTGGTGTGATTAATTAATGTTAGGATTGAGTTTGATAGATTAAAAACCAATTTGGTATGGATAGCATCTTGGATATTTTGGGAAATTCTAAGTTTGAAACCTCCAGCAAAGATTTTCTTAATATTCTTCATCTCGGCTTGAAGAGTGTTATCTAAGGTGCCAATCATAGCATAACCTTTGATTATATGACCAAATACACCGGGATCATCTCTCCATGCGGAAACCATTATAACTCCGTATATAACCTTTGAAAAATATTTCGGTAAAATATTTTGATTTTCAATCCCATTTTGTAGAGCAATTATTATTGGAATATCTCCAATTTTAGAATAGATATCTTTTGCTACTTCTTCGAGATCGTAGTTTTTAACAGAAATTATTACGATAGCTGCATTTAGCTTTTCGTTTAAATCTTCAATTACATTAACATTAATTACTTGTTTATTATCAATTGAGTTTTGGTACATAATCAAACCCTTAGATTTAATTGCTTGAGCATTTTCTCCTCGCGCTAATAAAAAAATATTATTGTAGACAGGAGTTATCCACCCACAAATAGAAGCACCAATCGCACCAGCTCCATAAATAATGATATCAGGATTTATTTGATTTTCTTCCATTGAAAAACAAACCTCATTCTATTAATTTAATTAAATGATAAGTAAGAAATTGTTATATATCTAATTTTTTAATTTAGGCTTAAATTAACTTTTTTAGCATTGATTCTTTTCATTCTATAAGATGGATGGTGAACATATTTGGAAAAATGCCGATTGGGCCAGAGAGGCACGAAATATTACCGAAGCTATTGATAAATTTCCAGAAAAATCTAAATTAATTATTGTTTTACGGCATTCTCATCGTAATAATCCAACAAAACACGAAAAGATGGTCGATTTAAAGTTAACCCCCCAAGGTCATCAAATTGCTAAAATTTTTGGTCAAAATCTTCCCCCTTCAAGAACAGTTAGATTGTTTCATAGTATTGTAGAACGTTGCAAAGAAACAGCAGAAGATATTTTTGAGGGATTTGTAAGTGTCGGAGGTACAGGAACTTTAAATGGAATGCTTACTCCGCTTTTTCAGGCTGGAACTGCTCCAAGGTTCTTTTTAAATATTTTTAGAACCGAGTCCCCCCTTAGATTTATGCATCGCTGGGCGGTTGGTTTCTATTCTCCTGAAAAAATAGCCCCGCTTCAATCATATTGTCAAAACGCGGCAAGTCATATCTGGAAAGGAATAAAAAACGCTCAAGAGGGTGGTATAGATATTCACATTACCCACGATATATTTCTAATTGCGTTAAGGTACGGATGGTTTGGATTACCTCCCGATCGAGATTGGATTCCCTTCTTAGGTGGCGTTGCATTCGTCTTATTAGAAAATGAAATTAAAGTGTTTAACAAAGATCGCTTTCTTTCTATCCCTTACCCCTATTGGTGGAAGAATAAAATTTCATATTAGAAAGGATTTAAAACTCAAATCTGCACTTTGTACAAACTTTCTTTTTTTTGTAAATCTTTCTTGGAGAATAACAGATTATTTTTGTTTTGTCATCAACTTCTTTAATGGAAAATCCCATCGCTCCACAATTTGGACATTTTCTTTTATTTTGTCTTAGACTTGTATCCGTAGGGACAACAGTAGGAATAACTTCTTTTGGCACTTTAATCGTTTCTACTTGAGGACTTTTATATTGACTAGACCTTGGTTGTTGCTGTAATTTCTGGATTTGAGCTTTGAGTTGGGAATTTTCATCTTTTAATAAACTAATTTGAATTTCGCTTTTCTCCAGAAGTGAAAATAGTTCTGTAATCTGTACCTCTAATTGTCTAAGCTCCGCTTCATCTTCTGGTGATAAATCATCTAGATTGTTATACATCATGTATTCGTATACCTCGTGGTTTTTACAGAAAAGTATTTCTAAACCTAAATAAAACTTATGTTAGATTGAAATATATAGTTTATTCATTTTCGAAAAAAAATATTTCTACCAAAGCACACTAAATATAGCATTATGAAGAAAAAATACTATTTACTCATATATTCTATTCTCATCTTCGCTGCGATTTTGATTATTTATCTTTCTATATGGACGCAAGTTGTTAAAAATCTAATAGTAATTAATATTATTTTATATATAATACGCAAGCCAATAAGTAGTATTACAGCGTTTATCACTAAGAAACGTTCTTACCGAACTATTGTTTCTATCAGTATAACCATTGTATGGAGCGTATTTTTGTTCTGGTTTCAAGCAGAGGGAGCTTTTATAATGATCAGATACTTCGCTATGCATGAAGATGATGGAGAATATGTTGGAACTTTAGAAGTCTCCCAAGAATTCTCCAGGTTGCGATCTTTTGAAGGTGAACGGCGCTTAGTACAATAGAAAGATTAGATTAAATTAAAAACTATTTTTATTCCTTTTCAATTTTTAAGAGTTTACCGTTTCCTTCCCACAAAAAGGACATATTTTAACTCCATATTCAATTAACTTCTCGCAAAATCTACATTTCATTTTCAATCCCCTCCGAGATAAGATACTTGGTCCCGTAGATAAATCGTTGAGGAAATCTGTAGCTGTATCTTGATTGATAACTAAATAGTCTCCATCTATTAAAAAATTAAACTGCTTAGCCCATTGGAAAACCTTTTCAGTAAAGAGTTTCTTGTCCATATCTAATGCCGTCCTAATCATATCAAGCCTTACTTTACTTGAAACTTCCATCATCGATTTAACTCGATTGATTTTTTCTTTTTCCTCTTTTTCTAAACGTGTCTGCTCTGAAGATTTGTATATTTTTGCTTGATTGACTAACTCAAATAATCTTTCTGTTTTAGCTTTTTCCTTTGAATATCTCCCGATGTGCTTTTTAAGTGTTATAAACGAGTAAAATTTACCCTCTTTAGTTTGAATGTTTACAGCAGGACCTGATTTTGACTTATCGCTTGAGATATTAATAATATTTAATACAGATATTTGCGCAATCGATTTCTCATTAAAAGGTTTAAAGGATAAATAATCCTCGTTTAGAAAAATTACTCCAGGTAATGCTTCAGAAGCAAGATCTTCTTCCGTGGCGCAATTCTTAAGACTACCTATAGTTTCAAATAGAATGGGGTTTTCTTTTTTAAAAGTACTACGCGTCAGTTCTCTAAATAGATCTTCGGTTGCTTTTTTTGAAGTAGTAAGCGAACTTCTCTCCTTTTTGTGTGGATAAAAGGTGTAACTCATTCCTTGGACGCTAACCAATTCTATAGTCGGAAGTTTGAATCGATTCTTTACCGAGAAATTCTCAATATCGTTTGTTCTCAAATGAAATAAAATGTTGTCTTTTTCGGATTTAAACCGGAATTCCTTATCAGTCAACGTAATCGTTCCTCTGGACTTTCTCGAAATTAACGCCTTGTATGAAGTTTGACCCGAGGTAAAATTACCATACGATTCGAAAAGGACTACCATTTCACGTTCATAATAAAACTTTAGTCATTTATAATTATCCATTCTAATCATGTTTTAAAAAAGATAATAAAAAAAAGGGGAAAAATCAAAAACTAATAAAAAGTAAAATTCTCCTCCCATGAGCAGCTTAATCGTTTCTATTTTTCTGACTTTCCTTAAATATTTCTTACTTTTTTACGCGTTCTAAATTAACTATTACATTAATTTTTAATAACGTCTTTCTGATCTAAAACTCTGACGCGGTCCTTTTTCTACAACCGTTAAATCTGTTGCTTGTGGGCCTTTGTCGCCATCAGTAACTTCAAATTCTACGATATCCCCTTCGTAGATGATTTTAAAATCATCATCCTCTCCCTTAATCGCAGAGAAGTGAACGAAAATATCACCAGAACCATCTTCTCGAGTAATAAACCCGTAGCCTTTTCTAGAGATGTTCTCGAAGCGAAAACTCCATTCTAGAGTCAAACCACTTTACGGTTCCTTTTACCAAACTGAAAACCTTTCTTCTTTTTTATTTTTTTTTTTTGAAAAAACGCTTCATTAAGAAACTTTTGTTTTAAGTAATACCTCCAAGATAATAAATTCTTTGTTTTTGAGCTAAAAAAAGAAACAGGAAAATTCTAGTAGTATTATTAGTAAACTATTCTTCTGGATATATAAAAAAGCCTAAAAAAAAGAAGAAAAAAAGTGCTCCATACTTTCGTCCCAATCATCCGTTAACAACATTAAAGGTTTTTCGCGAATGTAAGTACTTTGTAAATCTTTGAAGCAATTCAAACAATACCACCTTTTAAGTGTGGGATTATACTCCATATCTTTATCGGTAGCAGGACACATACCACAAACACAAATCGATGATCTTAACAATTCAGACAAATAACTTGAAAAGGTGCATAATTCTAACACCTCTTTTTTTTCTTCAGCTGACAAATCCCGAATTTTCCCATCTGAACCTTGCTCAATTGCAAGACGTTTGTCTGCAATTAATTCGAGTCTTCTATTGGATTCTAACACTAAAACAAGACGGAAGTTGTTACGAATCCTTTGAAGCAATGGATTTCCAATAACAATCTTTTTACTCTTCTTCATGTCTATTACCGATAAAACTTTAGATATATTTAAATTTAATCAATCTTGAAATAGCGTTTTAATAATTCTAAATCCCTACCAGTTAAGAGATGGGATATGTCTCGTAGGCCTTCAAGAAGGAAGAAGGCATTAAACTTTTCTCTAACAATTCTGTCATACATTTCAAGAACGGGGTTCATTGGTATACCGGTATCATCTAGGATCACATTTCCGTCATCATCTCTAAGAGTAAATCTCTGATTTAAGAATTCTCTAATCTTTCCTTCCCTGATTAATTTCCTATCGGCATTCCAATTTCTTAATAGTGTCAAAAAATTGGGATTACTCGTCCACCATTCAGAAGCTTTTCTACCGAATAGTTCCAGATCTCCAAATACTTTCTCAATATCTGCCTGCGTTACATCTCTATCAATAGCCATTAACTCTAAAACGCAATCTGCTAACTTTTGAGATAATCTTACACCTAAATCAGTTCGTGATAATTTTCCAAAAGTTCCATGCCATTGAGGATCAAGAAGCAAAAATATATCAAACTGAAGCATACTTTTTTGTCTTGAATCAATGTGATGTGGTTGAAAGAGACCTGTGTTTTGATCACCATCAAAAAGATTTGGTGAAAGAAAATCAAAGCTTATAGGGTTTATCCCTCCAAAAGTGACTAATTTAAACACTACTAAACTGGCTTTATACCAATCTTGGTGAAATATTGGATTGTATCTAGTAGACTTAGATATTTCGTTTTTAAATTGTAATCCCAAGTGTCTATCTGCTACATAGTTTTTTATGGTATCTGCTGCTGTTTCATAAACCCTAATTTCTTCATAATTGTTAGCATCTTCCTTAAAATTCTCAATAAACTCTAAGTAAGTAATTAATGTATCAACACCGATATTAGTTTCTGAAGGTTTTCCAACCAAATAACCTGTGATTACGGTGCTCGTGCC
>JAHQWP010000053.1 GCA_029856235.1 Promethearchaeia archaeon
CAAATGTGTTGTATTCACTTGCTGACAAGTTAATTGGGGTTGCAAGAGTCGGTAAAAAAGAAGTATCTACCATATTCAAACCTAAAATTTTAAAAGAAAAGTAATCATGGAAAAAATAGATTTTTCAAAGGACATTAACAAAAAGATTGAAAGTATTAATTATGATGTTCTTTCAGGTAAAATTAACTTATTAGAACTCGAATTAATTCCAATTTTTAGCGATATAAAAGATTCACTCAGCATTTTTAACATCGAAAATTATTCTGAGAGCTACGTAAATGCCTGCGAACTACTTAATCGAAAATTTGAGGAATTAAGGAATTTACTTAGTTCTTTAGATATTGATAAAAAATTTATGGATTTCTTAAAAGAGAATCCGGAAGAAGGTGAGATAATTGAGATTTTTAATGGTTGCTGGAATAATTATTTTGAAATAGAAGCACTATCTCTAAATTTCTTAGAATACGCTAAAAATCGTTTCTGTAAAGAGAAAACAATGGATTTCACGATCGAACACTTGAATAAGGAGAGAAGCGATTACGAGTTTCTATTAGAAATTCCGAAGCTTAAGTTCACGGAAAAAGTCAATGCCTTTTTTAACAACATAATAAATAAACTCCCCTGTTATTTTGAAGAGGTGTTTGAGAAAGATATTGATCAGCTAAAGATTTACGAACAGTTCGTATATCTTTTGCATTTACTTCAATTGGGAAAGTTAAAGTATCAAAAAGAGACAAATACATTATATGTATAAGGTGATTGAAAAAATGAATGAAATTTCAATTTTAATGCACTTACTTAGTAGAAAGAAGAATCTATATCAAATAGGAGCCACTAAAGAAGAGATACTCGAAATTTTAAATGTAAAAAGTAGGAACAATTCGATTTATTTCCAAAATCTGATCAATGGCTTATCTAATTATCTTATCCCACTGGGACTTCAAATTAAATTCAATTCGTTGAATTCACACTGGTATATAAATTACGATAGTGAGGTTACAGAATTAATTTCGGCTAATCCTTTTGAGGGAAGACCTAGTTTAGCGGCAACTTTACTGTGCACACTTACATCTTGTCTAAGGAATTCTGGTGCTTCTTCAATCCAAGAAATTAAAAAATTGAGAAGTAAAAAAGAGGTAATTGACGATTTAAAAGAGCTAGAGAAGAAAGGTTACTTAGTAATAAATAAAACGGCTAACCAAGTCCAACTCACACCATTAATTGGCTATAAATTAGATTTACATAAATTGTTAGTAAAATTATCTTTAAAATTGAAAGAATAAGTCTGCAAGATTTAGTTCTTTTCTTCTTCCTTTTTTAGTCTGAGTTTTATCTACTGATTTATATCATTTGGATTTAAATATTAACATTCATTAAAAAGGATTCCCTTATATAAAAGAGAAAAATGGCTTAAGCGTATTTAAAATAATAAAAAATTAAATCTAAGTGATCGAAAAATCGCCGAAATTTACGATCTCAGCCATAAAACAATCGGTAATTAGCGAAAAAGGTTGGACATACCAACTAAGGCAGAAATAGGGCGGTATATTAATGACAAAGGATATGTAGTTTTATATATGCCAGAAAATTATCGCCATCCCGAATTAAAAACAAGCCCATCGGGAAGAATTAAGCGAACAGAACACCTTGTACTTATGGAAAATTATTTAAAGAAGCATCCTGACCTAGAAATCTCTCAAAAAAGCCTTCTTGATGGAAAATTCTTAAAAACAGAATATATCGTTCACCATATCAACCTCGATAAACTAGATAATCGATTAGAAAACTTATGGATCTCTGAAGAACATAAAGGGCACAGTTCCGTTCATGCAAACTTATTAGAAACAGTTAACTCACTATTACAATCTGATTTACTTTCTTTTAAAGAGGGAAAATACCGTTTAAACTCTGAAAAGAAAAAAATTAAACATCTGTAGTTATATTAAGTATCATTTCGGCAGTACGATCGTTATAGGTCTGCACATCCTCAAAACCCTCTACAGATTCAGCACAAGTTATAAAAAACTCTTTAATGCTTATTTTTCTCTGCTTAAAGAAATCGGTTATTTTTTCTTTTGCTTCTTGAACTTTCTTTTCAGCATCTTTCTCAATTAAATCAATTTTATTTATACAGACAAAAATATTATCGGGAAAAAACCTCACGTCGCGGAAAAACTCAAACTGCTTCTCTAAAGGACGATCGCACGAAAAAACTGCTATAATCTGAGTAGCAATCCGGGAAATGGTTATGATGCCCATACGAATGACGCTGCGAGCCCTATCACCTCCTGGCGCGAAGATGGTGTGAGCCTTTCCAGTGCTGTCCTCTCTAAATACGACTCGATTCGGGTGAATTGTTTTAGTTTCTTTTTGGTTAAGGGAATCTTCTTTAGCTCCTCTTGGAACGGTTGCTTCGCCGGAGAAATCGGTTTTAACAACAGTACATTTTTTCCCTCCCTCAACCTTTTCTATATCTCCGACTTTTAAATACCTCACGAAAAGACGAAGAATGCTCGTTTTACCAGCGCTGATATCCCCAAGTAATCCAATGTTCACCATGTTAAAATTCCTCCGACTCTAATAGTTTATTTAACAGGAGTTCGTAATCCTCGATTAAATATTGTCCCAGATAAGCGTTATTATGTGCTTCGATGAGCGCAATTAAAACTTCTTTCAAATTTTTAGCACTATTCGCATACTCTTGCAAGTTTTCTGACGTTGGTTCCTCGTCAAAATCTCTGGCTTTCTCTTCAAAACCAAACTTAGCCCGATCAGGTAAAGAATCGAAAAAGCCAAAAGCGGAATACCCCTGATATTGAAAATAAACGAAAAATCTCGTCTTGATATTAGTAATAACTTTCGTTAAGTAAGCCGAAGGATAAATCTCACCCAATATGAGTTCTTCATCTTGTTCGATTACAAAATAGGGAGATATTGGAGATGATTGACTTCCGTACATTTCTTTTGGGGGAAGCGAAATGAAGGGTAATTTTTCCGATACAATAGCCCATAGATCTTCCCTCTTCTTCTCTAATAAAATGTCTTTGAGCTCTTCGAAAGCGAAGAAAAAATCGCTTTGGAGCGCAAGTAATGAACTTAGATAAACTGAGAGAGAAGCGAATGTAGCTTCGAGCAGGGGACGTCTTCCCTCATCAGAGGGCTTTACCACACCTTTCCACGCGCGAAGTCCCGTGTATACAAATCCTTTTACGTCAAAAAAGCTTCCTGAAAGGAAGATAAACGAAGGAGGGACTCCCTTTTCTGTTAAGAGAGTTCTTGACATATTTAAAAGCGAATCTTCTAGCTTTTTATCGTTAAACTTTGAATGAATGACAGGCATCATTAAAATTTTTTTCTTCTTAGCCATTGTTCATACGCTCCAAATTAATAGTTAAAATAAATAAGAAATTTTGTATAATTAATTCTTTGTATTTTAATTAATCAATATAATATCTTTATATAATAGATTGTATTCAAACTTTATCAAATACACGTTTCTTCTTAAAGGGATTAGTTTTCACAAGCTAATAATTCTCGGATTTTTGCGGTAATTAAATCATAATCTTCAATTGAGCTTAAATTTGAGATGGTAATGTATTCAATTTTATCAATATTCTTAAACCGATAACTAATACTCAGGTTAGGATTATTTTCTTTTATTTTTATAAGGGCTCCCTTTAGAAAAATGTTGATAAAATTTCCAGAAGTTTCTTGTATTCCTCTTATTTCGGGATCGATAAACTTTATCTCGACTTTTTTAAAATCGTAGAGGTTAAGGACGCATAATAAATTTTCTTCTTCTTGATCTTGATTTGAGAAGATTTTTCTCTTAATGTTTGTTCCCTTAAAAGTTTCCTCAGAGATTTCTTCATTAAAATACTCGTCTAGAGATATATTTTCTTGAGCATGTAATTTTGAATATAACTCGTCTGCACTAGAGAAAGATTTATTCGAAACTAACGAGTTTATGTTGTTTAAAACGGACTGAATTTCAGAGATTTCTAATTTTAAATCATCTAGTTGGTCTTTTCTTTTGTAGTATAGATTCTGAATTATTGAAAGTATCCGTGTTAATTTTTCCGTTTCATTTTCTTTATTGTTCGATTCCATTGACTTCAATATATTTTTAAAAAACTTAAATTTATTTATTAAGTGTCAGTTGAATTATAAAAATTTTATATGAGTGAATAGTATGCATTCTATGATAATTACGCCCAAACCCGACGATCCTGAGGTTCAAACTTTAACTAAAGCGTTTGAATCAAGGGGATATAAGGTGAAATATTTTATCCCGTCAACGATTAAAGTGAAGATTAATATTAACCAGTTTCAAAAACAATTTGAAAACCTTGATCCATACGGAGCTCTTGTAAGAGGTTTTGGCGTTGCACCCACCCAAAAGATTTTCTTTAGACTCGATTTACTCAACGCAATCGAAGAATACGGAATGAAATTAATTAATTCAAGAGAATCCTTGGAAATTGCGAGCGACAAATTTCTTACTTCAATTTATTTAGAAAGGCATAACATCCCAACACCAAGAACCATAATATGCGAAAATGCTAACGACGCATTAGATTCTTTTGAAGAACTTGGTAGAGATATTGTGCTTAAACCTCTTTTTGGCTCAAAAGGGGTTGGAATTACAAGAATAAACGATAAGGGTTTTGCAGAAAATGTTTTCTATACATTAAGCCAATTACACGAGGTTTTCTATCTTCAAGAGTTTATTGAGCATCCTAATCGAGACATTAGAATTTTAGTCTTAGGAAATGAAGCAATAGCGGGAATGTATAGAGTAAGTGATAATTGGAAAACAAATATTTACGCCGGAGCAAGATCTGAACCCCTAGAGCTTTCTAAGGAGTTATCTAATCTGGCAATAAAAGCTGCAAATATAACGAAAACAGAAATAGCAGGTGTTGACATTATAGAAAGCGAAAACGGCTTACAAGTTTTGGAAGTAAATTCCATCCCCGGCTTTACAGCCCTTCAAAAAGTTACAGAAATCAATCTAGCGGAAGAAATTGTTTCGTATTATTTAAAAAACGTAAAGATATAATTCTGCAATAAAAAATATGAAAAAAAATATGTTTTTCGAGGTTAGATATGAATTATAATTCTTCAATCAAACCTATAATAGCCGCGATTAGAACAAGTACGCAAGCCCAAATTCCTGCTGCAAAAATCACCAGCAATATCGCAAGGATTAATAAAATAAGCCAATGAAATGGAAGGGGTTTATTTGGTTTCCATGCTACTAAAAACGTTAAAACAACAATTACAAGTCCAATAATTAAAGTAATGATTCTATCTAGAAGCTCAATGTTGACTATTGTAGGTAAAAAACCATAGCCAGCTAAGCCAGCAAAACCATTAATAATATATACTAATCCTACTAAAGCCCCTAGTATCGTCAAGATTTTCATTATTCCTTCATTTTTATAATGTTTAGTCATTTGTCATCAATTCTTTCGGTAAATTAATTTTAATAATTATATTAAGAAATTAATAAATAAAAGCATTTAATATTTTCATTTCAGAAATATCAATTATCTAATTTTAAACGATATTTTTCATAACTGGGTTTAATATTTAATCTTTATCTTATTTAGTTCAGAACTTTTGCGGTATTATCCAGATATTTTTCTATTTTAAATTTCAAAGAAAATGAGAAATCTATGTGATTGAAGATAAAATTGTAAAATATAAAGAAAATCTAACTTTAGCTCTAAATTTAGCTAATAATCGATACGCTGATCACGAATACTATGAAAATATGGTTAACAGACTCGAAAAAATGTTGCTGTTTTACGAAAATTTAAAATTATGGAAGGAAAATTCAATGGAATGAAATTTTTACCTTCTTTAAGTATATTACCTTGTATCCTTTTCAGCCTAGCTTTCAAATAAATTCAAGTTAAATTCTGTTTTTAGTATCGTAAATATCTTTTGCATTGGCAAGCCTACAACATTTGAAGGAGAGCCTTTGATTTCTTTAACGAATAAACTAGCTCTATCTCTGATGGAATAAGCACCCGCCCTACCTTTCCATTCTTCAGTCTTAATGTATTCCCAAATGTCATCATCGGATAAGTATAAGAAAGTAACATTGGTAATATCGTAATCAACTAAAACTTTATGACCATCTATTTCTGTTATTGCTATACCCGTGATAAGATTATGAGAGCTATTGGTTAGAGTCTTTAGTATCTGAAATGCTTCCATTTCATTTTCAGCTTTACCGATAACTTTACCATTTAATTCCACAATTGTATCAGCAGCAATAATAATTGTTCCTTTCTTTTCACTTTTTAACATATCTTTTGCTTTCAATGCTTTTGCTTTAGCTAATTCTTTAACCAGCTCAATTGGGTGAGAAGATTGATCTTTATATGCTTTCTCGTTAATTTGTGTATCGAACGTTTCAAAATAAATATTTAACCTTTTAAGTATTTTTGATCGATCCTTAGATTTAGATGCTAATATGATTTTTTTCATGATTGTAATTGTAAAAAAGTTTATTTAAAGAATGAAACCACTATCATTAATATAAGGAATTAAATTATAAATTTGAAATATACATGTTAGAGTTTCTATATTGGTTTCTATTAATGCTTTTTTCATATTTGGTTGTGCTATTTTGTTATATGCATTTTTCATTTAAGAAAGAATTGCTTAATAATTTGTTAGCGTTTAGCGCTTTATTTTTAACTTTCGTAGTTACTATAATTGTCGTATCGTTAATGTTTCAGGATGTTTATCTATATTCCACTACAATACCCATCTTCATTCTTTCCTTAGGACTCCCATTACTAATAATTGGAGCAACAATCTTGATTTCGTCATTTCTACTGTTTTTTTTTAAAAAAATTTTTAAGAACAAGGAATTATCAAAGTTTTGGACCTGGTTAGAGGAAAAATCAAAAAAAAGAAGTAAATTAAGGGCAGATACTTACAGGAAAATCCCACATGTTCTAATTTTTATTGGTTTACTCTTCATTTGGTACTTAGGAATTATAATTGTGAAAGATTTAACAAGTTCAATTATCGGAATGATTCCAGATGATAATAATATGTTTCTTTTGTTCTTAAGAATATTAACTGAACCAGATAGCATTAGATCGGTCTTATTTTCGTTAGGGTGGTTCTATTATCTCTTATTTTTCTTTTTCTATGCGTTTTGTTTTATTATGATCGCAAATGAGTTTACTAGAAAAGCTAAAAGGTTTGCATTTCCCTTTAATTTCCTCTGTAGGGCTTTATTATGTGAGGAGGAAAAAAGAAGCTACGGCACATATCTCTTTTTTGCTATTGGTCAAATGGTTGCTGCCTTAATCACGCCACCAATGGTGTTTTTAACGATTTTAGGAATGAGTTCTCTTGCAGATTTGGCAACCAGCCAAGTAGGGATAAGATTCGGGAAAAATAAAATAAAATGGAATAACGAAAAATCTTGGCAAGGAAGCATCGCGGGAGTAATTGTGTGTTTTATTATATGTACCTTGTTTATTGGTGTTTACTGGGCCTTAATTTTCACTATTGCTTTCTTTCTTTTTG
>JAHQWP010000054.1 GCA_029856235.1 Promethearchaeia archaeon
TTTATTTTAAGGAAATAAATATATATTCAAAAATATTCAATTTACTGATAATTTCCAATAAATAAATTAAAAAAGGTGAGAAAATGAAAAAAACAGTTGAAAATTTATTTGCTGCATTTTTAGGAGAATCTCAAGCGCGAAATAGATATACATTGTTTTCTAAAATCGCTAAAAAAGAAGGATATGTTTTTATATCACAGATTTTTGAGGAAACTGCTAATCAAGAAAGAGAACACGGAGGTTGGAATTACAAAATGCTCCAGGACCTCAAGAAGGAAAAGGATTTTGGGGAATTGGAGATAAAAGCTGCTGGTCCTACTACATACGGAACTACAGAAGAAAATTTGAAATCTGCTATTGCGGGTGAAGACTACGAATGGCAGGAGATGTATCCCGGCTTTGCTGATACAGCAGAAAAGGAAGGGTACCCAGAAATTGCTAAGAGATTACGAGCTATTGCTTCAGCAGAAAAACACCATTCAGAAAGGTATGGCAAATTATTAAAATTAGTAGGCGACGATATCTTCTTTAAACGAGGAGATAAAGTTGTATGGATATGTCTCGAATGTGGCTACCAAGTTGAATTAGACGAGCTTCCAGATGACTTTGAGTGTCCAAGCTGTTCACATCCAAGAAGTTATTTTAGAAAAAGATGCGAAGACTACTAAAATAAGGATATATCTTATAAAATTTAAACAAAATAGTTAAATATTAACTTTCAAATATTAGAAACAACGCTGTTCTTAATTAAAGAAAGTGATGGATGGATATGAAACAAAAAACAATTTATAAATGTGAAGTTTGTGGTAAAGTAGTCGAAATCCTTACTCCGGGCGTACCTGAGACAATATGCTGTGGAAAACCCATGATCTTAATGGAAGAAAAAACCGCAGATTGGAAGGGCGAAAAGCACGTTCCTAAAATAAAAGTTGATGGGAATAAGGTTACTGTAGATGTCGGTATTTCTATGGGAACACCACACCCAATGACAGAAGAGCATTATATAATGTGGATAGAGTTAATCTGCAAAGATAACTGCTATAAGAGACAGATGCTAGCTCCTGGAATGGAACCGAAAGCAACTTTTGTAGTTGCTGATACTACAGGTCTCGTCGCAAGGGAATATTGTAATCTTCACGGATTATGGAAGGGTACCGAATAAATTAACTCTCTTTTATTTTTTTTAAAAATTAATATCAAGTTTTTAATTAGGTGATATTCTTCTTTTTTTAATTTTAACCTATAATTTCAAAATTTAGAGATTCTAATTTTAAATATTGGTTATAAACATGTTGAGGGTCGCCAGCAAACATCTTTTTGAATTGCGGTTTTAGAAATAAATTTAGTAATCCTGCAATTATCCTCTTACTAATTCCTATTCTAGTGTCGAAATAATATTGCTTATCGTCTTCCAGCCATCCTTGTTCAAACCAATATTTATAATCTGCATTAGTTTCATCCCTCGCGATTTTATGTTGTGTTTTCCTCACTTTAAATCCAAGAACACTTCCTAAACTTGGTTTCTGATATCTTTTTCCGTTTAAAGCCTCTAAGAATACTTTACACGTAGTCTTAATTTTCTTAACAATTTTTGTTTCTGCTCCTTCAATGGGCATCGTCCGTATCTCTAATCGATGTACGAAATTAAAACCCCATGAGCTTGCTACTTGATTGAAATAGTTTGTAACCTTCTTCGCATCAGCAATACCACAATTACAAACACCAATTGCGATTTTTCCGAAAAAACAAGGTCTGTGGAAAATGTAGGATAACCTGTCAAAAAAATTTTTCATAAGAGCAGGAATGTGCAAGGCATAAGCGGGAGCCATGAAAATTACACCATCAGCTTGATCAATCTTATTGAAGATTATATCGCGATCGTCTTTTCCTACTGGGCATTTATCTTCACCTTTAAAAAAGCAGTTATGACACCCTCTACATTGTTCTAGATGAAGATCTTTAAGATATAAATATTCGAACTCAACTTCCTGAAGCAATTTTAGTTGATATTCTAGTTGTTGCATTATCATGGTCCCATAACCCTTTCTAGGACCACCCATTATAGCTAAGATTCTCATTTTCTATTCTCATTAATGTTGTATTAACTTAAATAATAAATATTTGACTTTCTATTTAAACTTATTGTTGGTTCTACATAGTGTGTGTTAAGTCTACATAGTAATGAAAACTGAGATTTCACATCGTTTATCACGATTTAAAGCAATTTGACTACTTTAAGTAAGTTGTAAAATTATTAAAAATATGAGTAAAAAAAGAGCGATCATTTTAGATAGAGATGGAGTTTTGATAGAGGACAAAGATTATTCGTATAAGATTGAAGACTTAGAGATTTTGCCCGGGGTTATTAAGGGTTTGAAGCAATTGCAATCAAATTTTATCTTTTTTATAGTAACCAATCAAGCGGGTATAGGCAAAGGTTACTATACAGTAGAAGACTTCCATAAGTATAACGAATATTTGATATCCATATTAAATGAAAATAAGATTAAGATTGAAAAAACCTTTTTCTGTCCACATGTGAAAGAAGATAATTGTGAGTGCCGAAAGCCCAACCCAAAGTATTTGAATGAAATAGCTGATCAATGGGATGTTGATATGAGTTCATCTTGGATGATTGGTGATCATCCGTCTGATATACAATTTGGAATTAACGGGGGCTGTAAAACAGTCTACATGGTTACGGGGCACGGAGAGAAGCATTTGCAGGATTTAGAAGTTAAGGACATAAAACCAACTTTAATTCATTCTAACTTTTTAGAGGCAACTAAAGAAATAATGGAAATGGAAAAATAATAGAATTATTTTAGATTAAAAAAAGACCTTTTATGAATTACGACGCTCTTCGTACTCTTCTCTTTTTTGTTCGTGTAGAATGCTTACTTCTTTTTTCATTATTTTAACAACTTCTCCAGTTAAAGGATAAAATTTTATCCATATTAGCAAACCGATTAAACATACGATTCCGGGTAAAAGGGTCATACTCATATTAACGCTTAAAGAAGCTCTTGCCAACCCTTGAGTTGCTGATAATCCATCACCTACAAATATTAAACCAAATGCAGTCATTAAAGCAGGAGGTACCGCTAAAGCGACGCTTATCATGGGTTTGCTAAGTAATGGACCTATTCCCGCATAAAGACCCTCTCTCCGTTCACCCGAAATTTTCCAATAATCGTAATCTATAGTATCCGCTCTCATGGGATTATGTTGAATAAATTCTCCGGGAAATCCTAGCATAAATATTGAAAATCCAATCGATACAAGAATCCAATTGCCTGAAAGTCCTGCGAAAAAACTAAAGAGACCCCCTATGGATAAAGCTCCAAAATAAAATGAAATGGATGCTTTTGTGGAGTATTTTCTGGCAATTTTTAAAATAATAGGAATTCCAATAATTAGACAGAGAATTGGGCCAATCCAGAAGAGAAGCATGTTAAATCCTTCCATTGGTCCTAAAACCCACGTTAGATAGAAAGGTAAACTAACCATAACTAAATTCAGAAACAATACTGAAACCCCGTCGTATAGTATGTATACTCTAAACGAAGGATTTTTAAAAGCTAGTTTTATTGATTTTATTATGGGAGTTTTATTTTCGGGAATATGTTCGCTATGTTCCCGTACATACTTTGATAAAATTAAGTAAGGAAAGATTCCAAAAATAGCGATAGATATTACAAGAACTTGAAATTGAGCGATGCTACCTGGATTAGGATCAGCTAAAAACATAATCGGAATAATAAAACCAACTAAAATGGCTGGTAATTGAAACGCGGTACTATAGAGTTGTATTTTCTCTCTCTCCCGTTGATTTAAGGTCATTTGAGGAAGTAAAGCAACATACGCACACAAAACAAGAGTAAACAAAGTATCATAGGCAACTTGGGATACAAGATACCATACGAAAAGCCAAAATTGAATACCGAAGTTAGAAGTTTGCCCCCTCCACGCATCTGGAGGGAAGAATACTAAGGCAAAACATAAGCTAAAAATGGGAGCCCCAAATTTAATATAGGGGATATATCTTTGGACTTCTCCTCTTTTTTTGTTGTAATAGCGAGTGTTTCCAATTTTATTACCGAAAATCGGATCGTTAACTACATTCCAAACCGCATACACAATTTGTGCTATAGTTATCCATATTGTTATAAGCCCCATCCAGGCAAAATAGAATGATTGTATTACCCCCATGACACCTCCATAGAAGGTTCCCGGCATTTGGGCAAAGGCATATGATATCTTTTCCTTCATAGGCACAATTCCTGAACTTCTATTAGTACTTGCAATATCTAACATAATTTAATCCCTAATTTCAAAAATACAACAAAATCACTAATGAATTAGAAAATACGAATCAATATTTTAATATTAAGTTTGAAAAAAAAAAGTAAAAAAATAATAAAATTTAATCTTAAGCTCTATCTCTTTTGAATACGCTTGGCATTGCGTGTTCATATTTTTTCATCGCGAAGCGTGATATGATTATGCGTTGTATTTCACTTGTTCCTTCATAGATTTGATAAAGCTTTGCGTCTCTGAATAATTTTTCAACAGGATACGTCCTTAAATAACCATATCCTCCATAAATTTGCACTGCTTCGGTTGTTACGTTCATTGCAACATCAGAAGCGAAAGCCTTTGCAATAGCAGAACTCATATTGTTATCTAATCCTTGATCCGCTTCCCAAGCTGCTTTATAGGTTAATAATCGAGCAGCTTCGATATCTTTATACATATTTGCTATTTTTTCTTGAATTACTTGATAATTCGCAATTGTTCTACCAAACGCTTCTCTTTTCTGAGCATAATCAATTGAATATTCCATAGCTGAACGAGCGCACCCTACAGCAAAAGCCCCTATTGCAGGACGAGTGTGAGCAAAAGTTTGCATCCCTAAGACGAACCCTCTACCTGGTTTAGCTAGAACATTCTCTTTGGGAATCCTAACATTTTTTAGAGATACAGCAACTGTATTGGACGATCTTTGCCCAAGTTTTGGAATATGTTTTCCTAATTTTACCCCTTCCGTTTTTGTATCTACGATAAAAGTTCCAATTCCTTTATGCTTTTTTTCTGGATCAGCGGTTGCAAAAACTGTAATATAATCAGCATATCCACCGTTAGTAATCCAGAATTTAGCCCCATTTAATATATATTCTTCCCCATCTTTTTCAGCACGACATTTCATACCTGCTACATCAGATCCCATTGTTGGTTCTGATGTTGCGAATGCGATAAGCTTAGGTTCATTAATTAACTCACCTAAAATTCTCTCCTTTTGCTCCTCATTTCCTCCAATAACGATAGGTTCAGCACCAAGGTTATTATCAAAAATAGAAGTTGCAATTCCAGGACATGCTGAAGACATTTCTTCTACTACTAAACACGCATCAAGCAATCCATAACCTTTTCCGCCGTATTTCTTTGGTATTCCTAAATTTAATAATTTTTCTTCCCATGCTTTTTTAATTACAGGTAATGGGAATTCTTCAGATTCATCGTATTTTCGAGCAACGGGTAAGACCTCTCTAATGGCAAACTCTCTTGCTTTTGCCTTTAATTTTGTTTGTTCTTCTGTTAATATAAAGTCCATAAGTTTATACCTCCATTTTTTTTACTAATTTATCTACAATTTCCTTAAAGTTTAAATCACTAGGTTTTGGAACGAATTGTATCTCAATTGAATCGTCCAACATCGCTATTCCAGTGGATTCCATTTCACTGATTATAGCTCTAACCGCACCTCTGCTCCAACCATACGATCCAAAAGCTAAACCAACCTTGTTCATGGGTTTTAAGCCTTTCTGGTAACATAAATATTCTGCTACGGAAGGAAAAAGTCCCCGATTTAAGGTTGGACTTCCAATAATAATCGCTTTAGCTTTCATTGCTTCAGTTATTGCGTCACTATAATCAGAAGAAGTTAAATTGAACCGCTTTACAGGAATTCCCCTACGCCAAATCTCGTGGTAGAGTTCTTTCGCAATCTTGGTTGTACTTTCCCACATGCTGTCATAGATAATCACAGCTGAATTTTCTTCAATTTCTCCGGTTGACCATTTTGTATAAGCTTCTATGATTTCTGGGATATGCTTTCTCCAACACACCCCATGTGATGGACAAATAACTTCTATCGGTAAAGCTCCAACTACGGGGAGAGTCTTAGCAATTAAGCTAGATAAATGAAGCAAAATATTTGCATAATATTTTTCTGCTTCCCACATTATTTCTGAAAAGTTATTTTCATCATCCCAGTGTTTTGATGCAGCAAAATGTTGCCCAAAGGCATCGTTGGAAAATAACACATTTTTTCCATGTTCGTCACTCATAAAAGAAACCATCGAATCAGGCCAATGGATCATCGGAATAGGAACAAAAGTAAAAATTTTACCATTTCCAACATCTAAAGTATCACCATTTTTTACTGCTCGTATTTTTTCAAAAATACTTTTATCTACTTCTTCGTGATAATGTTGTTCTAAAATTTCAACCCCCTTTATAGAGGCAATAATCTCAGCTTTTGGTAAATATTCCAATACTAACGGAAAAGAACCCGAATGATCTGGTTCGATATGATTCATAATAAGATAATCAATATCTTTTAAATCACACACCGATTGAATGTTTTCTAAATAATATTTGAAGTACTGTCTTTTTACGGTATCAATTAATATTGTTTTATCTCCACTTTTTACAATATATGCATTATAAGAAGAACCCTTATGAGTCGAATACCCATGAAAATTCCTTACTTCCCAGTCAACATAACCAACATAATATACATCTTTTAATAATTCTAAACTTGACATTCTTTTCTCCCATTTAATATTCATAGATTATTGTGAATTATGTTATTAGAACTTAAAAGTTATTTTAAAGTTAATTTATATATCCTATAAATTCTTCACAACTAGTTGAGTCGAAAATGAGTCCATTCATTAAATCTCATGAAAAAAGGAAGAAAAAAATAAAAATAAAATTAATTTAGGTGATTCTTAGATTTGCGTGAAAAAACTCTTATCAACTCCGCAGACTGGGCATACCCAATCGTCAGGAAGATCTTCAAATTTGGTACCTTCTTTCTCTTCGTCGTAAACATAACCGCAAGCACCACATTCCCATTTAGCCACAATAACCTACCTTTATTTTGATTTGTTTGTTTAAGATTTTATAAATAAATGTATAATAATCTTTATCTTTCTTTTATTTTTAATAAATTTAATTTCTTTAGGTTATAAAGTTCATATACTTGGGTTGCTCAAAAATTTTTCAACTTAATTTTTTAAATTGAGTTTAACTATAAATACAAAAAGCTCCAGACATTTCAAATAAAAAACCATGTGAAGATGCGTGGGTGTTTAAAATAGAGATCTGAGATTTAAATTTTTAAGAAGAATTATCGGATGGAACTAATAGAATTATGAAGGAAAATATCCTGCTTTTTTCAACGCTTCCATAGAAATTCTGCTACTAGGGCCATCTCCTCTTGCTACATTGACACTGACTTTACCATCTACAGCTTTAAAAATTTCAGCAACATCACCATGCGTGAATCCAGGGCACAACATTATAGCCTCTATCGACTCGTTTTGCCAATATTCTTTTGATACTTGTAGTGCCTCTTCTTGGGTTTTAACAACAACAGAATACAAGGTATACATTCCAGTATCAATTACAGTTCTATGTTTTTTATTATCTGCATCAGGTGCATGTGCAATGAATAGAGCTTTAAATGCCATATTTAAGAATATCCCTGATTAATATTAAGTTTTTGCCAAGTTATTGTAAGTAAAATGAAGATTCCATTTAACATGGAGATTAAGGAATATATTTAAGTATTAAAAAAATTAATATAAAAAGAACCTAATTAGGTCGTCTAATCACTCTTCCTGGAGATTTGCGATTCTTTTTACCTCTATCGATGACAATAACGCCGTTAACAATAACAAATGGAACACCTTCAGGAATTTGATAAGGTTGTTCATAGGTTGCTTTATCAATTATCTTATCTGGATCAAAGATAACTATATCAGCCCAATTTCCTTCTCTAATCAGTCCTCTGTCATGGAGTCCAAGTCGTTGGGCTGGAAACGATGTCATTTTACGAATCGCTTGCTCTAAGGTCAAAACTTTTTCTTCTCTGACATATTTACCCAGTATTCTAGGGTACGTACCAAAAAATCTTGGATGATAAGCTCCAGCACCAAAAGAAGCGGGAAGTCCAGAACCATCGGTTCCGACCATTTGATAACGGTTCGTCATGATTCTCCTAATATCCTCTTCTCCCATACTTTGTATCGTTGTCATGACACTTAATTCGTTGTCAATTAATAGATTAAAAAAAGTTTCAAAATCGTCTGAAAAACCTTTAATTTTTGTGATTTCTGTGATATTCTTTGAAATTATGTCTTTCCAATTTTCACGGGTAACTGTTGAGATGAATAAGTTTTGAAAACTCTCGTCTCGAATCCAATTTTCCCATCCTTCAATACCTTCTTTAACTTCTTCTCTAATTCTTTCTTGAATTTCTGGTTTCCTTATGCGGTTTAATATTTCTTCATTTTTTCCTTCTCGTACCCAAGGAGGAAGCGCAGTCATAAGAGTAGACATACCACGATTATAAGGATACTGATCACATGTTATACTAATACCTCGCTCGTTAGCCCCTTCAATTAAGCTTAAAGTTTCCACGCTAGTACCCCAGTACGGTTTACCAGATATTTTGTGATGAGCTATTTGCCCTCCTACACAGCCAGATTTCTCAACGATTTCAATGACTTCCTCTACGGCTTTTAAAACCGTTGCTCCCTCACCGCGTATGTGAGAAAAATACAATCCATTATATTCAGCAACTATTTTGGCTAAATCAATTATCTCTTCTGTTTTTGCAAACACTTGAGGAGCATAGATCAAACCCGTGCTCATACCAAAAGCTCCGGCTTCCATTGATTCACGCAAATATCCCTTCATTTTTTGGATTTCTTCTGGATTAGCAGGACGATTTTCACCACCTTGGCCAGCAGCCCACTGTAAATTTCCATATCCTACAAAAAATACCAAATTGGCAGAATTCCGTTTCTCTTCGTTATAGTCTAGATATTCTGAAAATGTATGATACGGAAACTCAAATTGAGTAAGGATTGGGTCGATTTTACTTATTAATTTAAGAAAATCCTCTTCTTTTCCCTCAGGAATGGGGGCCATACCGTCTCCACACATTCCGACCACTGCTGTTGTTACTCCTTGGTATAGTGTAGACTCCTGACCTCTGCTACCCGGTAAAATCCAATCCGTATGGGAGTGAATATCTATGAATCCAGGACACACTACCAGACCATTGGCATCGATAACTTTCTTAGCTTCACTTTTTATCTTTGGACTTATTTCAGCTATTTTCCCATCTTTGATTCCGATTTCACTTGAATACCAAGGATTTCCGGTACCATCTATTATTCTTCCATTTTTGATAATTATTTCAAATTCCATAGTTAACAAATCTAAATGTGGTATGAGTTGATTAAATAATTATAAATTAAAAAAATAGCAGATTTTTTCAAATCCAAGCAATAGATTTTAAACTTATTTTGGAGATTGTTTTCTTACGAAGAAGTTCTTAGAAGTGCGACACCTAGGGCATTTGTAGTCGTCACCAACCTTTTCAAACGGAATCTCGTGTTCTTCGTCTATATATACGTAATTACATCTTTTACAGCGGTGTATTGTCATAATTTTCACTATTTATTTTGTTGTTTTTTGAAACCTTCTTTTGGGTGTTTACAATTTGGACATTTCCAATCATCAGGTAAATCTTTGAATAGAATTTCCCTTTTTGTCTCATCATATTCTGCTCCGCAATTAGAGCATATATAGATATATAGCTCAAGAATATCCATAAGCTCTTCTCGGGTAACATCTTGCTCCATTTTTTTATAAACAAACGGCATAGCTTTGTTGTCTCCATAAAGGATAGCTCCTTTGAGAGTATTATCCTTCAAGATCAACTTCTGATAGCAGCAGCTGTCCTTATCTGCTCTTTTTAAAATGTCCCAACCTCCACCCTCTTCTTTTGAGGGATCAAAAATTCCGATTGAAGTTAATTCCATACCTACTATTTTTAAGGTATTTTTTGGTGTGGTTCCCTTGTATTCTATCTTTTTTAAACCTAACGCAGATGCAGCAACGATTTTTGACTGTTCCATGCAAGCTGGGATAATTCCCCAAGTTTGATTTTTATATTCAACGCAATCCCCTACCGCAAAGATATCTTTCTTGCTTGTTTCCAAATATTCATCGACAATGATACCTCGATTGGTTTCGATTCCCGAGTTTTGTGCAAGATCGATAGTGGCTCTAATTCCCGCTTGAATTAAAATAATATCAGCGTTGAAGTTTTGCCCATCTTTTAATTTAATTCCAGTAACAGAGCCATTACCTAAGATTTCTTCCGTTGCTGCGTTTAAAACAACATTAATACCTTTTCTTACTATTTCTTCTTTAAGCATTGAGCTGCATTCGTCGTCTAGTTGCCTTGGCAATAATCGGGGAAAAAACTCAATAACTGTTGTATCTAAGTTGGTGTTCTTAATTTGGTTAGCTAATTCTAATCCCAGTAGCCCTCCTCCTATTACAATAGCCCTTTTTGCTTTGTGTGTTTGAATGTATTTTTTGATTTCTAATGTATCGTCAATAGTTCTTAAAGTAAATACTCCTTTTCCTACCATTTCTCTTGCATTTTTTATGGGAGGGATATTTGGGACACTACCCAGAGCTAATATTAATTTGTCATAAGAAACAGGGTCTTCCTGACCTTCAATAAAGAGAACTTTTTGATCTGGTTCAATTTTAGTAACCTTACTATTTAGGTTTAGTTTTATATTTTTATCCTTATACCAATCATGTTTAAAAACAATCAAATCTTCAGCTTGAATTTTGCCAGGGATTAACTCTGGCAGATTAACTCTTGTGTAATAAGGATATTTTTCTTGAGTATAGATTTCAATATCAACATCCTCATTGAGATATCTAATGTTCTGAGCTGAAAAGGTTCCAGCAACATTATTTCCTACGATTACAACTTTCATAGTTTTTATATTTATTTTTTCTTATTTTAACGTTATTATTATATTCTGAAAATTATACCTATTCGAGCTTAAAAGAACATGTTCGAAATTAAAAATATATAATCATCTCCATTTGATCTAAATATGACTGAAACAAAACAAAATAGGTTGATCACGCGAAAGATAATAAACATAAATAGAGATTTATGTACAGGTTGCGGTAATTGTATTGTAGATTGCGCTGAAGCTGCACTTGAAATTATCGATGGAAAGGCTAAAGTTGTTAACGATCTTTTCTGTGATGGTTTAGGTGCATGTATCCAAGGTTGTCCTACTGGTGCCCTTGAAATAATTGAAAGAGAAGCTGCAGAATTTAACGAGGAAGCTGTTGAAAAGCGATTAGAATCTTTAAAAAGCAAGGAAGAAGCAGAATTAGCGCAAGTAGAACAGATCGTTGCTGAGCATTCACACCAATGCGGTTGTGATTCCACTCAAGAAGACTCTAAAATAACACTTGAAAATCATGTGTGCAGTTGTGCTTCCGCAGAAACAATGCTGTTTAATGAATCTGAGGAACAAACCAGAAAAGTCTCCTCCACATTGAGACAATGGCCCGTTCAAATGCATTTAATAAATCCAACAGCCCCATACTTTCAAGGAGCAGATGTGATACTGACTGCTGACTGCGTTGCTTATGCTCTTGGTGAATATCATGATAAATATTTAAAGGGCCATTCTATAGCGATTGCTTGCCCTAAACTCGACCAAGGAAGAGAAATTTATATTGAAAAGATTAGATCTTGGTTTGACGAAGCAAAAATAAATACTCTAACAGTCATGAGGATGCAAATTCCTTGTTGTGGTGGTTTGCTTGGAATAGTTCAAGAGGCTGTTAAAAGAGCGAGTAGAAAAGTACCGATAAAGTATATAATAGTGAGTGTTGAAGGCACAATTTTTAAGGAAGAATGGTTATAAGACAATTTTTATCTTATTCTTTTATTTTTATATTGTGTAAGTAGTTTTACCCCTTTTATTGTGAAGTATTTTTTTTTTTGAAGTTATTCACACTTTCTTAGTTTATTTTTCATAAGTTTAAACTAATGTTAAAAA
Source organism: Promethearchaeia archaeon (assembly GCA_029856235.1). GTDB lineage: Archaea > Asgardarchaeota > Lokiarchaeia > Sigyniarchaeales > SOKP01 > SOKP01. Next base: position 12,192 of record JAHQWP010000054.1, read on the forward strand.
TTAATAGTATTATTACCTTTTGACATTCCTAAAATAGCAGCATTCTTAGCAGAACAAATTAAGGATTATTCCTAAGATTTAATCAAATTTACATTTCGAACATTACTTTTTTTTGAATTATTTTCCTAAGATTAACAGATAGAGCAGACTTTGACTTCCCTAACTCGTTAGCTAATTCCTCTAAAGAAATTTTTCTCGGAATTTCAAAAAATCCTGAAGAAATAGCTTTATTCAAGATTGTTGATTCGTCTAGAGTTAATTTATTCTTATCGTCGTCAACATTATAAGGAGAAGTTCCAATTCTGAGGAGTGTATAATTGATGCCTTTCTGTTCAAAAAGATTTAATAGGTCATCTATTCTTTCCCTACTTGACACTAACCTCCAGTAAGCGTATCCTTCTCTTACTCGTACTGGAAAGTTAACTAAAACACCACATTTGATTATTGCGTATAATAAAAATGGATCCTTCGTTTTTATATTAAATTTTACTCTCGTGTCTTCTTTTTCTAATACACTAATATCAATTACAGATTTGTGATGAGTAATATCTTCTATTATTGAATCGATGCTATGATGAAAAATTTCAATTATTGAATTTCCAATAGAGTTTTCAAAATCATAAGGAAGAAAGTGTTCAATTTCCATTCGCATATCACGAAATTTTTTGAAGATTTCCGAAATCCACAGTTGGTCTGGAAACTTAATCTTAATCCTTGCTAAACTCGATTTGGATGAATTCATCGTAATTAGTAATAAACAAGAATTTAAAACATTTTTTAGAATTAAAATAAAAAATAATAAATAAAGAAAGAAATAGCTATATTGTAACTATGGTGGAAAATAAGAATCTGCTTTTAGGAATCTGTGGGAGTCCCAGAAAAGAAGGAACTGATTATGCCGTTGAATACGCTTTGAAATACGCTTCGGAAAAGTATGGGTTTGATACTGAATTCTGGACGGTAAGAGGAAAAGAAATCAAATATTGTACACACTGTGATTATTGTATTAGAGAGAAAAAAGGATGCATTAATGAAGATGACGTTCAGAAACTTTATCCTTTATTGGAATCAGCCAAATTTTTACTCATAGGTACTCCTGTATTTCAAGGTAATCTTTCGGGACAATTGAAAACTGTACTAGATCGTTGTCGTGGATTAGTTGCTAAAAATCCTAATGTATTTAAAGATAAATATGGAATAGCTCTTGCGGTAGGGGGAGATCGAAGTGGAGGACAGGAAATTGCGATTAGAAGTATTTTAGATTTTTATCAACAAAATCATATAATATCTGTTTCTGGTGGTGCGTTTGGAGCTAATTTGGGTGCTTCTTTATGGAGCAGAGATAACGGCAAAGAAGGGGTTCAAAACGACGAAGTTGGATTAAGAACAATTAGAAAAGTCGTAAAAAGATTAACAGCATTTAAAGAATAGAAAAAAAAATATAAAACTTACTAAAACTTATTTGACTCCAAAGAGTTTCATTGCTTCTTTTTCTCTAAGTCCGGAGATACCCCAGAGTTCTTTAAACCAATATTTTCCGTTCATAATTACAACTGGAGTATTTACAATACATCCATCAGCGTCACAGAAAGTTTTAAGAAAGTTATCATCGTGCAATAACTTATGAGTAAATTCCTCGTCGTCAATATCACGCTCTATATATTCAACATCGTGCTTATGAAGCCATTCCTTCAATTCTGCACATCTATGACAATCTGTTTTTGAAATTATTATTGGAACTTGCATTTTGCTCATAATATTTATATCATATCTACCTACTATAAAAAAAGTTTAGGTTCTAATCTATAAATAATTAGAAAAGAAATATCATAACAAATCAAATTAAGGCGAAAAATTATTTTAAATCATACAAAATTTTCAATATTATCTAAATTAAAATAATAGCTTCTAAAATAATATTATGTTAAGTTTAAAAAAATCTAAAGTAATAAAAAAAGTGAGGAGCGCATACTTCATTGGAAGACAGTTGTCACGACTAAAGATGGGTCAATCCTATTACAGCATTGCAGTATCGACTGTTAGTGCAATATCTTTGATTTCCTTAGCTTTTGAGATAAGTTTTTGGATGTTAATAATATTCTTTCCTATTCTATTGCTTGGCACATTCTTAATCGGTTATTTTATGGATATCTATAATATTAACACGATGGACAAACTGAAAGCTAACGAAATAGGTAATAGATATCTCACAACTAGCGATTTAAAAAGCCAGGAATTTCAAATATTGCAAACAGAAATTTTTCTTGAAGCATTGAAGGCTATTCAAGAAGATCGCCAATTAGATCCTAAAGACTTACTAAAGAAGTATGATCTTTATTTCAGAAAGTGGAAGTCTCCCTATAACTAAGACAAAGATAAAAATTGACTGGGTAATTTTGTGCTCTTGAATAAATATTCAATCTTTAATAATAATTAGAAAGTTTTAATAAGTTATTTTAGAACGTATATTGTTAATGAGGGGAATCCAATCCTTAGATAAATTAAGAGAAGGTTGTTGAATTAATTTATTGACTCTATTTAACTGCTTTATAACTTTTTTTTCTACATTTTTTGTATTTTTATTGTATTCTAAGGATAATAATTCTTTTTTTACCATTTCAAGATTTTTTTTAGCAGTTTGAATTCCTACAGAGTGATTTTTAATAATTTCATCTTTTACTTTTTCATATTCTTTAACCATTTTACCTATATAATTTATATAATTATCAAAATTGTTAAGTTTTAAATAAGCTTGACTTAAACCAGAAAGACAAATTGCTTTTCGATGCCAAATTTCTTCGCTGAAAACTAATTTGCTGGATTCTATTACGGCATTCAATTCATCTATTGCAAATTCTAAATCCTCCATTTTTCCTCTTTCAATTAATGCTTTACTTCTATAGAATCTTGCACTTAACATATTTGGATCCATACTTCGTTCGTTTGGTTCTTTAGGATCGCCATTAAGGCATTCAATACAATTCCTATAATTCTGAATACTTTCTTCTAAAAGTTCAATTTTATGTCCGAAATCTAATTCTGACATTGCTATATTATAAATACATAAACCTAAGTTTCTATATGCTTGAAAACCTTCCCAAAGAAACCTTGATCTCCCTGATAAGCTCAAAAATTTTTCAAAACATAGTTTAGCTTCATTATAATTACCCAACTTTTGTTTTATCAATCCAAGGACATTGTATGATTGACCTTCTCCACCTAAACCTGTCCTATTACCTGTTTTAAATAAAATATTTATACTAAGCTTGCATAACTGTAATGCTTGATTTAATTTTTTTATATTCTCATTTCTGTCTTCTTCATTCTTTATTGATGAAATATCAGGGATGTTCCTAGAGTAAATTAAAGCTAATGTTCTTAATGCTTGCCCTATTTCAAATAAATTTGAATTTTTGTTAAAATCAATAAGTTTATTAAATAATTCTATTGCTTTCTCTCCGTAAATTATTCCGTCGATAGCATTATTAAGTCTATTATTAATTAAAACTAATTGTAAATAATTGTTTGCTAGGTCACTGATAGAATCTAATTCTTCAAAATCTTTAATTAATTTTTCAAGAATGTCTTTTGCTTTACTCCAATTATAGTTTCCACCTTTTTTATAAAGAATATTACAATATTTTAATAAATTTCTCGCCATAATAAGGTTTTTATGCAAATTCACTGCATGTTCATAATACTTTAAAGCATCTTCTAGATGTTCTTCTCCGATGATTTCATAGATCGCTGAAAGTATATAAAAGCGTTCAGCTTTATTTATACCATTTACCCAGTTTTTAATTATCTCATTTGTCCTAGATTTAACTTTTTGTCTAAAACCAGAAGTTATTTTTTGAGTAATCTGAGATATTAGAAGTTCTATGAATGCCCTTGTATAAATTTCTATTACAACACCATTACGATAAGAAAGAGCAATAGTAAAAGAATTAAGTATTTCCCAATCACTGGAAAGAATTTTAGGTTGTGGTATCTTTCCGATTTTTTTATTCTCGAATTCTAATTGATCATTTTTAAAAACTTTCCAAGAATCTAAATTTTTATTATCGGTATGCCTAACCCACCAAATCTGGCGATTTGAGGGATACGTAATCAAGAAATTATAAAGATCAAAATCATCCAAACCACTATATCCCAGAACAATACAATCATATTTCGTGATTAAAGCTTTTACTAATTTTAATTTTGAATCTGGAATTTCTCTTTGAACTTGTTGAAGTATTGCCCTAATTGAATCTCGACAATCTTTCCCCTCTGGAGAAGTAAAAGAACCGTGAAATTTAATTAAATAGCCTAAATTTTTACTTTCTAATTCCTGTGAAGCATTTTTATAATCATCATCAAATATAATCACCTTTAGATTTTTTTGATAACCACTTTTAAAGTATGCACGCTCTATTAGATTATCAAAATTGGTAGTTAATACTACATGACCCTTGTTTATCATTTCTGCTAAAAAGTAATGGATCAAATTAGGAAATACAATTTCCTCTTCTGAATTAATCAAATCTGGATTTAAAACATTTATAGGAATCAATGCTCTTTCATTAATAACATTATATAATATTTGAAAAAAAACTTCAGGACGAATTTTATCCATACTTAAAGCCTCTAATCTCGAATCTGGCTCAATAAGAGCTCTTATACATTGCAATTGAGGCCATGTTGTAAGAAATGAAGGTGCTTCGAATGATATTCCTGCTCCAACTATAAACACTAATCTCTGATTTTGAATCGCGTTTTTTAGTTTAATAATCTCTTCATTAATTAAGACTGTCATTATAATTACCAAATCTCATATTTATTGATGAATTTCTAAATTTTAACTTCATTTACATATTTATATGAAGTTTTTATAAAATTTATCCTCTAAAATAAGAAATTTTATTATAATTTTTCATATCACCTGTTAATACACTCTTGAATTAAATGAGGTAAGAAGGAGATTTTATATCATCTGTTTTAACAACCAACGAATTGCATTGATAATTTCATCATCTTCACGAAGAACATTAATAGAAAAATACTTTATAAATAGTCCACACTCTTCTAGCTCCTCCATGTCGAATTTCTCAAAAATCATATCAGAAGTTACTTCCTCTTCATCGTCAAATTTATTGCCAATAATAAGTATTGGCATAGCATCTCCCTTTTCTTGGCATCTATTTAATACTAACTCGAACATTTCAATTGTTTCTTCAATAGAATCCTTGGTAGAGGCGTTAAAGATTAGAATGAAACCCTGGGCATTATCAATACAATCTTCATACAGTTTAGTCTTTTGATCATCGGAATCATCATCAACACATTCATATGTCAAAACTTCGATATTGTCGATTATAAAATCATAAATTTTACTTGACAAATCTCTCTTCATATTGTTATTTTTATATTGTAGGAATTGTATAACCTCTAAAGTTTTCACGAGCTCTGTTTTCCCTGCGTTTCTAGGACCGAAAATGTAAATCTTCTTTAAATTTCCTTTATCTAATAAATGCGTTGATATATCTAGTTGTGGGGTCATTTTTTCTAGATATTTGTTAAAGAGCTTAAAGAATTGTTTTTTAAAGTTGTTCGGTGCTTCACTGAGAGTTTCTTTTTTATTTATATGATTTTTATGATTATGTAAAACTTCTGTAATTTCTCGAATACTTTTGAGCTCAGAAGCGTAAGATTCGAGGTCAGGAGTTTTAGATAACAGATAATTGTACACATCTGTAATCTCATCTTTGAAATAAGCGGCTCTTATCATGTAAGTGATCATTAAGAATTCTTTACCGCCGCGCGCAAGTTCTGAGTCAATATAAAAAATATGATTTATTGTTTGAAATTTTCTAAAAGTAAATATGAACGTCCCTTCTTCAGTGAATTCCAGAATTTTACCTAAATCGGGATGCTCCTGAGTATTCAAGGGGGAGCTACAATGCAAAGTAGTGGGTCCTAAGGTAGTATCAAAGTAACTAAGACATAAAATAACTTCTTTAGGCATGTTCGCACTTGATGATAATTATTTTTATCTAGGATATATTTAAGACATGATTAGTTTTATATCAAATGTTTTTTCCTTAAAATTGTATAGATATTAACTAATAATATGCTTGGATTTAATAATTTATAAAAATCAAATTTTAAATGTTTGGGCTATTTTACAAATTAATGAATTCTAATTCTAGAGATAATAGTGAATACAATCTCGCTATGAAAAATTTATTTCATGGCGATATAATGGAACGTGCTTCTGCTGCAAGGCAAATAGGTCATCTGAAAGAGGGGAGAGCAACAAACTTATTAGTTAGAGCCTTAAATTCAGAAAAAGACTCAATAGTCATAAACAGAATTATCGAAGCCATGGGAGAAATTAAAGATGCTAAGGCTACTATGATTATCGTAGATTTATTGAAAAAGGAATTAGAAAAAAATGAAAACGAGCAAGATAAAAGTCTTCTGTTTTTAATTGTTGAGAGTTTAATGAAAATTGGAGATAAAAGGGCTTTGGAGCATTTAGGAATACTTTCAAGATCGTGTGAAAGCGATTTAAAGACACTCACCGAAGAAGCGATCGAGTGTATAGATCCTAATTGGAAGAAAAATCTAGCTGAAAATGGTTAAAACTAAAAATAATACATTTAAATTTATAAAAATAAAATTAAAAGGTAAAAGAAATGTTCCCAGATTTTATTGAAAATTTAGCACATGAAGTGAATGGCAAGAATGACAGTCAAGATGTTCACGTTATTAGTTTGAGTACTTGCCAATGGTGCAAAAAAGCAAAAAGATGGTTAGATGAAAGGAGTATCAAATATCGATATGTAGATGTTGATAGAATTGATATGAGTGAAAAATCACAAATATTACAATTTTTAAGGGAAACTTATAAACCAGAAAGAATTTCTTATCCAATTGTAATATGTGACGACAAATTTGTTGTAGGTTACAATCCTGGTAAATATGAAGAATTAATCAAACTTGGAGGTAATTAAAATGGACATGGAAACCACCGAAGGAATGAAAGAGTATATTGGAATGGTTAGTCAGAAAAACAATTGGATTCTAAATAAAGATCAAGTTCCATTGAATGACTTAATTAAAGGTTTAGTAGATAACAAGAAATATTATGGTTATCAATCTTGTCCATGCCGACTTGCTTCAGGAAATAGGGAATTAGATAGAGATCTAATTTGTCCTTGTGATTACGCTTCCGATGATGTGAAAGAATTTGGAGCGTGTTATTGTAATTTATACCTACGATTAGATTTTTACGAAACAATAAACGCAGAATTTGTTAATGTTCCAGAAAGACGCCCTTTTGATAAGGAAAAGGCAGTTATGGATCATTTTAAATAAATATAAATAATTTAGATTTATTCTTTTTTTTAGCATCGTTAAACAGATCTTTATTCGTTCTTTTGATCAATTTTTTATAAATAAAATCCTTAAATATTTCGGGTTCTCTTTATAATATATGTCAAACAAAGAATCTCTCACAGATGAACAGTTAGAGGAAGAACTAGATAAAGCCTTTAAAGCTAATGAGGCTAAAAAAGACAATTGTGGTACTCCCATGCCCGAAAGTAAAGAAGTAGGAATCCAAAGGACGGGAGTTAAGTTAAAAAAAGAATAAAATAAAATCAGAAGTTTTCTTTTTCTTTTTTCTATTATTTTTATCCAAGTGATATGTTAGTCGACTAAAGTCAGTTTAGTTAAGGCTCCAATTTCGTTAAATTCAGAAGGCTCCATTCGTAATTCTTTACCGGTTATTTTATTCGCAATTGAAGCAGCAAAAATCGCCCATGGGCATATGGCATGAGTTAATTCCTCTTTAGTCATTACGCTTCTCACTTGAGCAGTGGAACAATTTACAGATTCAACGGTAAAAGATTTATCAGATTCCCATTTAATTTTAACTTTCTCTGCCATTCCAATTTTTTCTGCCATTTTCATAAATTCTTTCAATGCGTCAGATAAACTTAATTTTTCGAGTGTTTTCATATTTAACCCCGACATAGTCATCATTTTTTCAATAAATTCGTAAGTTCTTGGAACGACGTATTTAAAGAGCGCAGGTGTCCCCAGTAGTTCTTTTGCTGATTTTTCGTAGCCAAAGGTTACTCCATGAAGGAGAAATGCAATTTGATTAAACGCAAACCTTGATTTTTCTTTTATTTCCGATCCTCTTTTATATAGTACATACGCAAAAAGTCCTAGTCCTACAATAAACGGGATAACTGCCGCCCAAGCAAATGAATTAGGAACAATTGTAGCTACTCTTCCAAGAGTATTCCAATGTGGTAATACTACATAATAAAAGTTATAAAGACTCGTCCAGTGTGCCAAACTCCAACCCAGAAAACCCATTGGACCAAGATACTGTCCATATAAATAAATTCCATCCTTGTTAAATCGAGCAATAATAAATTTAATAGTAACGATAAGAGATGCTATCAATCCTCCAATCCAGGTGTGAGCCCATACCCCAGAAGGGATAAAAAGATTAGGATCTCCTGCTACAACATGCGCGTAGAGCATATACATACACTGAATAAATAATATGTAAAATATTGAAATTTCAATCCATCCAAATCTCTTATGAAACCTCACAGTTTCAAAATCTCCTTTCATGAGATTTAAATCCCTTATATTGTACAATCCAATGAACATATTAGCTATGGCAAAGCAATATCCAATAATCGTTTGTAAAATCATTAATTCAACCCATAATTCAAGAAACATTCAACTTTGCACTCCATTTAACTTTTTGTTTAAAATATTTTTAATATTACTTGATAAATTAAATAAATCTCAATCTCAAATATTAATTTTTCAGTTATAAATTAAATCAATTGGATTAAAATAAGTTCGACTTATTTTAGTTTCTTATATATTTCTGAGCAGAGGTTCTGAATTATCGAAAAAGAACTTAAATCTTGGTTAGAACCTATCACGATTAATGAAAAATTGTTAAAGTTTATGCATACAGTAACTAATTTCTCTCCCCCTATACTAGCATTAAATAGCGTTCTACTATAAATTTCTTCGCTTACTTTCTTTGAAGAAGTTAAAAAGCTTATAGTTTCTGGAACATAGTCGCTGCAATCAAAGGTTGAATCAATAAGATTAGAATAGAATATTTTCCCCACCATATCAACTAAAAATATTTGTTTAATGCTTGGGTTCCAGTCTAAGTTCTCAAATTTTTCGATTAGTTTCTTAGGTTTCTTGACATATTTTTCTTTATCTTTGAAGAACTCCAGAGCTAAAAACTCTTCCTCAAAATCTTCAGTTAATTGGTGCTGTTTAACAATTAAAACTTTTTTACGTGGTTCGACTACTAGAATTTCGCTACGGACTGTATTGAGAAGAATCCAATATAATTGTTCGTTAAAATTGTTTTTATATAATAATTTTGCAGAATTCATGATAAGGGGAATTAGGAAACTGATCTTTTCTTTGTCTACATGTTGCTTAGCGTGGATATAGTAAACAATTCCCCCTTTTGGTTCAAGAAATATAATAGCTTTTAAGGTTGAAAAGTCATCAATATCTCTAATTGAATCACTTAATATATCTAAACCATGTGAATTGAGAATTTGTTCGATATAAATATCAAAATTTTGGTATTGAGATACAGCACCATCAAATTCTTTGTTAAGAGTATCTGAGTATAGTTCCGTAAAACTATCCATAAGATCGTGAATAACTGCGTGTAATAGTTCGATTAATTCTTCGTCCTTTGTTGTAATTACGAATGTTAATTTTTGGATGAGATCATCGAATTTCTCAAAAATTAGCCTTGTTTCTTTTAATTTAAGCGATTTTATATCTTCGCCTCTTTCTACAGTAGCAAAACTATTTATAGCCGTTAAAAATCCACTAAATAAGTCGTCTTTTCCATTACCTTCATAATTTTTTGGGTGCCAATTATAGAGCAACGCTCCCGATTCATTAATTATTAACAAACCATCAATCATATTTGCTGTTCCCGTAGTTTTTTATTATATTTTTTTAAAAAAGTATTCTAATACAAAAATTTACTTCAACAAGTAAAATTAACACATCCATTAAATTTAAACTAAGTATCAATTAACTCATAAAGCTTTTAAAATGTAAGCCAAATTTTTAATAAAGATTTTCAATTTCAAAATTTAGGTGAATACGATGAGAGAGAGAATTAAGGGTAGAAAAAATTATCCTACCGAGGAAGTTGACCCTGATAATTATCTGAGTGATGATGAAGTTAGAGAATTAATCAAAAATAGAGAAAAATTAAAGTTTGAGCAAAATGACTATTATAAACTTTACAATTGCGTTCATTGTGGTGAATGTGAAACAGAAGAAGAGCGTTTACTCCTAAAACAAAAATATCTCGAGGAAGGGAATACAGTTGATGGGCTTGATGAGATGATAGAGTGTTTCAATAAATATCGAACGCCCTATCCATCTAATAAGATGCGGATTAAAAGACCTGAAGGAATTCCTACTAAATCTGATACGCTTTTTTATATGGGTTGTCTTTCAACGATTCGGATTCCAAGATATACAGAGCATGCGCTTGAATATTTGCTTAAACATAAAGTGGAATTTACAATCTTAGATAAGGAAATATGTTGTGGTTGGCCTTGGTTTGCTTCAGGTTGCAATGAAGAATTTGATATTGCTAAAAAAGAAAATATCGAAATTTTTAAAGAATTCAAAAGAGTGATTTGTCTTTGTCCTGCTTGTTATTTTCTTTTCAACAAATATTATAAACCTTTAATGAATTCAAAAACGGAATTCAAATACGTATCCGATTATTTGAAGCCCTCTAATATTAAAAAATCGGGAAAGGTAGGAGTACAACATCTTTGCCAATTAATGAATCGCGATAAAACTGGAGTTGATAAACTGGTAAATAATGTTTTAGAAAAAAGCGGGTACGATGTAGTAGACATACCTCATTGGTGTTGTGGAGGTGGTCTTGGGTATATGCATCGAACTGATGTAATTGACAAAATCGCTAATAAACGAATGAGCGATTTCGATGCAGCTGGTGGCGATTATTCAACGACATACTGTCCGAGTTGTTGGTGGATTTTAGCAAGGTATACTAAATTGTGCAAAATAAGTCCAAAAGCTAAAGATCTATTTGAATTACTATTATAATTGTGTAAAATGAACGAAGATTATAACTGTCCTTGTAGAGATGTCGATCCCGATAATTTTGTTTCAAATGAACAAGTAATAAGGTTACTAGAAACTAAGGATGATTATAAATTCATTCAAGAAGATTATCTAAGGCTATATAATTGCGTTCATTGTGGAGCTTGCGGTACGCATTACGAGCGTTTCTTGCTAAAGCAAAAATTCTTAAAAGATGGGAATAAAATTGAAGGTTTAAGCGAACAAATTGAAGTCCTTAAAAAACATAGTACACCTTTTAAATTAAATAAGAGTCGCATTAAACCTATAGATGGTATAAATGTAAAAAGTAAGACACTGTTATATTTTGGTTGTTTTACTACTGTTAAGACACCAAAATATGGCGAAGACATCGCAAAGTATTTACTCAGTAAAAATGTAGATTTTAATGTTTTGGAAAAAGAAATATGTTGTGGTTACCCAATCTTATGTACTGGAGAAGTTAGTACCTATGATCTTCTAATTGACAGAAATAAAAAGCTTTTTATTGAAATGGGATTTGAAAAAATCATTACAGTTTGCCCTAGTTGCTATATGGTATTTAAAAAGCATTATCAAGAGTTAGGTATTAAGATAGAGTATTTTACTGAATACCTAAAACCACGAATAAGTCAAAATAAAGGTGATCTAATCATTCAACACGCTTGCCCTTTAAAATATATAGAATTTCCGGGTATCGAAGGAGAGTTAAAACAAATATATGAAGATAGTGGATACAATGTTTTGCCTATCCTTCATAATTGCTGTGGAGGAGGTGTTGGTCATCAGCTACGAGTTGATATTTCTGAATTGATTTCGACTAACAGAATGAAAGAATTTAAAGAAACCGAAGATAATAAATCAAAAAATGCGAGTAACACAAGTTATATTACCACATATTGCCCTGATGCTTATTGGATATTAAATTTCTTTGGAAAAAAGCAAAAATCTAAACACAAACTTGTCGGTATGTGTGAATTACTAAGCGAATAAGGTAATTTATTTTTCTAAATCTAATATCTAAAATAATTTATCCTAAAATCGATTATCTATGAAGTTTTTTATAATTTAAACGAATAAAAATTTTAAGAGTAAATTCAAATAATCACAATAGAAAGAAATTTAAATGGTGAGTACGTGGCAACCCCCCAAAATAAGAAGTATATCGAAGATCAAATGTCTAAATTAAAAGGTAGTGTAGTGCTGAAATTGTTTACTGATTTTAAAACCATGGAAGACGGTTCGAAAAAAAGAACATGCATGTCGTGTGAGGGTGCTTATAATTTATTAAATACCCTTGAAGAATTATCAAATGGTAAGTTTAGCACCGAAGAAATATCCATTGAAGAAAACCCTGAAAAAGCGATAAAATACAATGTCACGAGAATTCCTGCTATTTTATTCGTAAATGAGAAAGGGAAGGAAATTATCCGATATTCAGCACACCCCACAGGCTCTGAATTCGAACCTTTTCTAAACAGTATCCAATATTTCTCTGGTGTTCGACCAAGTTATTTTGATCAAATATTAACTCATCTAAAGAAGATCGATAAATCAGAGATGAAGATTTTCATAACTCCAACTTGTCCGTATTGTCCAGCGACCGTTCCAGTTTTAACTTTGTTCGCAATAGTATCTAAAGGTAAAATAACAGCAGAAGTTATTGATGTTAGCTTAAATCCTGAAATTGCAAGAAAGTACAACGTTCAAGGAGTTCCACTGACTGTTGTAAACGAGACTGAAAGAATTGTTGGTATGTTTACTCCACAGGATTTGTTAGATAAGTTAACAAAGGGTCAAAGAGATTTTGGAGGAATGTACGCATAATCTGCATTTTACGAGGTGTTTGAATAATATCTCAAGATAATAAATATAAGGAAATAATTAAAAAAGAGATGGCAAAACTCACTAAACCCGTGAGATTAAAGGTTTTTACATCCCAAAGAACGGAAGCAGATGGGAGTAAAATTAGAGCTTGTATGGATTGTGGGCAATTTATGTCACTGCTAAGAATTTATGAAGAAAATTCAAACGGAATGTTGACGATAGAAGAACTATCTATAGACAATAATCCTGAATTCGCTAAACGCTACGATATTCAGAGGGTACCAACAATCCTATTTGTTAGTGACGAAGGTAGAGAATTAATTCGTTATTTAGCAGCTCCACGGGGTGGGGAAATCCAACCCTTTGTACAAGCACTATTTACATTTGCGGGAGCGCCGAATTATTACGAAGCCACAATAAAGCAAAACCTTGATCGTATTGAACCATCAACTATCAAAGTAATGATAACAGAAACGTGTCCATACTGTCCTAGCGTCGTATCAACGGTCTCTCAATTTGCGTTAGCATCTGAAGGGAAGATTAGAACCGTAATCATTGATATCATGGCGAATCCAGATATTGGACAATATTATGATGCTTCAGGAGTGCCTTATACAATTATAAACGATAAGAAGACTTTAGTTGGTATGGTTGGGGCAAACGAAATACTAAGAACGCTTATTGGGGGGAACATTAGAGTTCAGTACTAATTTAAAATATGTTTTGAAAATCATCTCCAAATAACTAGTTACAAAAACTGTTAGGAAGAATTTTTATTTATTTTACTTTTATACTGAGTAAGAAATTATTAAGCATTTAGATAGTCTATTGAAGAGGTGAAAAGATTGCCGATATCATATGTTTATAAGAAAATGATTCAAGAGGAGATTGCAAAATTAAATAAGCCAATAACTTTAAAGGTCTTTACATCATCGAAAAATCTCCAAGAATCAGTAAAAATGTTGGATGTTTTGGATATCTATCAGAAAGCTTCCAACGGGTTGCTAAAAATAGAAGAAAAAAGGCTTGAAACAAATCCAAATCTTGTTAAAAAATATGAAATTCAACATGTACCTGTAATTTTAATGACAAACGATTTAGATCAAGTGGTAATTCGTTATTTAGCTGTTCCTACGGCTGCAAAAATTCAACCATTTGTACAAGCACTAATGGTACTTACTGGAACTCCTAATTATTACAAGAATGTTATAAAGGAGAATTTGAATAAAATTAAACCTACAGTTATAAAAGTATTAATTACTGATTATTGTGCTTATTGCTCTACGATGATATCAATTTGCAGTCAGTTCGCGTTAGCATCAGAAGGAAAATTGCAAACAGATGTAATTGACATTATGGCTCATCCTGATATTAGTGAACTATATAATGTTACGACTGTTCCAACATTAATAATTAATGAAGATAAGAAGCTGATAGGCGATATAACTGCTGAAGAGCTTTTATATGAACTCATCAATAAGACTATATGAATAGAAAAATTAAATTATTAAATAAAGCATGAATTGAGGATATACGGATGTACAATATAGAAATGGAAGATATTGATCCAGAAAAGACCTACGATCTTATTGTTTTGGGCGGTGGTCCAACTGCGATAGCTTGTGCAATCTATGCTGCTCGATTTGCATTAGATGTATTAGTCATAGGTAAAATTTTTGGAGGTTTAATCGCAACAACTCATCTTGTAGAAAATTATCCAGGAATTACCTCTACAAGTGGTCAAGGTTTGATGGAAATGTTTAAGGATCACATGAATTCCTTGCACATTCCTTACATAACGGACGAAATTCGAAGTATAGAGAAAACTAGTGATTACTTCATTCTTCACTCGTTTTTTCAAAAGTTTAAAGCAAATAGTGTAGTTATAGCCACAGGATCGGAGAGGAAGAAGTTAGGTGTCACCGGTGAAGAGGAATTTGCTGGAAAAGGCGTTTCTTATTGTGCTACATGTGACGGCCCATTTTACAAAGATAAAACCGTATGTGTGATTGGTGGAAGTGATTCTGCTGCAAAGGAAGCGTTATTTTTATCTCAAAATGTAAAAAAAGTGTATATCATATATCGAGGAGAAGAAATACGTGCCGAACCTATAAATAAAAAAAGAGTAAAGGCAAATCAAAAAATTGAGATCATTTATAGAACCAATATCGTAGAGATTAAAGGGGATAATACTGTTAGGGCAGTTATTTTCGATAATGGCACAGAATTTGAAATAGATGGTGTTTTTATTGAAGTAGGGTCTAATCCTAACTCAGATCTAGCAAAACACATAGGTATAAAAACAAATGATAAAGATGAAATTATTACTAATAGAAAGTCAGAAACAAACGTACCTGGAGTATTCGCGGCAGGCGACGTTGCGGACGCACCATTTAAACAGGCTATAACTGGGGTAGCAGAAGGGGTAATTGCAGCTTATTCCGCCTTCGATTATGTTAAAAAGATGAATATTGAATATTAGATCATTCAGATTCTACTAAATTTTTAAAACAAAGAAATTTAATTTTTATTAAAAAAAGCAAATAATTGGGAAAATATTATGGAAGAAGAAAAACCAATTCCTCAAATAGTAAGAATGGATCAAGTCTTTGCAGTCGGAGGAACTTACGAGGATCCTTCAGAATTTACCCGTAAAGTTAACAAAAATCTAATGATTTTGCGACAAAGTGACAAGAATTGTAAGGTAAAAGATATAAAATTTAGTACCTTTTCCGATCCTAGATATTCCATGGCAGGTCCTATTTTGCTAGCTTTTATTATCGCAGAAGTTGATGTGGATATTACTCCAGAACCTGAGGACCTTGGTAAGAAGCGAAAAAAGAAAAAGAAAAAGAGAAATTGAACTTCTTAATCCATTAAAAATCATCCTTCCTTAAAACTCTGCTAATGGTAGTGTACCATTGTAATAAATCGTTTTACCATCAAAACTGAGTTGTACTACATTTATTTTTATTTTTTCCTTTCTTGCTTCAGATAATTTCATTGAAAATTTAGGATCAGTTTCGAAGTTAGGTTTAAATTTAGAAGCTTTACGAAATACCAAAAATAAAAGCATTCCATTGTTATCAATAATTTCTTGTACATGTCGGGTTCCACGCTCAGTAGGTGCATCAGGAAATAACGCTATATCCCCATTTACAAGGGTTACTCCCTTTACTTCTAATGGTACGCCATCTAATACGAAATCTATGCGACTTTTACCAATCTTCACTTCTTTTCTTATTTCTTTTGCCTTCGCAGTTGCGGGGAGGTAAGGAAAAACCATAAAAGCAATTTTAGAATGAATTGCTGTATCAATAAGAATCCATTCTTCTCCTTTTTTAACGGCTTTAACATAATAATCAAGTTTTCCACGAGAATCAGTGAATAAAACTTCACTTCCCTTTATTAATAACTCCGTTAACCTACCTGGATCGTGAATATGAGCAGATTTTACTTCTTGCTTATACTTGATCTCACTTACAAATCGATTAGGGCGAGTTAAAAAAACTCCTTTTTTTAGGTTAGGGATTTCAAATAGAGGTACCTTATTGTTATGCATTTTAAAACAACTCAAAAGAGGATGTATTCAATTATTGTTATTTTAATTTGGTTTAAATAAATATCATTATATAATATAAACTATAGAGATAAATGGAGTTTCATTTTAAACTAATATAATGAGTGATGCACCCGATAAGAGCAAAATTGTGAGTTGGAAGTTCCACCATGTGGATCATAATAAATGTAAAAGATGCGAAGCTTTTTCGTGTGAAGATGCTTGCTTTCGAGGAATTTACGAAGTTTTAAATAAAGATACTGAACCTATGTGCGTTGTTGTAGAAGAACGAGAAGATCATTGTGTTAAATGTCATATGTGTACAACTGCATGCAAATTAAGAGCTATAACTATTGATTGAGTTTAAAACGAGAATTTAAATTTCATAAGTTAAGCGAATTCCTTTTAAATTGGAATTTTGAATTAGTTGATGTAGTTTTTTTCATAATTTATAAAATATAAGTATACTTTTAATTTGTAAAACTATTATCTAAATATAGAATTAAAATTTTTAAGGGTAAATAGATATGATTTCAGACAAATTAAAGCTTGATGATATTGATCGCAGAATAATTACATTAGTACAAGACGATCCAAACTTGACTCACACTGAAATTGCATTAAAAATTAATAGATCTCAACCGACTGTTGGGATGAGAATAAAAAAGCTTGAAAAAGAAGGAATCCTTCAATTCCAACCGGGGATTAATTTTCGGAAGGTAGAATTATATCTAGCCACTGTGGAATTGAATACTAAACGACCAAACGAAGTTCTCGAAATGGCAAAGTTTTGTCCTTTCATGTTGAACGCATTCCGATTAAGCGGCGCCCACAATATTATGATACTGCTGGTAAGTTCTAAACTAGATAAGCTAGATAATATTGTAAATTACCACTTTAGGAGCGACCCTGACGTTCAATATGTCTCCATGAACATGGTAACAGAGATTGCTAAGGATTTCATAATGCCTGTCGATTTCGATAGTGAAGAACATAATCCAACGATAGAAGCAGGATGCGGTGAGAAATGTAAATTTAAAATGGCACAATTAAAAGGATTAGTAAAAAATATAGAATAAACCTTCTATTTTTAGTCTTCCTCTTCAGCAGAATCAAATTTGTATTTTGGAAGATTAACATTCAAATTACAATCAGGTCCGCAATTTTCCGAATGCAAGTCAAACTTCTCTATTTGAAAATCAATTGGAACTACAAAATCATGAACTGAATCAATTAGGATATTAGTTTTTACATTAATAACATTTGGATCTTTCCTAAAGCATAAATCGACTAATTTTTCGATGGTTTGAAGATCGGAAGCTGCAATAAAGCATAATAAATTAAATTCACCAGAGATCTTAAACGCGTGATTGACAAAAGGGCACTGTTTTATTTTATTGATTACAATTTCCACATCCTTGGTAGAGACGAAAACTATGGCCACCTTAATGTCAACTTTCTTAATATTAAACCCTACCTGCTTGGTGAGTAAATTTTTTCGCTCTAATTTAATAATCCGAGCCCCTACAGCGGGCTGAGACTTCTCAATCTCTCGCGCAATTTTGGAATGAGTCACATCTGCGTCTTTCTCGAGCATCTCAATTATCTTGTAATCATCCTCGTCAATACCCAATATTTCCTTAAAAGTTTTTTTTATCATAGTCTTTTTCCTCTTCTACCTAGAGAAGCTATTAATTAATTAATTTGATTTTAATAAAATAAAAATTTTTAAAATTTTAACTTAAAAATTATGAATAGTTATAATCAAGTCATTTTATTTTATAAATTATTTTGCTATTTTTACTTCTATTTTAATTTAGAAAAAACATTTGAAATATTTACTTACATTAAAGATGTAATGATACTTATTGTAAAAATGATCACAGTAAAACCAATGAATCCAACTAGAAAATAAATAGGTTGACCTTTTTCTTTTTCAGGAATTACTTCTCTCACAATTGTGTAGAGAATTACTCCCGAAACAAAAGAAAAAAATATATAGAACAACTCCGTATATTCAAAATACATTAAATCTAAAAATAATCCAATTAATACTCCTAAGAAATTTGAAAGAGCTAGAATATATTTACGAGTCTTATTCTCAGTAATATCGTATGTGTCATAGATTTCTAGATCAGTAAATATGATATGACTTTCAGATCTGTTTGTTATAATTGCTCTGAACCAAGCAAACAGAAAAAATAATATCCCTGCAATTATATCAAAAGCTAACAAACCCACTACAATAATCCCTACGAGAAGATGATATGAGAAATTAGTAAAAAAGCGCAGATTGCTTAAATCTTCGTTGATGTGTGTTTGAATCTTAAACTTATAACGATTTATTTCCTCTTTGAACTCTCCACCTTGTTTGTGTAAATCTGTTATTGTTAGAGTTATATCTTTCAGAGCCATGTCGTCTAAATCTTCTTTTTCTAATTCTTTTGTTAATATATTCTCGATATTTTCTTCAACTCTCTGCAGAGTTTGTTCTTTTTTGATTAATTTACGCATTCGCTTTTGCGATTTAGATTCTACCTTTTGTAAAATTAATTTTTCAGAAAGGTGGACAAATACAAAACCAATTAACACAAATAAGTACTCAAAAAATGTAAGTTCAAATGGGAGCACGGGAATATTGTCGGCAATTTCTGGGAGAAGAACTAAGAAAAAATAAGAGATAGATATTCCCGCTATTAGAGAAACATTGAGTTTAGGATGTGTTCTTTGATAAAAATCGACTATGAAAAAAAGTACACTAAATATTAATGAAATGACAGCTATAATTGTAAAACTAATTGACATTAAATATTTGAATGCGATTTTAATTTAAAAGGTTTTTAATATTATATTGGAGTTAATAATACGCACTTCACGAACCAAAGAACGAAAATCATAAATATTTAAGGTATTTTTCCTTGAATTTTATAATGACAAAATTAATTATTTCTACGATTTCTTACAGAGGCGATTCTTAATACAATTCTTCATTATCACTTCGAAAGAAGATAAAGCCTCAATGAATATGCGAGATGTTTTTTTAAATTCTAAATCTTTTTCTTTTCTAAAGACTGACGCTGTATGGCAAGAAAATCCTATATTTAGTTTAGAGAAATCATCCTTTAAAGGAAAATACGATAATTTACTTAACGAAAATCAAATTTTTTTAGGTTTGACAAACAAACCCCTAATTTTCCTCGAAAATCTAAAGGTAGGTGGAACTAATCTTGCACCCGAGTTAATAATTTTCGCCAGTAGGCATACATCTATTACTGCTCGCCCTGCATTTTTAGTTCATTCAACTGGAAATTGGAGCAACAATACGGATTATGGTGGGAAGCCATATCATTTATCCAAAACAAGTGCGCTACTATCTAAGGCAGGTATTAAATCATTAAGAGAACAAATCGAAAGATTCAATATTCCTGATTTTTCTTTAGATATGGAGGTAACTCATCATGGACCAACCAATTTAGATATCCCTTTAATATTTATGGAATTAGGGAGTAGTAAACAGGAATGGGTAATTAAGGAGGCAGGTGAACTTGTTGCAAATGCAATTGTTAACACAGTTTTCAATTATCTGGGTTTTAAAGAAGAAAAAACTCAACAAGTTGGTTTAGGATTCGGTGGTACTCACTATGCCCCTAATTTTTTTAGGTTAATCACTAATACAAACATCGCACTTTCATTTATCTGCCCAAAATATTACATCCAAGAATTAAACGAGAACTTCATCAAAATGATGATCAATAATACAATGGAAGAAATTGATTACTTCATAATAGATTGGAAGGGAACTAATTCTGAAGACAAAAAACACTTGATTCCCTTACTTGAAAAATTCAACATTCCAGTTAGAAAAACAAGAAGCTTTACAACACATTAAAAATGAGTAGGTCTTTTGGGGTATAAATATTATACTTATTTTAGTTTCTCGTAGTATTCTACTAAATTACTAAAAACATAATGACAAGCTATATAACCCTGAGTAGCTGCTTTCTGTAAAACTTTATTGATGAACTCTGAATGCAGAGAATCGTCATTTATAGTAACATTTAATTCTCTTACGTTGTAATAACTGCGATAAAATAGAGTTGGCCATTCTACTAATCTACTAATCGTTTGATTGTAGGTTTTTTTACCTTCTTCAGATAATTCTAATTCATTTTTTATGCGATAGGAAAGAGATTTCCCTTTTTTTATTTTAGTAATAAATCCATCTGAGGCTATTTCATGCATGTAGGTTTTAAGTTGATTAGATTTTAGATGTATGTTAATTTTTTTAAGATTATCAAGAATTTCTGTAGTCTTCTGGTCTTTAAATTTAATTAACAAGTAATTTCTCGCAAAAATATTGTATTTTAATGGCACTGTTTTGTGGTCTAATTGATTATATTGAATTAAGTCACCTAAAATTTTCTTAGCGACAAAATATTTAAGGATAACCTGGTCTGCTTCGTCAAAATTGCTTAGAAAAATTTCAGAATCTTTAAAATAAGAGTTATAAAGAGCTGTTAAGAGTGATTTTATTGAATGAAACCCATCTTCAAAAGAGAGCTTGACTATATTGAGTGCTTTAATTCTATAATCTTTATCTGTCAGAAATTTATCTTTATCAACTTTAATGGAGCGAATTAAGTGAGGTTCTACATTTAAAGAAGCAAAATTTTCGTCCCATTCTTTTTTAAAACGAGAAGATTGAGTGCTAGCGATAGAATAGAGCTTATCCAAAACAGTGTATAATTTATTTAAGAATTGCTCTCCAGTTACATCAGTCATCTACGAATCCCTTAACTTTCTTGCTTCTATTTTTTAGAATTAATTATTATTAAACACTAAAAAGTATTAAAGTTTTATTTAAAATAAGTAATATGATAGTAGAATTGAGAAAATTTAATTAATTATAGAGGTGTTCAACTTGAAAATCGAGCATTTTGCTGTTAGTTCGAATTCCGAAGAAGATAGTGATAGATTTTTTATCGAATTACTTGATATGAAAAAAGAAAGAGTCTTCGTTGTATCTGATGACCTTATGGACCAATTTTTTGGTGTCAAAAAAGAGCAAAAAATAGTTAGATATAGCAATGATAAGGTGAGTGTTGAAGCTTTTATTACGGAAGATGATAGTTCGGCTATGGACAAATTTACCCATACATGCCTAATAATTGAGGATCGCGAAAAACTAGTAGAAAAAGCAAAACAATTACTTTTCGAAGTAATCAAAGTCCCTAGAAAGAACAGTGAAGGCTTTTACTTATTTTTGAAAGACAAATTCGGTAATATATATGAGATTAAATAACAATAACATTTTTTAGAGTAGATTTTTATTAAAACATGGGGCGTTTTATAATGCCTCAAAATAATGAATGTGACCGTCATTAATGCCGGGATCATACAAGCTAAAATTAGTCTTAGGAGGATTACAAGATTCGGGTAAAACTACTTTCATTAAGAGTGATAGAAAACAAAACAGTTCTATTGGTGTTTCATTTGAATCTGTCGAATGTTTCGTTAATGAGGGGGATCATTTTAAATTTATTGTATGGGATCTAAAAGATAGTCAAAGATTTAGATTTCTTTTTCCTTATTTTTGTCGAGGTGCTAGTGCGGGATTATTATGTTTTGATTTATCCAATATTGAATCTTTCTTAGACCTAACAAGGTGGATAAATCTTTTTAGGGCAAGTGCAGGAAAAATTCCAATAATTCTAATTGGAACCAAATCCGATTTAGCAATACGAGAAGTAACAGATGAAATGATTAACAGGTTCGCTGTTACTAACGGAATTGAATATGCTGGGGAATCATCCTTATTGGAATTAGATAATAAGCTAGAAGAAGTTTTTAAAATGGTAGTTCAATCATTAAATCCAGATACTTGCATAGATTATTTTCATGTTTCCAAAAAGGAAGACGATGAAGAATTTAAGCTTCTAGAAAAGTTCTTTGATCGATGCCCAATATGCAGAAAAGTGAATTATCACAGCGCAAATCTGAAAGTCCTTTTTTTTAATAAGACCAATCCTAATACTTTGGGTTTAAGGGAAAACTTGATTAGATTAGTTGATAACATAGAGATGATTAATTTGGAATACTCTAATCAAATTTCTATTGGAATTCCTTGTTGTGAATGTTATAAAGAGTTATTTGACTAATTTTATAAAATTCCAGAGGCAATAATTATGTCTTTGTGGTCAAAAGCTAGTTTTAACATCCTAATTTTTGAAACTTGCACAATTTCTAGAGATTGAGCATCATCCTTCGCAATTGGATTTTCAGTTTTTGTTAATGCTTCACACAAATAAGCTATAGAGATATTGTGTCCTCTGGGATCGCGTTTTGGATCTGAAAAAACATTAATAAGATTTACAATTTTCACGTTGATATTCCTTTCTTCGTAAGCTTCTCTGATACACGCCTCTTCTACATTTTCTCCTACATTAACAAAACCACCGGGTAGAGCTAATTCCCCCTTAAATGGTGGATTTTTCCTACGAATTAAAACTATATGATTTTCCGGGTATTTTATAACCGCATCAACAGCTACCATTGGAGTTATATGTTTTGGCAATATTAATCATCCCATACATCTGAGCTCAATAAGTGCTCTATGCGCGTTCGACGCGGTCTAACAAACTTAGTTCGACTTAGTTTTCGTTCTAAAAGGAGATTCCGTTCGAGGTTTGTAGAATTTACCATAAATACTTCTATATCACCCTTGTCTAAAAAAATGTGGTTAAAGCTAGGACTATCATCTGCTCTAACTTTTTTAGACGTAGAGGTCCCACAGTAGAGAAATGTCGTCGGTCCAATAACATATGCGTGGGGTACATGTCTGTGTCCCATTAATACCAAATCAAGTTCAAATAATTGAGTAAATTCGAGAATTTCACCAGCATCCCTCACAGTAGTAAATTTCTGACCTGAAAGAGGTACTGGTATTAAGTGATGGTGAAGCGCCAGTACTCTATTTTCCAGATTTTTATCAAAGCACCTGCCACAAAAATCTAATTGTTCGTCCCCAATCATTCCTTCGCTCATGTCGTCCCTTGCAGAGCAGACTCCTACAATCAGAGTATCCAACTCATCTAATATTAATCTGGAGCGACGAGGTCCAATTATTTTCTCGAAGTAGATTAGACCTGAATTTTTTGCGTCGTGGTTCCCAGGCACAATTAGCATTTTGGTAATATTTCTAATTCTCTGAATATAAGGAAGAACCGCGTGAAATTGCGTAACTCTTCCTTTATGAACCAAATCTCCAGTACAAATTACTACATCTGGTTTTTTGTCCTCAATATAACTTATAACATTTTCCATATACTCAGGTACAAACTCATTACCGTAATGGAAGTCAGAGACATGGACAATTTCAACCAAAGTTTCTCATCTCCATCTCTTAATAAATCCTTTTTTCTATAAACAGTTTTAATGTACATTAAATTTTAAACTATATTAAAGAATGTTAATTCACATTTAGAAAAATTTTACTCATTACCCTTTTACAAAAAAAAAAACTGCTTTCAAAATGAGCTTAAACTGTTAAATTCTTCCCATTTCTTAAACACATATTTGCTCGTTAAAAACATTCTGCATTTTCCTAGATTGAGATATTTCGTCTAATAAAATTCTATCTTTACAATCTACGCACATATTTTTAACTTTTAACCATCTAATTTGTCCACATTCAGGACAAAAAAACTCTTGATATACTATTTTCATATTAAATTTCACCACTAAATTCTATTGTATTTTAAGATTTTAATTAAATCTAGATTAATCTGATCTATAATAATATCAAGTGATTTCTCAAGTGGAGTATCAGTAAAATTCCTTTTGAGTTTTAAGTAATCTTCCTTTTTTTCCGTTAAATCTACCAATATTTCTTCAAACATAATTAATCTAAAATCTTCTCCTTTCTCTTTAATATTGTAAGTTTTTTAGTTGTTTTAAGCGATTTCGTCATAGTATATAGAATCTATATAGTTAAATAATATAAGTAGAAGTTAGAATAAACCGACTTTACCGTTTAATCAGAGAATATATATATAAAATTAATGGAAAAACCTAATAAAGACCATGAAAAATTCAATTTTCTATTAATTTCTCTTTTATAAAATTAACCAGATCGTCAATAATTACTTCTTTATCCCCAATAAACACTTGACCATAATCTTTCTTACCACCACCTTTACCACCGTATTTAGAAGCAATTTTTTTAACAAAATCCCCCATATTAAAATCTGATCTCTTCATAAGATCTTTCCCTACCATCCCAATAATAGTAATACCTTTTTCATCTTCATTGATAAAAATTGTGTTAAGATCTTCAGACTTCTTTAGGATTTTCACGCTTAGATTCTTAAGATCGTTTTGAGTAAGATTTTCAAAGGAATTTAAAATCATTTTAGAATCTTTGAATAAAAACGCGGATTTGATAAGATTTTTCATGAAATTTTCGTCAAACAAGTTTTCTACATCCTTTAATTTTGCTTTAGCATCGTTCCATTCATTATATAATTTTTTTATCTTCAGGGGAACATCTTCTTTCTTAGTATTTAGAATTCGAGCTAATTCTGTTAAGATTTCCAATTCAAAAGTATTATCTGAATTCAGAACCATGTCATTTTCATTAAATTTTCCCGTTTGTATTGCCTTATTTAAGTTCTTCCACTTATTTAATAATTCTTCAACTCTACCTACGATTTTGTTCTGCGAAATTTGTAATAACTTCTCTAATTGGTTTAAAATGAGAGAATCTTCTACTTCAAGCTCTTGTGTGGCAGAACCTGCTGTAAAAGTTAATCTCACTATTCCATCCTGAATTTTTTGTGATTTGATTATTTTAATTCTTCCTGCTTCAGAAGTATTATTCAAGTGCGTACCACCACAAGCTTCTACATCTATATTGGGAATCTCAACAATTCTAATATTTTTTCCAGGCACAGCTCCTCCTTGATATATTCTCATCCCGTATTTCTTTTCTGCTTCAGATCTTGGAATAAAAGAAAGATTCAAATCAATTGCCTTTTTAACTATCTCGTTCGCTTTATTTTCTATTTTTAGTAAATTTTCTCTCGATATTTGCTCGTAGTGAGTAAGATCTAAATTGGAATGTTTCATAGACTTCTTAGCTCCAGCTTGATTAATATGTTCTCCCAATACAAAACGAGCAGCAGCATTTACAATGTGAGTCGCTGTATGATGTTGAGAGAGCTGTGTACGCCATTCTTTATCAACTTCAACTTTAACACTTTCCCCCTCTTTAAATTTTGGTTTTTCAGATAAAATGTGGATAATATAATTACCTTGTTTAACCACATTATCGAATTTTTGGCCGTTAATAGTTCCAATATCATGTAGTTGTCCTCCTGAAGTAGGATAAGCAACAGATTGATCAAGAATCACATTGTTACCAACTATTTTAAGAACTTTAGCGGTGTTAGCGGTTTCGGTATAATCGTAATAATAGAGAGATTTGGTTTCCAATGTGTCGTCAAATTCTATCTTAATTTCTTTCTGAAAAGCGTTAACTTGTTCTCCTTTTTCGTGCCTTTCTACTACTAGACTGTAGAAATTATCGGGTATTTTTATCGTTCTTCCAAATTTTTTCGCGGTTTCCTTAACCATCTCTGGATTTATTCCTCTGGAGTCATAAATTTCAATCAATGTTTCGGTTGAAATTTCTCCCTTAACAAGTAACTTTTCTAATATCTTATTCGCTTTTCTTTTTGTAACATAATACTTTTCTTTTTCAACTTTTAAAATCTTCTCTAGATCGTCTAACCGTTCAGAAACTTCAGGAAATAATTCTTTCAGTTCTGCTGCATGCCATCTACAAACATCAGAAACATCGATATTCCACTTAAATTTATCGATAAAGCTTAAGGCGCGTCTTAAAATAACTCTAAGATTATATCCACCACCAACATTAGAGGGGAGCTTTCCATCGTTGATCGCAAACAATAGAGTCCTCGAATGGTCAGCAATGGAATAGATGGCAGTCATTGGTAATATTTTTTCTTGCAACTCGTCTAGATCTATGTCAAGTTCTGCTGATACTTTCTCCCAAGCAGCTTCCAAGTCATCTACTTCATCTATGTTCAAATACGCAGAATATCTCGAAAATTTATTGTATAACTCAAAATCAGTATCTATTTTAGTTATGGTTCTCAATCGAGAAATTACTTCTGGAAATGTTGCCTCATATATGTTTGGAGTCCCTTGCGAGAACCATGCCACTCGTTCTTGACCTAAACCCATATCTAAAACTTTTAAACTCAATTCTTGAGGGCCAGTTGTAGTTTGCTCGAACATTGTATACACTTGATTAAATAATTCTACTCCTCTACTAAAAAATTCAAGACTGCAACCAAAGGATCCACCTCCTGCCCAACTATCTTCGTGAATCGTGATTTCTTCCTTCGCTAAACCTACACCTTCATGAATAAAAGCATGAATATCTAAGAAGAGTTCTCCCTGATTCCACTCTTCAGGTGGCACGAAAACATGTTGTCCTACCATGATGAAACCTGTATTGTGTGAACCCGTCAATCCTACATTCTCAATATCGTTAAATCTCAAACAAAATTGAGGAATAATTAATTTTTTTGCAGGTGGCTCAACCTCACCGGTAATAACATAAGGCTGAAAAGCAGATATTGATGCAATAGTGAATTCTGAAGTAGGATTCCATCTTGCTACACAGGGATATCTTTTAATAGGGACATATCCTCGAGGCTCAAGTATCTCGACAATCTTTTTCCATACACCGATATAGGAGAGTTTTACTTTAGCGGGATTATTAAATGTAATTTGAAATCCGCCAGAACAGACAGGGTCTCCACAAACTTGTCTTTCCTTGACGGTAGTCCAGAAATTCGCTCCGCAGCATTCACATTGCTTTCTCATGTACCCTAATTGCCTTAATTCTTTAGTTGGAAAAAATTCATCCGGATTCTTTGAAGCTATCGTTTTAAATATTTTTTTAAGCTCCTTATCGTTAGTAGCGCCTTTTAATTGTGTTCTTTCTTCATTGGATAACATGTGGATCAAAAGCTAAGTGTTGATTATCATCTGATATTATTAATTAATACAATTAATGACTTCCTAAAATCTTTTTCTTAAATTTAAGGACTTCAAATTTGGAAGTAGAGAGATTATCTTTTGACGGAATTGTTAAAATTTTTATATAAGATTATCATATTATTTCTTAACAAAAGTTATAACAGATTTAGAAGGGTGAAAACAATATGGTTAAAATTATGGTGATTGGAAAATACCCTCACAATAAGTTAAACGAAAATATCAAAGCCTATATGAGAACTGACAAGCCTGCTTACCCTGATTTCTTGAAAAAAGTAGAAAATTGGGCCGCACAAATAACTCGTGGAAAACAAAAAATATACGCAGTATATGAATGTCCAGATGATAAAGTTATTGAAAGTATGGCTGCTTTAGCAAAAAGACATATCTTTTATGCTTCTGTAGAGGGATATACTTTTAAAATGGAGTTACTTGCGGAAGCAGATGAGGCTATTAAAGAATTTTTAAAGAAATAGATCTTTTAAAATAATTTAATTCTTTTTTTTATTATAGTTTCAATCTAAAGGTCTAATGTTTGAAGTCGAGAATATCCGTCTTTTGCGAAATCGTAATCAAGGAGTTCGATTTTTTCTGGAATTATTTTTAAGAGGAGTTTTCTTTTTCCACGGACAATTTTTTGAACCTTATCAAACTCTTCGTCCCCATCCCTTAAAAAGATCAGCTTATTTTTCCCGGATGCTGTAATTTGCATACCCTGTATTTTACCCGTATCCATTGGCGTATATATTCCAATACTGATGTTTGGATTTTCTTCGATATTCTTTACTTTTCTCCCAGGGGCAGGTCCTACATAGATATTAAAATTATTAGATTTCTTATCTATATAAAAATCCATAGGTGTAGCTCTAGGTATATTATCCGAACATGTACAAAGTACGAGTATCTTTCTTTTATCTAAAAAATCTTGAATTGCTTTTTTTAAATCTTCTTTTGGCATTTTATTTTCTATGATAAATTCACCTTAGTACTATTGTTATTAGTAATAAGGATTTTTTTAAAAAAAGCTTATTGAATAGTAAAGTTGGATTATAATTCATTCGCCCTATATAGATGTTCTTTACAGACTACCTATATTAGAGTGTGGAAATTCAGTCCCATGTATTGCTGCTTGTACATATGGCGAGATTGGGCCTCGACCTAACGCCATAATCCTGATTTTCGATCCTAAAGTTGGATTTAACGAAGTTCCAAATTTAAGGGAAGCATCCTCTGGGATTTCACCGGAAATTGTTGAGATAATCCTATCGATTTTACTAAGCGATAATTGATGATCTCCTGAAACCGAAACAATGCACTTATCAACCTTTTTAGTGTCTGGCTCTAAGAGAGGATTATGTAATGCTAGTTTTGCCTTTTTTATTAGATCAGCTTCTTCTCCTAAAGATTCTGTGATCCCTATTAATCCAGAAGGATATGCACCTTTTTTCTCAAGGACTTTTCTTACATCAGCGTAATCAATGTTAATCAAACCGCAATTATTTATTAAATTAATTATTTCTTTAATGGATCGAATTAATACTTCGTCCATTATCTTAAAACCAGCTAAAATAGGTAATTTTTGATTAAAACGCAGAAGATTGTTGTTTGGAATTGGTATTAAAGTATCAGAGTACTTCATGAGCTCTTCTAAACCTTTCCTGGCTCTTAAACTTCTTTCTGTTCCCTCAGATGAAAATGGAACAGAGCAAAACGAAACAACGGTAGCTTTATTTTTTTTTGCTTCTCTTGCAATGACAGGAGCAGCACCAGTACCAGTACCTCCTCCTAAACCAAATGTTATAAATACTACATCAGCATTTAAAACTTGAGAAAGACGATCGACATCTTCTTCAGCAGCAGCAGTACCAATACTAGGATCGTTTCCTGACCCTAAACCGCTGCAAATTTCCTTTCCAATTAATACTTTTTGGTTAGAATTTGAATAATATAAATCGTGAGCATCCGTATTGATATTCAAAGTTTCAACCAATTCTGAATCAAAATCTTGCATTCGTGATACGGTATTATTTCCTGCTCCGCCCACTCCGATGATTAACGATTTAATTTTTATAACTTTAAGTAAGTCAGCAAGGTACGTATCATTATCTAAATTTGAAGAGCTGTTAGAATTAATATTGTGTTGGGCAATTTCTTTAAACCGGGATCTAACCGATACTCTTGAATTCACGATTTCGCTTAGATCAAATTCTTCATTATCCATAAAAAGTTACCATCATGAGGTGTAATTAGTTAATAATATGTGTATTATATCCAAATAATATAAGGAAGTAATATGCATGTAATATTGAAAATCGATAACATCAAGGTTATTTCTAAATTTCTACTTATTTGTGAGAGAAAAAGGATATATATCGGACAGCATAAATTTAAAAGACTGAAGACTATATTTTATTTGCTCGGGGTTAATTTTAAATGGAAACTGAAATGAATAATAACGCAACGGATTCTTCATTCATAGATTCAGAAGGGGAGGATGTAATTAAAGTCAGAGCCATCATCAGTTGTCCGTCTGGAGATTATAAAAAAAAGTTTAAAAATGAATTTCCTAGAAAAGACTTGGAGCTTATGGTAGTTGCTTTCAAAATATTTGATTTCATGACTTGCTCTAAATGTGGAGAACTTTTAAATCTCAATTTGGAATTTGAAATATAACTAATTTATCAAGATTTTACTTATTTTCTGTCACAAAAATTAGTATTAGCTTTACTTCAAGTATTGCAATATTTAAACACTAAGTTGAATCTGCCCGTAAGTCCCGCCTCCACCCGGCGTGTATTCAATTCTATTCTCTCTAATTGCTTCTATAACTTTAGCGATTTTTTCGTCGAATTTTTTGATTTCTTCAATAGGAACTTGTATTATAATATCAAATTCTGTTCCTAATTCGTTTATTATCTTATTATAGGTGTTTAATACGGTTGTGCTTGAAGTGCTTTTAATATTTTTAACAGATCGAATTATGTCAATTAATGGTACGGCATTAATATATAACGGTCTATGATCAGGGTGTATCGGTTCTGAGGAGGTAGAAATTACTTCAATCCGTTCACTTACACCCAATTTTATTTTAATGTTTTTATTGAATTTTTCCTTACACGCTGGGCAAGTAACTTTTTCTTTAGAAACACTATCGATATATTCCTTTTTTACCTTGTTAGGGTTGTCTGTTAGAATTATAATAAAATCTTCTGTGATTGAATACTGATTAAATAGAGAAATCCCTTGTTTTTCTGTTTTTTTAAACAATATTCTTCTCCTACACTTGTGACAAAACATATTAAAATATTTACCTAACTTTGGATGAAGTCCTACATTTAATTCAACTTTGCGTTGATTTTTTCTCTCAATAGCTAAAACTAATTCTTCGAAAGAGGGATTATCCATTTTAAGTTTATTAAATTCTCTTCCTAAAGATCGGGGGTTTTCTGAATGTGCATCGCTATTACTAAGAAAAGTAATTTGTTTAAGTGAATCTAATCTGTCAGCTAAATCAGTATTAGCAGATAACCCTAACTCTAAAAATTTAACTTTTTTTACGGCATCTTGATAACACTCTTCAAGAGTTTCATATTTTTTTTGACGAAATATTGCCTTAAATGGCGTAAATGCATGTGCGGGCCCAATAATTGCACCATAGTCAGTAATAATATCAACTAGTTCAGCAGGAGATAGATCCACCCTTGGACGCCCCCCCCACTCGCCTAACATATTTTTTGAATAGGGACTAATCTTTTTTTGAACTTCTTTTACTGTAGAAAAATCAGGAAAAAAAACTACTTCATGAACGCTCTCTCGATCTTCAATTTCAGTCTGCAAAATAAAGTAAATATCTTTATATGAGAAAGCTCCGTCATTGTCTTTTTTCAAATTCTTTTCTAAATAGTTTAACCAATCAGGTTGCAACACATCTCCGGTTCCAAGGATATGAAGGCCTTTTTTCTTACTCGTCTCAACCATACTATCTAAATTTAACTTTTTAGATACTGCTATAGAATGAGGTGAGTGAATGTGTAAATCAGAATTAAAAAAATCCATTAGTTAATCTTAAATTACAATCTGTTAAATACCATTTGCTTTTAATCGTAAACCAATTTCAATCCACTCTTTAGCTTTCTCAAAATTTCCCAATTTCTCGTGGCAACGAGCTACTGACTCCCAATAATCCACATCTGAAGGATCAAGAGAGATTATTTTATCAAAATGTATTATAGCTTCGTCGTAATTATTTTTAACATCACAAAAAATTATACCTAATTTCTTATGAGCATTGATATTATCTTGATCGATCCTAAGTGTGTTTTGGTAATACAATATTGCTTTATCGTAATCGTTTAACGCACTGTAACTGAATGCTAAATTTTCGTATAACACAGCATCTTCTTCTTGAAGATCTAACGCTTCTTCATAACATTTTATCGATTCTTCAAAATTTTCTTGAAAAGTATAGGAGAGTCCTAAGTTATTCCACGCTTCAATAAATGTAGGATTTAGTACTGTTGCCTTTTTATAGCATTTAATTGCTAGTTCGTAATCATTTTTCTCATAAGCAACATCCCCTAGATCAAACCATAATTCAGCGTTATTAGGATCAAGATCTATTGCTTTATTATAGTATTTTATTGCTTCGTCGTAATTCTGGTTATCGTAATATATTATGGCTAGATTGTTGTAAAGAAGTTGTTCATCCGGATTAATTTTTAACGCTTTTTTGTAGCACTTTATTGCTTCATTATATTGCTCATTTTCTCTATATATTAACGCTATATTATTCCAGACATCAGTGTAGCTAGGTTCGTATTCTAACGCAATTTTGTAGTATTTTAATGCGTTATCGTAATCTTTTAAGTCTTCATAAGCAAATCCCATGTTATAGTAAGCGATTGCATCGTCAGGTTCTATTTCGATTGATTTCTGATAACACTTTATAGCTTCTTTAAATTGGCGCAACATGCTATACGAAAGTCCAAGATTATTCCATACCTCGGGAAAGTAAGGATTGATATCTATCGCTCTTTGATACGCTTCTATTGCAGCCTTATATTCATTTTCGTCGTAATATGCATCCGCTAAATTGATCCACGCATCAGCGTCATTAGGATCTAATTCTGCTGACTTCTTATATCTCTCAATCATTTTAAAACCAGATATTGCTTAGAAAAATAAAGTTTTATCACTATTATTTTTTTGGATTTTAAAAATAACTATTAATTATGAGTCAATTACTACCATTTTATCGTGTTTTTGGCTTGTTAACAAAATTCTAAGATGAGTTCTAGTTTTAAATTTTACTTCTTCTAATTTTCCCTCAACAAATACAGATTCTCCTTTAGTTGCTTGTTCACAAAACCTTCCCCGAAAAGAATTTATTTCATTTAGGTTATTGAAATTAATACAATTACCATTGATTTTAGTTTCCAGAACTTTTAAGCACTCAATCTTATAAGCACAAGGAGTAAAAATTGAATTAGTTGATTTAATTATTTTTGCTTTTATTTTAATCCTTCCGAGATTCTTAAATTCATAATCGTAGAAAGTTCCATTCCAATCACTAGGGCTTTTGATATATCTTATAAAAAAATCAATTCCATGGAATTTTCCTTGATGTAACTTTCTTTTTTCGCTCTTCAAAAAATTTTCGAAACTTATACCAGAACCTCCTACCCTCCAATCATAATGAGTTTTGTATTCATTATAATTATAAGTCCTGAAATTGCTTGAAGTAAGGAGCATTGCTTTTAATTTATCTTGAAACTCTAAACTTGCACGTGTTCCATATATTATTAAATCTATGTCAGAATTATCTTTACTCAATCCTATCATGGGGGAACCAGAAATACCGATCGCATCTTCTGGTATGGAACCGAATGTGATTAATAATTCACACATATTTTTAGAATGTTTTTCGATTTCTGACAAATCTTTCCTCATTTTTAAGGCATCGTAGTATTCTCGAGGAGTATAAACTTTCTTTATATCTTCATTTTTTACACCCTGTAGCTCTAAATCAAGTTGGTTTGAATAAAAAAGATATTGAGGATAACCTTCTCTTAACTTCAAATATCTATCATTCAAGGAATAGATTTTTTTATAATTTTTGCCTTCCTTTGATCTATCTCCATTTTTATCTGGATAAAATCTTAAAAAACAGATTTTTCGGTCTCGAGGATGGTGATAACCTTTTATATCGAAAAAAAGGTTGTTCTCTTTTGTTTCAAGGTAGTCCCCTTCAATTCCTTCTGGAATCTTCATAAGTCCCCCAAATTTGCTAGTTTCTATCTCGAAGGCGTTTTTGATTTGATTTTATATTTTGGTATTTCTTTTGCTTTCATTAATTCTCTTTCAAATTCTTTCTTTTCTTTAAGAAATCTCTCTTTATCACTTTCTAATCTTTGTCTCTCTTTTCTAATTGAAAATTTGTCATCCTCTATTTTTGATTTTTGCCTTTCCAATTTTTTAATTTCATCTTTTAAGTTCTTGAGTTTATTTTCTGAATCACGGATTTTATGTTCTAATGAATAAAAATTATCTTCCGCTTTAGGTACTTTCCTATCTAATTCTTTTAATCTTGTTTCTTGCCCCTTTTTCTTTTTTTCTAAATTTCTAACATCCTGATCTACATTCTCTTTAAATTTACCCAATTTCTCCTTTCTCTTTTCAATATCACGAGCTTGAAGAGTTAAATCTTTTTTCTTATAGCGGACCTTTTCCTTTTCATCTTTTAATCTTCTTTTCTCATCTTCAATTCGATTTTTTTCGTCTAATATATCTCTTCTCAAACTATTTATTTCTTTGTTCAAGTTG
>JAHQWP010000055.1 GCA_029856235.1 Promethearchaeia archaeon
TTCCCATTCCTACAAGGTAATAATTAAATTATATAGAAAAATTTTATTAAGTGAAAGCTAAGCGTCGCCAAAAAGCGTCGTCAGCACATTTTTTTTTGCAGATATAGCCAAGCGGTACGGCGCTGGTCTGGAACGGTAACTTTAACCAGATAACCAGTGTGTGAGAACACTCGAGGGTTCGAATCCCTCTGTCTGCGTTTTAATTTTTTTATATAAGTTAGACGTCCGGAAATTCTAAAGATTTAGCCTTACTACCACCCATCATTTGTTCCATGCCTCCTTGTGCTTGCGTTTGTAATTTCAATATTCTCTGTATAAGGGTGTTTATTCCAAAACTACATAGAAAATACCAGGCTGTAAAATTTATCCAACCTTGCGTGACTCCAATATTCCGAAAATCCCCATATACAAGATAAATCCAATCTGAGGCTACATTCGTCAAGCCAGCCATCATAGGACCTATTAATGGTACATCGTTAGCATTCATTGGCGATAACGCAACTGGATTTGCAGTACCGAAAAATCCTCTTACTACAGAAAAAATTATGATCATTGGAACAAAGGTTATGCAACTAGGTAACATGCGCTTCAACGCTAACTTTTGTTGCGATTGTTTTATCATAGTATCAAGCCGTTCCCACCGCTTTCTTAACTTTCTATACCTTTCTGGGTCAGTTTCAGCAATTTCAATAATCTTCTCTTTTTCCTCATCGTGTGCTTTTTTTATAACCTGTTTTCTATTTATCTCGTCCGTATCAACTAACCATTTGGTTAATCCCGTACTTATTAATGCTGTTACAATAGCTAATAATAATATAAAAATCATGGATCCCGGAGGAAAGCTTAGCCATTCTTCAAAAGCATTTGATCCTTGTAATAGTAACAAAAGCATAATTATATTGAAATAATCTTGATAATTTATTAAACTTTTCAGATTAAATTTTCTAATGGAATATGATTATGATTTTAGATTAATCCATACCCAAGAAAGACCGCATACCCGGATACTGCATCGCAGCCATTTCCTTAGCCAAGCTCTCGCTGTACTGGTGGACGATCCCTATAGCTATTAAAAGTCCCGTACCTGAAGTCAATGCACCTAAAGAATCGGCGAAGAAACTCATTACTGCAATTATAATACCGTTTAATATAACGAGCGTTGGAATGTAGCGCTTTAAGATTCGCTCAATAATTTTGTCCGAACTTCGAAACCCGGGAATTTGCATTCCTGAATCTATAATCTGTTGAGCTATATCTCGAGGGGCTAACCCTGAGACATCGACCCAGACGCGGCCGAGCATCACGCAGAGGAATATGAAGAAAATCAAGTATATCACGGCTCTAATTGGATCTGCAATTAATTGATCAAGTCCTTGAGGAGGAGTAAGGTAATAAAGTAGACCATAATCTGGAACTAAATAACTACCTGTTGCTCCGCCAGCATCCGCAGGGTTGAAATGGCCGATCAGATCGATCAACCAATTAGTGTCTGGATTTCTAAGGGCTGAATCAGGGCCGGCTAGTATCTGCCCGAAAAATAAGAAATTTGCGTACAAAGCGTTTACTAAAATAACTGGAATATTCGAAACGTATAATAGCTTCATAGGGTATTTCCCCTTAAAACCTCGATAGCCCTTGTACGCAAGAGGAATCTCGATCCTAGTGGACTCGAACCAAATCACAATTAGAAATATTCCCAAAGTGGTAAGACCTCCAAAAATGGAAGGTAGTCTGTCAGCTCTAAAAAATAAAGCAGCAGTATCAATATTAGGATTCGTTAAAGATTGAAAGAAAGCAATTATAATTCCTCTTGCACCCTGACCAGGACCTGCGTCAATAAAACTAAACATGCTCCAAAAAACTTGTCCTGCTACACCAGTGGCGATAAAAAGAGATACCCCGCTTCCAATACCCCATCCTTTTTGCAAAATTTCGTCGAGTAAGATAATAATGATTCCCGAGACGAGTAATTGTAAAAACACAAAGGTTGCATTCGAGATAGTTAAATCTCCAAAAGCGCCTCCTATCAAATAAGCTACAATGTTAAGGATTGTTAAAAACATTGCGAATACTTTTTGAGCTCCACTAAACATAGATCTATCGTAAGGATCGCTCATATCGACTTTTATAATTTTAGAACCGAGAAGTAATTGCATTATCAATCCTGCAGTTACTATTGGACCTATTCCAAGTTCTGTTAGTGTTCCCTTTTGACTTGCTAATATAACTCTTAGCCAGTAGTAATAATCTGTCGTTTCAGTAGAAGTGACTCCGTAAAGTGGTATATTTGACATTATCAAATAGATAATTAATACAACAATAGTCCATAATAGTTTCTCTTTGAATTGTACCTCTCTTTGCGGTTGTTTAATCTCAGGCATTATCCTTACGAACGGAGAAAAGGCCTTGAGGAATCTTCCAGTCATGGTATTTCAGTTTAGTAGCTTTAACGAATATTATCTTTTTTTGTAAAAATAAAAAGTTCTTAATTTAGAAAGTTAACTTATAAAAAAATAGAATTTTAAAAAAACTTTTTGATTTATTTGGTATATGTTAGCAGATTTCTGATTTTTTAGGAAATCGAAATCGTTGAATATAAAAATAGTAGAAAAAATAAATTAAAAAAATTTTAAATAAATTTCATGTGCTCTGGTTCAATTTTGCATTATTCATATTGATTCTCAGAAACTAAAAGAGACTCCCAATGCCTGTTGGCTCTTCTTCTTCTTCGGGTTCCTCTTCTTTCTTCTTCTTTTTTTCCTTTTTCTCAACAACGCCCCCAGCTGGAGCGGCAATAACAGGTGCTGAGCTAGCAGATTTGATAATATCCTCAATTTTTGTATCTTTTAATCCAGCAATTAATTTAACGATTTGATCTTTATCAACTGTTGCACCAGCAGCAGTTAATACTTTTTCTACATTCGTTTCGTTAATTTTTCCTCCAGCTTTATGTAACAATAAGGCAGCGTAAATACTTTCCATAATTTTTAACCTCTTTTTTGTTTTTTTATCATTAAATTGTATTTTTTATTGATATTTTTAAAAAAAATCTTAAATTTTTATCCAAATAATCCTCCAATCCCAACTTCCTCTTCGTCTTCTTCCTCTTCTTCGGGCTCTTTTTCTTCAACTTCAGTTTCTACTGGGGCAATAGCTTGAATTCCTTCCCCCAAAATAATCGCGTTTAATAAAGTGGCCTCAGATGTAGCCTTTCGAATATAATCCTCTGTCATATCTTCTGAATAGAATGGCATTTCAAATAGAATTGCAATTCCTTCTCTATATGCTTTAATAAAATCTTGTTTGAACTTATCCATATCCATATAAAGTAAATCTTCCGAGATAATTTCACCATCGCTCCATGCGTATTGAATTTTTATCAACGATTCAATCGGGGTTATTCCTAACTTTTTTAGGACTGCAGCTTGTTTTACATCAACAAAATCTCCTGCTTTATGAGTTTGCGTGTCATCTCTAACCCAAATAGTATCGTTTTGAATCCTCGTTGGAAGTCGAAGTGTCATGTTTAACTCACTTATAACTTGTCCGGTAGGTAAGCCAGTATCTCCTGCAGGAACCCAAATATCAACGGGGGTAACCTCGTCTGGTTTAGCAGGAACCATCCATTCACTTTGGAGAAAAATTTTCTTAAGCTCAAACACATCCATATTCGTGAAACATAACGCAGCTTGTCCTGGAATTCCTTCTACTAACTCATCTAAATTTCTTTTTTTAGATTCCTCTTTATATTTTTCTACCGCTCTTTGTTGAAGACTTTTCTTTGACATCCGTATTATTGCTTTTCCTCTTAAAATTTTCCGTATCTCTTGTATTTGTCTATCGTTTAATTTTGCGACTTCTATTACTGCAATATTTTTGTAAGTTTTAAACAAATCAATTAAATGATCAACTTCATCCAATTTCCATTGGGGTATGTCGTGTTTTCCGATCACTTTTTTACACCTCTATACTCTTTAAATATTGTTCATCAATCTTTATAGGATGCCCCATAGTCGTTTTTAAAAACATAGATTTAATATTATTATATTTGTGAGGCATCTGATCGGCAATATATTCCACAATAGCCTTCATGTTTTCAAACACCTGTTCTTTTTCCATAGACTTTTTCCCAATTTTAACTTGAATTATTAGTTGCTTTTTTAACTGAATTCGGATTATTTTTAAGTATCGATCAATCGCTACTTGTAAATCATCTGGATTAGAAATAATACCATATCCACTTGGAAAAGGTTTCGGCATTTTACCTAGTGGTCCAAGAAATCTTGCTAAGTACCGGGCTACATTTGGCATCATTTTGTCTTCAACTATGAAAAAATCGTATTTTTTTACGAATTTTTTCTTTACTTTTTTTTCTTCATTATTTAATTTGACTAATCCATCGCTATCAATTGTCTCTAATCCTAGATTTTTAGCTTCCATAAGTATTTCGTCTGAAGCGATCACACAAACATTAGGTTTATCGCCAATTATTATATTATTTGGAAGTAATATTTCTTTGTCAATTCGTTGTTTAGGATCGTTCAGGTTAATATCCTTAAGATTTATTATGAAATCAATTGTTTCGTCGAATTTCCGTACTTTGTCTTTAAATCCATTTTTTTTAATCACCGAAAAATCGATTGCAGCGTTTAAAGATTTTCTTAACAGCTTATCATCTACTTTCATTGATTAAATATCCCCCTTTATTCTATCGTCATAATCCCCATTATCAATTTTCTTTTGAACCACGCGAGGGTCCCCACCTTCTACGGTTGCTCCAATTGATAAAGCAGTTCCTAAAACTGTTTTTACAGCGTTTTTAAATGTTTTCGCTAGAAAAATATCTTTTTTTGCATTAGCAACATTTACTATTTGTTCAAGTGTTAAATCTCCAGCCTTCTTTTCGGAACTATTAATGCTCCCTTTTTCGACCCCTAATTCTTTTAATAGCAGAGAAGCTGTGCTTGGTGTCTCTACGAAAATCTCAAATTGCTTAGTTTCCGGATCACATTCAATTCTCACTGGAACGGTCAGACCCTTGAAAAGCATGGTCTTTTCGTTAACGGCATCTACTACATCCTTAATGTATGCATAGGAAATCGAACCGATTACCATCTTATGCCAGTAGGACCAACAGCAGGGCCGATAGGTGGTCCACCACTTGCAGCGCCACCCTTTACGAGAGCTTTTACTATGATCTTAGTTGTTTTACTCATTTTCCTCGTCATAAATTTTTATTTTATAATGCAAATTCAAAAATACATGTTAAAAGGCTAAGAACTATAAAAATAACGCAAAATCTTTCGACTTTCTTCATTTCAATATCTATTTTATATTGAAACCGTATTATTATTACGTTCTAAGTCCTTCAAAAACGAATTTTGAACTTAGTAATTATTAACAATGAAGTACACCTAAAAAATTTTATTAAAAAAATCCTTCACATGATCTGAATTTATTTATTTTATCGATGATAATATTAATTGAGAAAATACAAAGTATTATTTCAGAGCTAAATCTATTCAAATTTTAGAACTCATTAAGGGTAAGGTTGCAAGATGATAATTTGGATATTAAATAGTGATTCGGGAATTAAATTGCTCTATAAATCTTTTTTGAAAACAGATGCCGACGAGGATATCGTATCTGGTTTCTTAACGGCTTTCCATCATTTCTCTATGGAAGAATTTCACCAATCGCTGGAATCTATAGAAATGGGAGGATTAAAATGGATATATACTTTGGAACCGAAATTCAAATTACTATTTGTTGCTGCTGATGTAAGAAGCGTAAAGACTGAGATTTTAAGGGGACGCCTTAATGTAATTAAAGAAGCTTTTTTAAAAGAGTTTGAGCCCGTGTGGATAAAAAAGAAGCGTAGTTGGGATGGAAATATGAATGTGTATTTACCATTTCTCAAAGTTATTGAAGATTACTATGGCCAATGGGAGGAAGTTGAATCGATAAGCCAAGTAGCGGACTTTTTTGACGTCTTAGGTGTATTTCAACAGATATTCATTAAGTTAAGAAATATATTAGAAAATAAAATGTATACGAAGTCCAAATCCTTAGTTTTAAATCAAATAGAAAAAACGTACAACAAGTTAAAAAAGCAAGAGGAATATTTGCAACAACCTGAATTAGAAAATATAACCTTTAGTAAAGAATCGTGGTTCACCATTATTGATATAAATTTACTTAAATGTGAAAAGGAAGTAACCACTAAATATTTAAAGTCTCTTCTTTACGAAACGGTTCATATAATACACGATGTGAAAGGGAAAAATCTGTGTTTTAAATATTTTAGTGATGAAAAAGTGTATTCTTATATTTATAATAATATGGACTTGTTAAAGGATTTGAATTTAAATATGTTCTTTTTAGAGCTATTTTTGTTAATATAGTTTAAGATTTCAATTGAAGATCCTTACTAAAACTTTTATATGTATTTAAAACCTACAACAGAGACGACGACCATAATCGAGATTATGCTTTAAATATTCGTCAGACAAGAATTCCATAATTTCTTCATAATTCAATTCTATTTTAAAAACATTGTTGATTTTATCAGGAATATCCTCAATTTCTACTCCTGGAGTTGATACCAATCTAAAGATTTCATCTTTAATTTCTTTAGATATTTGTTTTATCATATAATTATAATAAAGTAATTTGAATGAAAAATATTAGCATTAATTTGATAAAAAAAAACCTTCTGCTATAGAAAAATACCTAAATCTGTTCTAAAATAACCTCATGTTTAATTGTGCCTATTTTTTCAATCGAGGCTTCTAAAACATCACCAGGTTGTATCGGACTAATTCCACTTGGAGTACCTGTAGCTACTATATCTCCCCTCTTTAATGTTACAAACTTCGACAAATATTCTAGCATTTGAGGGATTTTAAATAACATGTGTTTAGTATTCGACAATTGTCTTGTCTGTCCGTTAACTTTTAATTGAATAGATAAGTTATGAGGATCTGAAATTTCACTACACGGAACAATTCTTGGTCCTATCGGTCCAAAAGAATCGAAATTTTTGCTTCTATACCAGGGTAAATTTATATTTCTATCGCTTTTTTGCATAAATCTTGCAGTTAAATCCAGAAAAACTGTGTATCCTTGGATATAATCGAAAGCTTTCTCTGCTGAAACATTTTTACATGTTTGAAAAATAATAAACGCGAGTTCTACTTCATGATCAACTCTATTATACTTCTCACTTTCGTACAGAATTTTTGGATAAATTATAGGTTCATTATCTGTTAAAAGCGTGTTCAGAGTCTTCACAAAGAACACGGGTTCTGTAGGAACGGGTGCATTAGTTTCTTTAATATGATCTATGTAGTTCCGTCCTAAACACAATATTTTCGTTGGATTAATTGTTGTTTTTCCAATTTTTACCATTTATCTCACCTTCTCTTCTAAAATAACTTCATTTGATAGAGTTCCAATTTTTTCAATCGATGCTTCTATAAGATCTCCAGGTTTGATTGGACCTATGCCAGACGGTGTACCTGTAGCAATAATATCTCCTGGTTCCATAGTAAAAAACTGTGAAATATTTTCTAAAAGCTCGGGGATTTTAAATAACAAATGCTTCGTATTTGAGGTCTGTTTAATTTCTCCGTTTAGCTTTAGCTCGATTTTAAGATTGTGGGGATCATTGATTTCCAGATGTTTAACAATTCTCGGACCAATTGGACCAAAAGTATCTAGTGATTTTGAGCGAAACCAAGGCAATTTTGAAGTAATATCTTTAACTTGTAACTTTCGAGCAGTTATATCATTGAAAACAGTATAACCGAGAATATGATCGTACGCATCAATTGCTTTTATATACTTGCATTTATCTTTTACAATAAAAGCTAACTCTACTTCATAATCGATCCTGTTATATTTGCGGTTGTTAAATAG
The DNA here is from genome assembly GCA_029856235.1 of Promethearchaeia archaeon. Lineage (GTDB taxonomy): Archaea > Asgardarchaeota > Lokiarchaeia > Sigyniarchaeales > SOKP01 > SOKP01. The sequence goes on from JAHQWP010000055.1 coordinate 7,921, forward strand.
CCATTCTGGATAAATAATTGGTTCATCGTTGCCAATAAGGCAGTTTAAAGTTTTTGGAAAAAGAACCGGTTCTTTTGGAACTTCTAACTTCGTTTCTTCAATGTGGTCCAAATAATTAGTTCCTACACAAATTATTTTTGTTGGATTAATTGTAATATCACCAATTTTCATAATTATTTGAGCACCATTACCAATTAATTAGGTCTTTTTGATAAATTGAAACCAAATTTGATGTTTCTTCGTGTAAGAAATTATATTTATTTAAAGAATGATTAAATTTTAAAGATAATATATTTTCACCTAACTAAAAATACTCTGAAAAGAATAGTATATAAAATTAATACAACATGTGCAAGATATAAAATGAGCGAGAATAAAATCGATCGTGATATTGAGGATGCTTCAAATAATCAGGTTCTCCAGAGTAATATAACTAAAAAAATCGCTATAGCCGCAATTTTTATTGCTCTAGGGTTAATAATAGCCATCCCTAACCCATTTATTTATGTTCAGTTTATTGGAGCAAAGATCTATCCCTTTGCCCATCTTATAAATGCTATAACAGGTATATTAATTGGAATGCTTTTTTCTTTTATTACAGGATTGGGTATAGCAAGTTTGAGGTTTTTTTTAGGTTTAGGTTCACCTTTTGCGTTTCCAGGGCATTTATCCGGGGCCTTTATTGTTAGTTTAACTGCACATTATTTAGAAAAAAAATATCCACGCAAGGTTGATTTAGCAGCGTTATCAGAACCTATTGGAACCGTTTTTCTGGGAGCAACTATAGCATATTTAACCGCACCTATAATTGGTTTCACACCGGATTGGAATATATTATTTTTATTAGGATATTGGAGTTCTTGGGCTTTAAGTAGTATACCTGGTAGTATTATGGGATATATTATTTTAAAAATATTAAGAAAATCAGGAATTTCAAGAGAGGATATTATTTAATTTCCGATTTTTATGACTGTTTTAAACGATTTTGATTTTGAAAAGATTATAGGGTCTCACACTTTATTATATGGGGAAACTGATACTAAGAAGACCTTTTATACAGCCAAATTTATCGAGTTTCTTCTCGAAATAAAAAGAGTTCCACCTAAAGATGTTAGCGTATTAGATTTTGCGCCAAAATTAGCGTATGTAAATACACTGAAGATAGGAGGTAGAATTCAAGACTATTATTCTAATAGTAAAAAATGTAATGTTATTGCCTTAAAAGGGGATATTATACCTCCAAGAATAAATGCTCGCAATAAAAAAGAATTATTTGATCTCTTATGTCATAATCATAAAAAAATTGTAAAAATCCTTGATACCTTTAATGCGAATCCCACTGAAATATTAATCATTAATGATATTTCAATTTATCTCCATTTGGGAAGCAAAAAACATTTAGTGGATACAATAAGTAAAACTAATACATTTTTTGGAAATACTTATTATGGTTCATCTATAAGTAGTAAATTTTCGAAATTATTAAGCATCAAAGAAAAGATTAGAGTTGAATTCCTAATAAAAAATATAGAAAATTCTTTTAAAACTAATTAATCCATTTCTCTTCTCTTATTTGATTACTTTACTTTTAAATTATAATTGTAAATGATAATAGTGACTCCAAATATTTTCAATCAAATACCGAACTGGTATGATAATTCTATAAGTTAAATTTAGATTTTTTAGAAATTATAATAGTGAATAAAAATATGCCTGGTTTAAAAGGAAAGACTGCCTTTATTACGGGAGCAAGTCGAGGAATTGGGAAAGCAATAGCTATGAAAATAGCTGGAGATGGTGCGAATATCGCTGTTGTGGCTAAAACTAAAGACCCTCATCCAAAATTACCGGGAACAGTATATTCTGCTGTTGAAGATATTGAATCTGTTGGAGGAAAAGGTCTTGCTTGTGTAGCTGATGTGAGATTCGAAGATCAAATCCAAGCTGCCGTTAATGCAACTATTAAGGAATTTGGAGGGATTGATATCTTGATTAACGATGCAAGTGCGATAAATCTGACCCCTACATTAGAAACTTCCATGAAACGATTTGATTTAATGTTTTCTGTTAATGTTCGTGGAACGTTTTTATGTTCTAAATTATGCATCCCTCACTTAAAAAACTCGGAAAACCCCCATATATTAAATCTTTCACCACCTTTAAATATGGACTCGAAATGGTTTGCTCATCATGTTGCTTATACTATGTCAAAATACGGAATGAGCATGTGTGTTCTTGGTATGGCTGAAGAATTCAAGAAAGATGGAATTGCAGTCAACGCTCTATGGCCCAGAACTGCAATTGCCACAGCAGCAGTAAAGAATCTATTAGGGGGAGGCATGGCTGTCAAACACTCGAGAAAACCTGAAATTGTTTCTGATGCCGCTTATGTAATTTTAACAAGACCCAGCAGAGATTATACAGGTAATTTTTTCATCGATGATGAAGTGTTGATTGAAGATGGAATTACCGATCTTAGTAAATATTCTGTTGTACCAAACGCTCGACTTACACCGGATTTTTTTCTGTACGGTGGAGGTCAAACTTAGTTCTTTGTTTAATTTATATCATACTACTCTTTCTTTTTTAATTTAAACAAGAAAGAAATTACACCATACTGGTATCCTAATTTTAGTAAATAATATTTAAGAAAGTTATTTAATACACTCATACACTTTAATATTAAAAAAAAAAATCGCTTAATAAAAGGGATGAATAAATTGAAAACTAAAGTACGAGTAGTTCTATTCGGTCCTCCCGGAAGTGGAAAAGGGACTTTTTCTTCTCAAATAAAGAAAATTTTACCAGAAATCCCCCATATTAGCACGGGGGATATTTTTCGGGAAAATTTAAAAAACGAAACTCCTCTCGGTTTAAAGGCTAAAGAATTTATGGATAAGGGTGAATTAGTCCCGGACGAAGTAACTATTGATATGGTGGCGGATAGACTAGGTAAAGAAGATGTAAAGGAACACGGATTCATATTAGATGGCTTTCCGAGAACCTTAAATCAGACTGAAGCTTTAACTCAGATAACAGATGTAGATTTATTATTACTACTAGATGTAAATCGCGATATCATAACAAAAAGAATTTTAGGAAGATATTCTTGTAAAAGCTGTGGTGAAATCTTTAATAAGTACACTCTTCCACCAAAAGTAGAAGGTATATGTGATAAGTGTGGCGCTGAAATAAAATTCGAACAACGAAGCGATGATAACGAAGAAACTTTAAAAAATAGGTTAGACGCCTACGAGAAAAACGCAAAACCAATAATAAAATACTACAAAAAGAAAAAACTACTGAGAAAAGTGAATGCTGAAAATACTTTAAAATTAACCGAAAATGATATTATAAAGATTCTAGAATTGTAAATTTATCTTTACTTTAATTTTTTTTATAGGGTTATAATGAAATATAAAATCTGTGTTGCAGTACCAATTAAAACTGACAATCTTAATTCGAACAAGCAACTTATAGAAAGTGTGCTAGATAAAAGTCCTGATCTTATTGAATTTAGATTTGATTATATAAATGATGTTAATCTTGTCACGCATTCCTTTCTAAAAGAATCAGTTAGTATTATCCCTCCAAAAATACCAAAGATTTTTACGTTTAGGAAAAAACAAGAGGGAGGGCAGTATAATTTAAGTAAAAATGAAAGGTTAGATGTTTTAAGGCGTTTAATTGAAGTAAAACCAGACTATTTAGATATTGAAATTAATTCAGAGCCTGAAATTTTACAAACACTTATTGATTTGGCTTATGATAACAATGTAAAATTAATTTTCTCATATCACGATTTTGAAAAATCTATTACATACGAACAAATTGCTGAAATGTTGATAAGGTTTGATGAAAAGTTAAAAAATGAACTATCTATTGATTTAAATAAAATTAAGGAAAGTATTTTTAAAATAATATTAACGGCTCGGGTTTTTGATGATAACATAAATGTATTAAACATCTGCAAAAAACTTTCTCGGCAAGATAAGAAGTTTGTATGTTTTGCCATGGGGGAGGTGGGAATACTGGCTCGTATATTATGCGTTAAATTTGGATCTTCATGGACATATGGCTCGTTGGAAGAAAAAACTGCCCCGGGACAAATTAATATTGAAAAAATTAGAGAAATACATCAATTAATATTCGATAATTGATGAATTCTACGGTTTATTAAGCTTTATCGAATACCAAACCACAATTTCCGCATTTTATTTTTTTCTTGTAGACTGGAGCTCCTTGCATTGAGTAATAGAGCACATGTGTTTTATCTGGTTCCTCATGTAATCTTCTTGGGCTTTCTTCGCCACAATTCGAGCATTTAAATCGCTTTGTAGATTCTGTCATTTTTAAAATTTTCTCTGTTATATTTTGAACAAATAATAGTTTAGGTAAATTTAAATTTAGGTTTTACAACAAATTTGCGTTATAGCATCTTTACAAATAGAAAAAAAAATTACATAATTCACAGTTAAATATTCGTTCTATCAATTTTTCGTACTTTCTAAAATTTGTGTTAATTTTTGCCGATACACCTCAAAAGCTTTTCTACCTCCGCCACTGAGCTTGATAGAGGTGTTAGTTTTCTTGTTTTTAATACTTTTTTCAACAGTAACATAACCTGCGCTTTCAAGTTTACTAAGATGAGAAGATAGATTTCCATCAGTCAAATCAGTTTGTCTTTTAATCCAAAGGAAATCAGCGCTCTCAACAACATATAAAAGAGAGATGATCATCAAACGAGCTGGCTCATGAATCAGTTTATCAATTTCAATGATTGGTATTACTTCTTCTTTTGAGTCATTAGATGTCATCTTCTTTTTTCCCATAAGAGATCACCTAAGCTTTTGATGATGGGTATTTCCTTAGGAACTGAATGAGAAAAACTGATCCAATCAGAATTACAATAATCCCTATCAAACCTTGGCTCAAAAACAAGTCTAATGGAGAACCTACTAACGGAAAGAGCAATTCTGAGTTGAAAAAACCCAATCCAAATAAAATTGCATAAATGTACAATCGATGAAATTCTAAAAAATAAGCTAAGATACTTAGAGGTATTGTTATTAATAATAATCCAACAACCAGTGGTTCGATTAAACCCCCAATATTTAACCGTTCAAAAATTCCGCTTAGGTTTACAAATAGAAATAAAAAAGCTAAGATAAGGTTAAAAATTAAAAATCCTAGCATTCTTTTTTTTAGTTTTTTTCTTTTAGTACCAAATTTAACGAAACCTATGCGAGGTATCGTTATAAATTTCTTTCCTAATATTAAAAATAGGACAGTTATTGAATTCCAACAAAGTATGATTATCATACTACCTAATTCTGAGGGTAAACCAAAAATATCTCCAAAAGAAGCAACCGCCAATCCTAAAAATAATAAACCAAAATAAATGTCCCAAATTCCATCTTGAAACACAGATCTCCACGCTTTTTTTTCTAATGCTTTTAAATCCATTTGATCACTCACTTAATTCTTTCCCTCCTCTTTCTTTATTGAATATCTCTTCAGAAATTTAATAAAAATGATTATCCCTGTTATCGTAATTACAAATCCTATCCCTCCAAATGTTATTATGTCATGATATGGAGCTCCAATAATTGGTACTAAAAGTTCACTAATAAATAACCCAAATCCTCCTAATATAGCATATAAATAAAGACGCTTTAATTGCAAGAAATACGCTATTATACTAAACGGTAGTGTAATAAACAGTAGTCCTATCAACAGCATAACCATGAAACCTGGTAACTGCAACTGAAACATGCCTAGCAGCGTGAATATAAATGTTATCAAAGTAAAAACAACCATCAATCCTATAAATAATCCTAATAGTTTGTTTCGCTTTTTGCGAATTTGACCAAATTTAACAAGACCCATTCTAGGTCGAGTAATATATTTCTTTCCAAGAAAAAAAACGAGCAAAACTCCAATATCCCAACCCATCACAGTTACTAAAACATTTAATGTCTCTGGCAATCCAAAAAATCCCCCTAACCAAGAAAAACCCATCCCCATAATTAACAAGCCAAAATATATGTCCCATAACCCATCCTGAAAAGTAGATATCCACGCTTTTTTTTCCATAGCTTTTATATCAATGTGTTCAGTCATCCCTATTCATCTCCTCCTGAGGTAGTTGATATTTTCTGACAAATCGAATCAGATAGGTAATGCCAACAATAATAATAGTTCCTCCTAATAATAAATATGAGAATAAAAAATTAAAAGGGATTGGTATGATAAGTGATGAAATATCTGCTAAGAAAAAACCACATCCCAATATTAGAGCATATACATACAGGCGAGTAAATTGTAGAAAAAAAGCTACAAGACAAAGTGGAACAGTTAAAAATAAAAGGCCTTCTAGAAGAACAACGATATTATAAGGAAGATTAAGACTTCCTCCAGAAATTGATAGATTAAAAAGAAAAAGGATTAGTAAAAGCACCATACTAACAGATAAAACACCTATTGTTCTCAATTTTTTAACTTTCCGTTTTCGACCAAATTTTACAGCTCCTATACGCGGTTTAATGAGATATTTCTTGCTTAGAATAAAAAATGCGAGACCAACTCCAATCATAATTGGCCCTAGCAACATGTTTAAAGGAACGGGTAAAATCTCAGTAAGAGCAATACTACCAAAACTTGCTATTAAAATTCCGAAGTATATATCGATAACTCCATCATCAAAGGTTGTTCTCCACGCTTTTTTCTCTATTTCTTCAAGTCCAATTTCATGATTCATGTTAAAATTACCTTACATCTTGAATGAGTAATTACAATACACCTTACCTCATAATTTCATTTATTTGTTTTTATTCTGTAATTGATAATAAAAATTGATAGAAAAAAAATTGAGGTTTGAGTACACCTCTTTTTACTCTATTTTATTTAACTTTTTCATACCATAAATTAATAGTGGAATACTTGTTGCAAAATTGTAAAGGAATATTATACCATGTATAACGAGTACCTTTAAAACCAAAGAATCTATATCAATGAAAATCAAGGCCATTATGGGTATGAAAAGTAAGGGTTGTAGGAGAACCATTGAAATCATAGCATTGCTTTTCATATTTGAGTCCTTTTCTCCAAAAGCTGGGGAGAGGCATTCAATCCCCATAGCTTGACACATTGCAATTTGCGAAAATATCAGAAATTCTATAAAGAATATAACAGTGCTAAAGATATCTAGGTGGGCAAAAATATTGAAAATAATCGAAATGGACGCTGCGATAAAAATATTTAAAATAAACATAGCGAACAAGTAGGAATAAACCAAACCTTTTATTCCTCTTGGAGATCTTTTATATACCCAAATTAAATCTTTTGAATCTACGAAACCAAGGTGTCCAAGCATTATACTTCCAATACCTCCTCCAATAGCGATTAAAATGGTTGTTCCAAACACCACACCAAAAATATCTTCGGTCATTCCTGAGATGAACCAAGTCATAAATCCTAAAAGTCCCACTACATAGATAATTCTAGCGTAATTCGCTTTCTTCCGTAAAAATCTTTTTAGCTGCATTACAACCAAACCAGCCCACTTTCGACCTGTTCCTTTTCTTACAATTTTATAGAATATGCTCTCGTGTTCAATAATCGTGATGCTGTTTTTTTCAATACCGCCTTCTAATGTGTAAAAAGACATGGCTTTATTGTAAGAGATGTACAAAACTACTAGTGGGACGATTATTGCTAATAACAGATTTATCCAGATGTTTAAAACAAAAGTATTAAGTAAAACCGGATCGATGCTATATAAAATTATATTTGAAAACCATAGTGAGGGATAGAATGCTAACCAATTTTTCAACTCTGGATTTGCTAAAAGTTCGTTAAGGAAAAACATTACAGCGTACATTATTACAATCATAACAATCGTGAAAATCCAGATCAACGCTTTGCCTAAATCCCTTGCTTTTTCGTTTTTAGAAATCTTATGCTCAAACCAACTTGCAATTATAGATCCAACTAAATTAGCAAAATAGACAACACCAAAAACGCAACTATATATTACGATGTATTGGACAAGTGTCAAATCTATGAGTGGATTTATCATTCCTACTATGACTGGGGCTAATATTAGCACCGCCGTAGTAAATATAGGAGCTTTTCCTAAGAATTCGCCTAAGAAAATATCGTTAGGTTTAACGGGAGTTGCTAACAACGATTCTTTGAAACCAACTTCCATCTCTCTGTAAATATTGTTTAATGGATACATTACTAAGATTAGAAATAATGCCATCAAGAAAGATTCTATAAGAATTGCTACAACTGGCTTAAAAATTTCAGAGAATTGAGCCGCTAGAGTTGGCATAAACATATCGAATAGGAAAGGTGCTAATACAAACGCCCATAGGAATAATAGAGAATAGAGAATCACAAAAAATACTGCCCGATGGTTTCGAAAACTGCTTGTCCTGACTCTAATTTCGTTCTTTGCGATAACTCTCCACAAACTCTTCTTTTTATATTTCATTTCTAGTTTGTGCTTTTGAGTTAATTTGTTATTAGATGCTTCCCACTCTTTTTCAGTTGTTAATAAAGTCATTTAAAACCTACCTCGTTTTTCTGTATTTTTTCTTCTTCTTCTTCTGCTTTTTCTTTTTACTTTCGCGTTCGATAGAATTTTCTTCTCTCCACGCTAATAGATCTTCTATGTGAGTCGCTCCGGTGATCTTTAAGTATGCCTCCTCTAGATTTTCAGCTCCTACAGATTCAATTATTTCTTGTGGAGTCCCTTCAATTTCAAGTTTACCTTCAACAATGATGCCAATAACGTCACATAGCTCTTCAGCAGAATCGAGAAGGTGAGTGCATATGAAAATAGTCTTATCTGCTTTTTTAGCGAGTTCTGAAATAAGATTTTTTACCATTCTGGCAGCAGCAGGATCTAAATTGGATGTTGGTTCGTCTAGAAAAATTATTTCTGGATCTTGGATTAAAGCCGCACATAGACAGACTTTCTGCTTCATACCTCTGGAATAGCCTTCTAAAAGATCGTTTTCTCTGCCTTCTAAATCGAAAAGCTCAATCAATTCTTCAATACGATCGGATATTACATCCTTCGGTAAATAATATAACTCACCAATAAACTCTAAGAATTCTTTTGCTGTTAATTTAGAGTATAACCCCGGCGATTCGGGTAAAAATCCACAAATTCTTCTAATATCTTCGTTTTGGGTTAACAAGTCGTAACCGCCAACTGAAGCCTTTCCAGAAGTTTTTGATATAATTGCGTTGAGTATTCTAACAGTTGTGGTTTTACCCGCTCCATTGGGACCTAATAATCCATAGGTCTTACCATAAGGAATTTTTAAGCTAAGTTTATTAACCGCAAGAACATTACCGAACTTTTTGGTAAGATCTTCACTTACAATCGCATAACTTTCTGTCATTTTTTTTATCAACTCTTTTTATTTTTTTTTATTTTAAATTTATAATTTTTTTATTAGATTTGAAATAGTTTTATCACCAAATTATTAGTTCTATTATAAATCCTGAGCTAATAATTAAAGCTATTATTAAGAATCCTTTGATTAACGGATTCTTTAGGTTTTCCTTCGTAGTATTACCATTTCCATTAAGAGAGAGAAATATAAGGGCAAGCAATATGACATATTCGGTTGAATATGTATAAATGCCGTTAAATCTCCGTATAATGTCTATGATAAGTATAAAAACTCCAAAAATATTGTAAAATACAAGGGATAGAGTTATTCCTTTCTCATATTTATTCATTTTAATTCACATTCTCCGCTTTTTAGTTTATTTTATATTTGATTTTTCTCCATTCTTAATTTGAGTAAGTAGCCTAAATTCATAACTACAGAAATCCCAGTAAATAGACCCTTAAAAAAATTCAATAGTAGAAAATCTACAGCAAATATACTCAAAAAAACAGATAGTATTAATGAAGCATTACCAATCAAAAACAATCCTTCTTTTTTTTTTATAAAATTCATTAACTTTCCTCCTCTAACCGAATTTTTCTCTCTTCTTCATTATTTTTTGCTTCCTGCCTTTGACGAGCTATGATCGGAACAAAAATCGCCACCCAGCTAGGGAAAAAAATATAGAAAGGAAAACTAGTACTGTCAGAACCGGATCCTCCAATTCCATTAACTACAACGAAAATATATATCACTGCTACAGAGAATACCCCAATTACAAGTCCTATAATCATTTTTTGGTATTTATCCATATTTCTCATCTCGTTTTTTTTAACCTAAATTGAATTAATTCATTTTTTAATTTATGAATTGAAGCTTTCTTTTCTTACTCTGGCTCACTTTGCTACACAGAGTATATAATTAAAGATAGATAACATTAATATTTAAACTTTATGCAACAGAGTTTTACTAAAATCCGCCTAATATCAGAAAACAGGACTTTACTTTACAGAGTCCATCATTCAAAACCCAAAATAATAATAAAAATAAGAATTAATCAGAATTAAATCCTCAGTAAATCTTATTATACATAATCATACAAAAACACTACGAATCGTGAAATCATTAAAATTACTATAAAATCTCGCTGCCTTTAAAATTTGAGCTTTAATTTTGAATTGAATATATATATGTATACTGATTTTTTCTAGGACACTATTTTTATAAAATTACCAAAATGCCTGTTCCATTTTTTTTATGGGATCATCTAAAGAATCTTCAATTTCTTTGTCGAAATTTGAAAACATAGATATGTCGTTATCCCAATTATCTATAGCTTCCTTTGAGTATAGAGTAAAAAATTTATCCATTACATTTCTTAATTCTTGAAGCACTTTTTTAGGTTTAATTTTTTTGTCAGAATTAGCAATAAAGATAAAATGAGCTCGTTTTAGGATAGTAAAGCGCATATCACTTAGCTCAAAATTAGATAATCCCCCTGTTGTAATCTCTTCAGCAAAGGAATTTAGTGCAGTCAATAAAGCGCCAAAAAGTTGTTCATCTAAGGTTTTTTCGTAAACTCTACTAAAAACAACTATTCCTCCCTCAGATACAATCCACATATCTCGTAAAATTTTATTTGAAACCAAAGACTTCACTTGAAGGTTTTTTGATTTAATTGAAAGCCAACTATATTTATTATCTTCTATCAATTAATAATTTTTTTTATAATTATTAAAAGGTTTAAAATTTAAGTCTAAAGATTTTTAAAAGAATATTTAGATATAATTTGTATGTCTTATACACCATTTAGTAATAATATTTTGCCGATATTCTTCTATTATATTGGTTTAATATTATTCAGTCTTGTGATGACAGTTTTAATGATAAAGAAATGGAGACAGAGAAAAGTTAAATCCCCTCTTTATCTTTCGATCGTATTTATGTTACTAACGGTCGCTTTAATGGCTCTAACTATTGGCTTAGCTGAGGCTATCGCAACGGGCTTCTTTAAAGAAATATATAGAATTTCTTTACCTTTGGCTTATTGTATGATAATTATAGCAGACATATTTTTATTTATATTTGCTGAGGAAATTACCAGTAAAGGAAAAAAAGCATTTGTTCCTTTAATTATTCTTGGAGTCGTTATTTCTGTTGTTTTGTTCCTCCCTTGGAACTGGTGGGGTGTCCCTCCTGAAGATTATGTTGGACAACCAAGCATTCGACTTTATTCAACGCTTTCTGTAATCCTTTATTCTTACATAGTTTACATCTTTATCTCTGTATTCTGTATAAAAGCAAGGAAGCAAGCACAAGATGCTAAAGCAAAAACAGGTTTGACACTTTTATTTCTATCCATGATTTCTATGATAGCGTTCTTTCTGATGTTTGTTTTCGATACACTACTCATTACACTTACTGATCATCCTGGTTATTCTGAATTCGTTTATATTGCTTGGATCTTCGCGATCTTGTTCTTTATTTTTATCTACCTATCATTAGTCATGCCAAAATGGCTCGTGGATAGGATAAAGAAATAATATAATGAAATAAAACTTTTTTTTCTTTTTTTATAACAATTTAGTTTGTAAAAGTATTTCCTCTACGATCATCTTAATTGACTTTTCCGTCGTATCAATGATGATCTCTGCGGAAGAATTGTAATAAATTTCTCTGTATCGCAAAACTTTTTCTATTTCCTTAAAGGGATCTTTCTTGTTGATAATTGGTCTGTTTTCTTTACCTTCCTTCATCGCTCTGCGGTAAATTACCTCCGGAGTTGCTGTTAATAAGACTATGTGGCAGGATTGCTTCAATATTTCAATATTAGCTTCGTTTAAAACAACTCCTCCTCCACAAGATATAATCGATTTTGATAATCGAGCTGTTTTCCTACACGCTTCAATCTCATATTCTCTAAACTTAACCTCACCATCTTCTTCAAAAATTTTAGGGATCGACTTTCCAGCGATCTCTATGATAACTTGATCGGTTTCTATGAATTTATAATCAATTCCCAAGCGATCTTTTAATGCTTTTCCTACTGTAGACTTACCCGTTGCCATAAATCCTATTAATGCGATGGAATCCTTTTTCATACTATTTACTCAAAATTTCTATTTTGCTATGGTGTAAATTAGAAAAATTAAAAAAAACTGTTCTAATCCATTGAAAATCCATGAGTCTCTAAAACGCCCTTTTCCAACCCTATGTAATTTCCATTAACATATGCAAAGCAATTAAATTTTTCAGGATCTAATCTTCCATTTGAAACAAATTGTTCATCAGAGTGTGTTGCAACAACTTCTCCAAGATAACATACGTGAGAACCTAGTTCAATTCGTTGAATAACTTTGCATTCCATATTCCATGGAAATTCTTTAACCATAGGGACTTGAACTACTTCACTTTGCTCTTTAGTTAGATTTAATTCTTTCCATTTATTAACATCTCTTCCCGAACGAGTCCCACAATAATCCATTTCTTTCAACTGGTCTTTTGTTGGGTAATTAATTACAAACTCCCTGTGTTTCTCGATTAATTCGTAAGAATGGCGTTTTGGTTGTATTGAAATTGCTATAATTGGAGGTTTTAAACACACTTTTCCGACATAAGCGAGAGTAATTAAATTCGCTTCTTCACCAATCCCTACAGATATAACCGCAGCAGGCATCGGAAATGTCGAAGTTCCTATACTAAGAGAAATCTTATTCATATTTTAATATCATCCTTCATTTGTTTTCTGCTTTAGCTAAATAATTATAAATTATTCTTATTATTAATCTAATTAATAGTTTCAAATTTAATAATTATTCTAAAAGCATGCTGAATAACCCGCAAATAAAAGAAGGGACTAAGGTCTTGTGTGTAATTGGTCATCCAATCGAGCATAGCATGAGCCCCGTAATGCATAATGCTGCTCTTAAAGAATTGGCTCTAGATTACATTTATCTAGCGTTTGATGTTCCTCCTAGGGCCCTTGAAACAACAGTATTAGGGTTTAAAAAGCATGATATAAAAGGGATAAATATCACCATTCCACACAAAGAAACTATTATGCAGTATTTAGATCAAATTGACCCTCTAGCTAAAAACATTGGTGCTGTTAATACTGTTAAAAATATAAATGGAATTTTAATAGGTAGGAACACAGATGCATATGGGGCTAAAAAAGCTTTAATTGATGCCGGATGTATAATTAGAGATAAGAAAATATTGATTTTAGGAGCAGGAGGGGCTGCTAGAGCAATTAGTTTTGCGTTGTCCGAGAATATTGCCGAAATAATAGTGTGTAATAGGACAGAGAGGCGAGCTATTGAATTGGCTAAAGATTTAAGCGATAAAATGAATATTATAGCCACAGGAAAAGATATGAGTAAAGAAACGCTGAAAACCTTGACGAATGATGTGGATATCGTGATTAATACAACTCCTATTGGGTTGTATCCAGATGTAAAAAAAACACCAATTCCCAAGGAATTATTAACTGATCATTTATTTGTCTATGATATTATCTACAATCCTCTCAAAACTCAATTTTTAAAAGATGCTACTGAAATAGGATGCAAAACGTTGAATGGGATTGATATGTTCATTAATCAGGGGGCATTAGCGTTTGAATGGTGGACAGATAAAAAACCAAATACAATTTTAATGAAAGAGAAAATTATTGAAATATTGGGAAAAAAATGACATTAGGAAAAAATATTACTATTATCGGTGGTTCTGGTGGTATGGGTAAAGTTTTTGGAAAATATTTTCAAGAGCATGGGTTTGTCGTAACCTTTCACGCTCGAAACGAACAAAAGTTAAAAAAAACTGCAGCAGAATTAAACGTCAAATTCGAAATTTCACTTGAAAAGAGTGTTAGAAATGCTGATATTGTCATGATTTCAATTCCAATAACCTCCACACCTGACATGATAAGAAGAATAGGACCGTTTTTGAAGAAGAATGCGCTAATTTTTGATGTGACATCTTTGAAATTTGCTGTTTTTAATGCTTTAACTGAAATCAAGAACCAATTTCCAGTTAATTGTATTTCGCTACATCCCATGTTTGGTCCAGGGATCACTGCTATGAAAAATTATGTAATGATGGTAGTAAAGGTAGGAGGAACCGATAATTACGAAACAATTATAACGGAACTATTAGAATTATTTAGATCTGATGGATTAATTGTTACCGAAACTTTACCCGATACTCACGATAAAAGAGTAGCTCTTACTCTAGGCGTCCCCCATATGTTTAATATCCTTTTTTTAAATCTACTTAAAAGCACTAACGAACCATTAAATGAATTAACTAGATTTACTGGTACAACATTTTTACTCCAAAAAGTTTTTGCTGAGAGCATTATCCAAAGAGAAATGGAAATGTTTGGTGAGATTCAAATGGAAAATCAAGAGTTCCTTAAAATTTTGGATATATTTGAAAATCTACTCCATAAATATAAAAAAATAATCGAGGAAAAAAATGTTATAGGTTTTAACGAATTATTCTCCCAAGGATTAAATTATTCAAAAGAAGATGACCATTTTGAAAATTCTTACAATTATTTTTATGAATTTATGAAGGTATTAAAAAGCCAAAGCGAAGAATAAATTTTTATCTATTAATTTTCGTGAGGTTATTTATATTTCATTTGGATTATAAATATATGAATCTAAATTAGAGGGTTCAACAACGGAAAATTTAACTTCCTTTCAAGTATATAGCACCGGAAACTTTGGAATTCTTAATATCCTGGTTGATAAAATATGGGTAAAGGATAAAAGAATTTATTTTAGGGTACAGGAGATAATATCTGCCGAAAAAAAATATTTAAGAAAAGAGAAACCCCCCAAGATTTATTCTATCCACGAGAATGATTTATTTAGCATAAGATGTAGGTTATATTTTTAAATTTTAAAGATCCAATGGATTATACTTTTGTACCACAATGGGCACAAAACATTGCGTCTTTATTTAATAAAGCTTCTCCACAAAAAGAACAAAACTTTAGCTGTTGCGTTTTATTATCATCTAAATAATCCTCAGCATTGAAATCGCTTTTTTGTTCTAAGCGTGTTATAGTTTGACTTTGAGTTGATGATTGAGCATTACTAATTGAATCTAGAGCAATTTGTGAGCGACAATGAATACAACGACTAGGAGTTTTGTTAAAATATACGATCCCATATACGATAAGACCAATTCCTCCAGTAAATATTATTAAGATAATTATTAGCGACCAGTTTACAGCTTCTCTCACTAATAATACATTTTGTTTGCAGATGGGACAATATCCTAGTGTGTTATTTGTAGACATTTTCATCATTAATTTATAAGTTTAACAACTTAGAAATAAATTATCTCCCTTAAAATATTTATTAAATATTATTCAAATGGATATAATCACTATTATCATAAAATGAGAAAATTACTTATTAATTAAGAATAAATAATACTTAAAGTGAGAAAATCATGCAAGAATCAATTTTTATTGTTCTTGATGGGATTGATGGTTCAGGTACATCAACTCATAGTAAACTACTAGCAGGTTTTTTAAGCTTGAAAGGCTTAAAAACATATTCAACTCAGGAACCGTCAAATAGCGATATTGGAAAACTGTTAAGAACCTACCTTAAGGATGATAAAATTCCCGCTTCTACAGATGCTCTATTATTTGCTGCAGATAGAGTTCTTCATTATAATAATGACATAAAAGAAAAATTAGAGGAAGGATATACCGTAATTTCTGATCGGTATTTAGAATCCTCAATGGCATACCAATCAAGCCAATCTGAAAATATTAGCGTTGAATGGGTGCTGGATTTAAACAAATTTGCGGGTAAACCCGATTTAACAATAATCTTAGATATCGATCCTAAATTGTCATTAGCCCGGAAACAACATAAAGTTTTAGATAAGTACGAAGAAACTACATTATTAGAAAAAGTAAGACAAGTATATCTTAATCGAGCTAAAGATGAGGGATATTTTGTAATAAATACAGACGATATAATAGAAATAGTCCAATCAAGGATTCAGAATATCGTTATAGAAAAATTAGTTCAAAAAGGAATTCAAATTAAAAAATAAATCATTTAAAACGAGGGAAAATAAAATATCTCAAAATAGGCCTTTAGAGACCGCCCATTTTAACGAGGATAATTTATCAAAATATGTTAACTCTTTTAGTTTTCCACGATTGGCTGGAAGTGAAGGCGAAAAAAAAGCGGTTAATTTAACATACAAATTATTCGAAGAGATAGGCTTTAAGAAAAACCAAATAGTGAAGCAATCTTTTACTTTTTCAGATTTTTATTCTATGACTTTAATGAAATTGCTACTAACATTAAATCTAGTCTTAGTCTTGAATCTCTTAGTATTCTCATATATTCATGGTGCTATAACAATGGTGTTAGTAATTTTTATAGCGATGGTGGTATATTTAATAATTAAGGGTTTAAAACATCCAGAAATTTCAGGTTTTTGGGGCGAATATTTTGGGGAAACTCTTAGTTCGACAAATGTGTTTACTAAAATTCCCGCTAAAAAGATAACCGAGAAGGATGCTGGAAATATAATAGTATCTGCTCATTTAGATTCTAAATCGCAATCTTACAATACTTTCTGGAGAGTAGTATTGTATAAAATTACATTTTATAGCGGAATAATGTTAATAGCGGATTATATTTTTTATTTTATTATCCTTTTTGGAAATTTGGATGTTTCCTTTTTTATTACAATTTATGGCGGTTGGATATCAATCGTTTTAATCTCGTTTTCAAATATATGTTTACTCTTCCTTAATACCCATAATAGATCTCCTGGAGCATTAGATAACGCTTCAGGAATGGCTATAGTTTTTGAATTAAGTTCTTTCTTTATTGAAAACCCTTTAAATTATTTGAACATCTGGTTTTGTCAATTTTCTGCAGAAGAGTTGGGAACAATGGGTGCACGGGTATTTTTAGACGAATATGAAAATTTGTTTGTTAAAGGAAAAGTATTTCAAATTAACTTTGATATGGTTTCTTGTAAGTCTCATAAAAATAATCGAATTGAGTATATTCAGTCTTATGGAATTGGTATGCACAAAATTTACTCTCCAATTTTAAACAAATATATTTTACTCGCGGCTAAAGGTAAACATATAAATGTCAAAAGGATACATGCAAGCACAGGAACACATTCAGATACGGTTCCTTTTCGTTTAAGAAAATACGATGCAGTTGATATAGCTACTGAAGCAGCATCGTTATATACTCATACAGTCAAAGATACTCCTGATAAAGTAGATCCTAAAATTTTGTTAGACACTTGTATTTTGTTTAAAGAAACAATAAAGATGATAGATAATAATTATAAAATTAAATATGAAAATCAAGATCTTTAACGTGATATTGAATGGGTTATACAATAGCAGAAAAAATTCTAAAAGCACACTCTAATGTTAAAGAAATTTCACCCGGACAATTTATTGAAGCAGATATTGATTTAATAATGGTACACGAACAATTGGGTGGAAGAATTCACTTAGAATATGAAAAACTCGGAATAGACTATGTCTGGGATCCTAATAAAATATTTTTTATTCTAGATCATTGGGTCCCCGCTCCAACTATTAACGCAGCACGAATGCACCAAGATTGCGTCAAATTTGCAAAAAAATATAATTTTGTTCATAATATGGGGATTAACAAAGGAATTTGTCATCAAGTTCTACCCGAATTGGGATTTTCAAGGCCAGGGATGTTAATAGTTGGTTCTGACAGTCATACTACAACATATGGTGCTTTTAATTGTTTATCAACAGGTATTGGTGCCACCGATGTTTCTGTCGTGTTTGCCACAGGAAAACTATGGTTTAAAGTTCCTGAATCTATAAAGGTTGAGCTAACTGGAAGATTAAATAAAGGAGTTATGTCTAAGGATTTCATATTAACTATGATTGGAGATATTTCAACCAAAGGTGCAATTTATAAAGCATTAGAGTTTCATGGAGTAGGGTCTTCATGGCTATCAATTGATTCTAGGATGACAATAACAAATATGGTTGTGGAAGCAGGTGCTAAATTTGGAGTTTTCCTGCCCGATGAAAAACTCAAATTGTGGTTAAAAAATAGAACAAATCAACCTTATGAATTTGTAAAACCGGATGAAAAAGCGGAATATGAGACAAAGTTAGAATATGACTTGTCAAATGTAACTCCGGTGATAGCTAAACCATCAAATCCTGGTAATTTAGCAACAATAGAAGAAGTACAAGGTGAAGAAATAGACCAAGCATTTTTAGGTAGTTGCACTAATGGAAGAATGGAAGATTTACGCGTCGCAGCTAAAATTTTAAAAGGAAAAAAAATACATCCAGAAACTAGATTAATCGTTACTCCCGCGTCACGAGAAATTTATATGAATGCATTGACTGAAGGGTTAATTGAAATCTTTTTGAATGCTGGAGCTGTAGTTACACATTCTACTTGTGGAGCTTGCATAGGTGGTCATTTAGGTGTACTAGGTCCCGATGAAAGATGTATTAGTAGCACGAATCGAAATTTTATCGGAAGGATGGGGGATCCAACAGCTGAAATTTTTTTGGCTTCTCCTGCAACTGTTGCTGCTTCAGCCTTAAAGGGAAAAATATCTGATCCTAGGGAGGTGTTATAATAGTGGAAGATATTGAAGGCGAAATTTATATTTTAGGAGACGATATTAATACTGATGATATTGTACCTAGCCATACTTTAACAATGAGAGATCCTAATGAAATGGTTAAACATACTTTAGAATTTATAGACCCTAATTTTGCTCAAAAAGTAGCTAAGAGATCAATAATTGTAGGGGGTCATAATTTTGGGACTGGAAGTTCCCGGGAAGAAGCTGTAAATGTTTTTAAAATTCTCGGGATAAAAGCCATTATTGCAAAATCATTTTCAAGAATATACTTTCGAAATCTTATTAATAATGGAGTTGCTGGAATCATGTGTGATTGGGACGAGGCAACATTCTCCGATGGAGATCAGGTACAAATCTCTATTGAAAATGGAGTAATTTTCAATAAATCAAAAAATCTTGAAATAGCGTATGAAAAATTACCTCATTTCCTGAAAGAAATATTGAAATCTGGAGGAATTTTAAATCAGTTAAAAAAGAAATTGAAATCACCTTAACGAAGCTATCCTTTCTCATAGATTATTCCGGTACCGCCTGATGGATATCGAAATTTAATGGCATCAGCTTCACAAACTTGATAGCACGCAGCGCATTCTAAACATTTCTCTTTATAATCTTCTGAAATAGAAATTTCATTGCCAATCTTACGCCATAAATTAGCTACACAAACCAATATGCATTGCTCGCATCTATTACATTTATTTTGATCAATTGATATAAAATCCAAAGTGCCAGGTATGTGTTTTGTTAAGCTATGGGATTTCATGTATTACCCCTCCTTTGCTTTTTTTTCTTAGGAATTAAATCCATTACTTTTGGAATTACGGACATTAATTTCTGAGGATCCATCATTTTATCAAGATCTTCTTCAAAAATATTAGCTACGAGTGGAAGAACGTATTTCATTATAAAGGGTAGAGCCATAGGCATGTAAGATTTAATTTGGGAAGCTATCTGACGAACTCGTTTTCCGTGTGGTTGAGACCAATCATAAATCCCTCCCATTACTTCCATAAACATTGGAACAAACCAAGACATCGTTTCTTGTGGACTAAAAGGGAGTGCCTTCCAAATATTATGTAGTTCTTCTCCAGCTTCGAAATCTTCACCAACAGTTGTATTTTTCCATAATATATCATATTTTGAGAGAAAGTTTTTAGAAAAATCTTCAGAGCTAATTGCTTCTGCAGCTACTTCTGCTGCAATTTTCCCAGTTACCATAGCAGGATATATTCCTTCAGCTTCAAGTGGACAAGGAAATCCTCCTGCATCACCTATTAAGATAACTCCATCAGTATGAGTGTTATAAGGATATTTTAACCACGGAAGGAGGTGAGATTGAAGTTCTCTTGGTTTGGCATTCAATATTCTTAATAATCTCTGATAATATTTGAGGTTTATTACGCGATTTAGATAAAATAATGGGTTGTTATCCCACTTATTTAACCAATTGCCAAGACCTTGATGAAATCCATCATGGAAGAACACTTGATAAGAGGCTGGAAAAATTGCAGACCACCATACTGCCAGAGTTTCATCTCCCATAATATCGTCAATTTTTTCAGGGCTTGCTTGAAAATCGTATTGAGGAGTTACTGTAATTTGATTTAGTGCCCATTTTGTTCTTAATCCGCTTTGTTTTGCAACCATTGAAACTGCTCCATCAGCTCCAATGACTATAGGTGCTTCATATTTATTGTTATGTTCATCTATTACACCACAAACTTTGCCATCCTTTTTCAGGAGATTAGTAATTAAAGTTGATGTTTTTAATTCAGCACCAGCATCTATAGCAAACTCAGAAACCCAAGGATCGAACTCACTTCGGTAACAATTCATTGTAATCCAACTTTTTGCTGGTTCATATGACACTGACTCGGTGGGACGAGCCATTACATAACCGGCAACAACACCCTCCTGATTAATGAAATAATTTCGCGCAGCAGAACCGGCTCTCATAGAAGGACATTTTTCTGCTGTTAGTTCTTTCATCATACTTGGAAAATCCTTCCACAATCGAGGACCTAAACCACACCCTGATGAATTTTTTTCACCAGGTTTTCGCCCTCGTTCAAAGAAAATTGTTTTTAGTCCTAACTCGGCTGAAGTTTTTGCTGACATTGAACCTCCAGGGCCAGCACCAACAATTATTACATCATAAGTGTTCATGATAACTTCCGATTTAAGTGAATTTCATTTTCTAAAAGAAATATTATATTATAACTTTATGTGATTCTATATTTAAAATTCACTTATTTGGATTAATCAAGAAAATTATTTCTGAGTTTTACTCTAAATCTTCAATTTCTTTCTGGATTTTTTCAATTCGTTCCTTAGCTTTAGTGAGAATCGGAGTTTTACCGTATTTACTAAACCACTTTTCAAATCTCTGCTCGATTGAGACTTCTTTAGTTCCAGCTATATATTTATCCGCAAGACAGATTATTTTTTCTTCAAGGGTCTGGGGTAGAAAATCTCTCTCAGGTAACCCAACCTGCTTAGCATCTTCTTTATCTAACCCCCCTAAAATATGGGTTTCGCAGATTCTGGCAAGTCGTTCCCCTAAACCTTTTTCTCTGATTATTTTAGCCCCAATTAAGGCGTGTTTAAATCCATGAGTTTTACATCTGCCAATATCGTGTAGCAATCCACCAATTTCAATTAAATTCATGTCAATCTCTTTCAACTTTATTTTTTCTGCTAAATCTATCGCCTTATCGGCAACTTTTAGAGAATGACGCCTTACATTATAGGGAACTCTTAACTCTTTCAATAAATCAAAAGCAAAATCGCTACTAGGTAGAATTTCTTCTCTTGCCATTACACTTTAGAAATTAATTATTAACTTTAAGGTTTAGTTATTCAATTTAACAACCATTTTTACCCAAATAATAATTTAATTTTTAAATGGGTAAATTAATAGACCTCTTCATATGGACCACTGATAATTCCGCCGAGTAAACCCCCAATAATTGCTCCTAAGATCGCACTTAAAATCCCTCCGATTGTTCCAGAAAGTTGAGCTCCTTGGAATAAAGCCATTAAATCTTCGCCAGAAATAACACTTAATAACATCCAGATTAAAAAATCAATAATTATAACTAAAGAACTTGCAATAAGACCTCTTTTTAACCCTTTAGAAATGGTGCCACTCAAAAAGCCAATAAATATGCTAGCGAGAAGCTGTGGGACAAAAAAGTCGACTATGTTCGGAGTACCCGTGAAAAAAGCTAAAAGATCAAATTTAAAATTAGCACCTATTTGTATAACTATGACCTTTAAAAAATCAGTTTGTAGATAAATTTGTAATTGGATAATAATATTCTCCATATTGAAAAAATATACAGTAAAAAAGCTAAAGATAATTCCAACTATAATACCAATTACTAATCGATAGGATACCATTTTAAACCACTCGCTTGAAATTAGCTATTTGTATGAAATATCTTATATGAGTTTATAAATATTTAAAATTTAATTGACATATTAAATCTTTAGTTCTACGAGATTTAGAAGAATTCTTTTAATAAAATATTAAAATTATGTCGTTTTTTATCATTTATCAAGAGTATTATTTTATTTACTAAATCTTTAATTATTGGGTATCTACCTTGGCTAAAAAAAAGAAAAAAACCGAAACTACTAAGGATTCTGAGAAGGAAGAAGAAACTATTTCCGAAGAAGAATTAAGGAGAGATTTTGAGAAAGAATTCGAAGAAGATTTTGAAGATGAGTTAGATTTAGAAGAAGAACTTGAGTTACTCGATACCGAAGATATGGACACTGAAGTTGGAGATATCGATAAATTAGTCGACAAAGACGAAGAAAAAAAGCAAATGTATCTAAGTTGTGGTATCCATATAGGAACAAAATTGTTATCTGGAGATGCTAGAAGATTTATTTATAGGCAGACAAATTACGGATTATATGTTATTGATTTAACTCAAACTGATAAACGACTTATGACTGCTGCTAAATTTCTAAGTAAATACGTAGAAGAAGGGAGCGATAAGGTAATAGTATCATCAGTTAGAAGATACGGTAAAGAACCAGTAAAACAATTTTGTAAAGTATTAGGGTGTAGAGCAATTACCGAACGATTTATTCCAGGGTCTCTTACTAATCCTATAATTGATGATTACATTAAAGATGCTTCAGTAGTGGTTATCGTTGACCCTCACGCAGATAAAGTAATTTTAAGAGAAGCAAAATTAGCTCGAATTCCTGTTGTTTCTCTATTTGATACCGACGATATCCTCGATGGCATCGACCTCGCGATACCCGCAAACAATAGAGGTAAAAAAGCGTTAGGCTTAGCTTTCTGGTTGCTTGCAAGACAAATTTTGCTAGAATTAGGTAAAATCTCAAGTGAAGACGATTTTCCTTACACGCTAGACGAGTTCACCTCAAAAATCGTACCGGTTTATCGTCAAGAGAATGCACCTTCACGATAATTTATCTTAGTTTTAGTTCTCTTGAGATTAAATATCTCTAAATATGTTTTATTAATTCAATATAATCTTCCCCTGTTCCAAATCCATCATTGGAATTATATTAATTTTTCTGGTTATAATCATTCCTGCTAACCCATATCACAGCATCTCTTAGAAGCGGCCAATCTGATTCTGGATCGTAAGGTCCATTTTCTGGGTCAGGATAATCCACGCCATCTCGGTCATTATCCTCCTCTATCTCAGGATGCGTTCCTGTAATAAAAACACGCCCCTGACCATAATCACAGGTGGCCATTGATATATTCCCGGTCGCATTGTAAATCCCAAGAATAGTCACCAAGTTAGGGTCAGTGAGTTCTAGAAAACATCCTCCTTGGTAATACATAGTCATATTCTCAGGAGCTGAATCAGTTATAGAATGAGTGGTGTTGACGATATTGATAACAGCCATTCCCCAGCCGGGTTCAGGACGTTCGGCAATTTCAAGTATAGGGCCCCAAGCAGCCGCTGGAAAGATGCCTAAATTGTTCTCCGGGCTCCCAACTTGATCCATCCAGACATTATATTCACAAGCTATATACGCCCCTTGACATATTCCTATATAACCACCACCACTTTTAACAAAACTTATTATTTTTGCTCTCCCTAAGCCTCCTAATCCTTCTTCATAAGGGATGCCATCTCCTCCAGGCATTATGACAACCTCGACTCCATTTAGAGCATCGTTCCTGATATCGTCGTCATCCATTACTCTATATTCAATTCCTGCCCACTCGGCGAAATGGGTAAGGATAATATCCGCACCTTCAATAACACCCGGACCATTATAGATAGCAATAGTGATATTGCTTGGATTCTCGTCTGAGAGGGTCGACAATTGGAAAATGATGACTCCTAAAATAGAAACTGAGACTATTGATATTATTACAATCAATAATATGAGCGTTCTTCTGTTTTGTATTAGCTAATCACCATCCTGAAATAAGTATCTGTAAGTATATGTTATACTAGGAATTTTTTTATCATTTAATACTAGAAATTGTAAGTATACTTATAAAAGGTTCCTCAATTAATTAACTATAATTTATTTAATCGTTTTTCTTCTGTAATTCACGAGAATTTGTTATTTCATTTTTATCCTATGCATATCACATTTTTAATCAACCTAAGATTTGCATAAATTAGAGAACTTTTATATTAAATGTGATAGTATCATGAAAAAAATAATCGCGTTTGCTGGAAAAGGAGGCGTTGGAAAAACCACTAGCTTAGTTCTTTTTTTGAAATATATACTTGAAAAGAAAAAAGCAGAAGATATCCTTGTAATTGACTCAGATCCGGATGCTAATGTTGCTGATGTTATTGGTAAAGAGGTAAATTTTTGCGACACTATAGGAGGGAAAATGAAGGTATTGAAAGATAAAATACAAAGTCTGAAATTATCGCCCAATACACCAAAAGGACAGTTGATCGAATCGGATGTATATAATTGCTTAATGGAAATGGACGATTTCGACCTTTTGGAGATGGGACGGCAAGAAGGAGAAGGTTGTTACTGTTTCATCAATGATGTCTTGAAGAGGGTAATTGATACTCTCTCTAAGAACTATGACTTAACGCTACTAGACTCTCCAGCGGGATTGGAGCATTTTGCGCGTAAAACTGGTCGCGATGTTACTGATCTCGTAATCGTATCCGACGCTTCGAAAATGGGTATCCACACCATGAAACGAATTTTAGAAATAATAGACGAATTAACTCTAAAATTTGAGCGCATCTGGATATTAGGTAATCGCTTTCCCGACAATTTGAAGGATATTTTAGCGAACGAAGTTGAAAATCTGAAGAACGATAGAGTTAAATTGCTAGGATTCATCTCTAACAACGAGGAGATAAGCAAGATCAACATAACAGGTGGCAATTTAATTGATTTACCTGAAGAAAATATGTCGTATCAAGAAGCAAAAGAGATTTTTGCCCAAATAATTTAAACTAGAGAAACTCATTAATTTTTTTATTTTGAGACGTATAGCGCTTCTCTACTCCATTTTTCATTCCTGGAAGCTTGAAGCATTT
Source organism: Promethearchaeia archaeon (assembly GCA_029856235.1). Classification (GTDB taxonomy): domain Archaea; phylum Asgardarchaeota; class Lokiarchaeia; order Sigyniarchaeales; family SOKP01; genus SOKP01. The sequence continues at coordinate 33,527 of JAHQWP010000055.1, forward strand.
ATCGGGAATCATACTTTTGAAATAGCGAGCGTTCTCTCTTTCTACGATATTTTGTGAATTATATAGTGACTCGAAAATTTCTTTGCCAGAAAATTGAATGTCTTCAAAATAAGGGATAATTGGGCGCCCATTACTTATTTTTTCAACAGTTTCTTTAAGAGGAAGCTTAACTTCTCTAATTTTCCCTTTCTCATTGATAATTCCAGTGCTTTGAGTATGTTCGTTATAGAGACAAATTATGCACTGTGGCCATCTCTCATGAAAATATTTCAATACATTATCCATTACATGATGTTTGAGTAATACAATTCCATATAATACGCCATGTTTATTAATTTCTGTTCGTGTAAACTGTTTAGCTCGATAAGCCTCAGTATTTACTTCTCTCATCATTCTTATAATTTTCTTTGCCATGGCTGTTCCTGAGTTTCGCAAGGATACTTCTGGTATTGTCATTACTTGTTTTAGTAAACCTAGATGGAACTTAGAGTGTCGGGGAAGATTGGCGATTAGTTCCTCCCTAGAATAGCCTTTTGCTCGTCCTACTACTTTTAGTGAATCTTCACATTTCCTTTCATTTTTCATTATTTGACCTCTCTAATTTATAAAATGCTGAATTGTGGTTTGACTGTTTCCATTTATTTTTAGATACGGATCAGCACGTTTTAATATTATCCCAATTGATTTAAGATCTTGCCGGCGATTAAAAGATATTTTTTGTGCTCTCAGATTAATAATTCTTTTTGCAGATATTGGACCTATCCCGGGCACTCTTAATAAATCTTGGTAAGATGCAGTATTGGGGTCTACACGTCCACGATCTTTAAAATATTCCTCAGCAAGGTGAATTTTTGGATCTCCACTTGGTAAATTCCCCTCTTCATTAATAACTTCTTTCAAATCGTTTAATTTGTAATGATATATTCTCAATAGCCAATCTGTTTGATACAATCGATGTTCTCTTTCTAAAGGAGCTGCTTGTTTTGTTGATAAAGGAGTACCTTCTATTGGGATAAACGAAGAAAAATAGGCGCGTCTTAAATCAATCTTTTTATAATCGTTATCGATCCTCTTAAGCAAATCCCAATCAGTTTCATGTTCAGCTGCTCCGATAACAAACTGCGTAGTTTGGCCACTATTAAGGATTGGAGCACCATCCCAACGAAATTTTTTATATCCATCTTCTCTGCGATCCTTAATCATCTTTTCTTGGAATTTTAACTCCTTATCCTGCTTTTGATCTTTCATTATTTTTAAAGCTTCATCGTTATGTCTAATGCGAATCTGCTTAAGCCATCTTTGGCGTAAAATAATATCATTATGAAAATCTTTTTGTTCGGCAATTTCAGCAAGGTGTTCTTTAGTAGATGCTTCTGAATTTATTGAAATCCTATCAGAAAGGGTTATAGCTTCTTTCAAAAGGGATTGACTAACCCCAGGTAGCGCTTTAAAATGAACGTATCCTTTAAACTTATATTTAAACCTCAAGAGTCGAATAGCTTCAAGCATATCCTCTGTAGTTCCATCAGCACTCCCACAGACTCCTGATGAGATAAAGACGCCTTCAACTACGTTCATAGAGTATAATTTCATGAATGTGCGAGCATATTCTTCGGGAGTAAAACTGAGTCTCTTTTTGCAATTATGAGAAAAACAATACTTACAACTATAGATACACTTATTAGTATAAAGCGTTTTAAATAAACTCATACAACGACCATCTGGGGTATAACTATGACAAATACCCGCACTAGCTGTATTACCTATAAAATCCTTGGAATCTCCAAAGAGTTTTGGATATTTATCCGTACGACTAGATGCCGTGCTAGCACATATATCATACTTAGAATTTTCTCCTAAAATTCGGATCTTTTCTAAAGTAGACGGCAATTTACCCCTCGCAATTTAAATTATGTTAATTACTGCTATGCTATCTCTTGAAAATTAATTTATAAGTAGGGGGACTAACATAAATTATAGTTTATGAATTGTTTAATAAAAAGAAAATATTCTTTCATGAATGAATTTTCAAATTTGGTAAGATGGTAACATTTTTTAGTCGAATTTATTATCTTCTAGGTATGGATGCGTCTTTTGATGAAGATGACGATTTTGATGACGATGATTCTGATGAAGATGATTTTGATGGAGTTAGGGACACAGATGGGGATGGGTTCAGTAATGATTATGAAGAATTAATCGGATCTGATCCTCAAGATCCTACGGATTTACCTTTCTATCCCTATGAAGATCTCACAGAAACTTTTCCAAAAAAAATAAAATCTAAATCATTACCTACTGCAGAAGAGGAAAATCAACAACCAATAAGACTAGCGAGAGGTAGTCCAACTAGAAATAGATGCCTTTTATTTCTGATTTTATTCATTTTCTTCATGATTTTAACTCCATTTATCGTTTTTATCATACTTTCTTAATGTGAATTTCATTTTAAACAAACTTAAATCTATTTTTAGTATTACAAATGAAAAGAATTATTGGTACAAATTTAGATGCTCGACCCATATAAATTACCCGATCATGCGTTGTAGATTGAATATATCTTGAATAGGTAAAAATGAATGAATTTTAATTTTTTCTTTCAAAGATTTTAAATAACAGCTTTCAGATAAATATTATGATGAATTTGTCAAAAATAATTCATTAGTACATAATAAATGCTAAAGAAAAACCATCACAATGCGAGTATTATGAATTTAAAGCGAAATAAATTTAGGAAAACACTAATTTCAGATAAAACGATCAATTCGTTAAAAAGTGAAAAAGGTTGGCTAGGGAAAGGTTCAAATATCGACCCCATTATTATTAATGATTTAAAAAATTTATCCCCGAACTTAATGATACATCGCAATACTCTACATTACACTATTAAGAATCTTATCATCTACAATTTATCGTGTCGCTACACTCAAAATATCACGATCGAAAATTGCACAATTTACACAATTGAAATTAAAGGCTGTTATAATATAACTCTAGTAAACAATAAAATCTTAAATCTTAAAATAGTGGATTCTAAAGGAAACACCTTTATAGGTAATAAACTCTCGCAAAGTCAAAAACTAAAACATAACATTGATAAACCTGCAATTAGTCCTCTCAGTAGGCAGATAGGAAGCCCTCTTACTTGTTGCCTTGCTTTCACAACAGCTTCGGCATTTTTTTCAGGAACCGTCTTTTGGTTTATGGGTTTTATTCCGTTAGGTTTGCTTGCATTAATGAATTATTTAACCTACACTAGGAGAAAAAGAATAAAGGACAAAAAAGAAAATATTTATATTAATAACACTGAGCTTGAAAATAAAAATGCGAGCTTAAATGAAATTATAAGCCATTATAAGGACTTTGATAAGGTTTAATTTCATTGAGGATGTTGAATTTTTTAAAAAACTTGATTAATTATATTAATTAGTAGTACTAATCAGAATACTAAATTAAACTGGAGTACAGAATTAGAATGCCTTATTATACTGGAGGAGAAATAATTACAAAATATTTGATAAAAGAAGGTATGAAGTATGTTATAGGGATACCTGGTCATGGGAATTTACCTCTAGTTGATGCCTTTTATAAGGATAGGGATAAACTGCAATTGATTCAACCTAAACAGGAGATGTCGGGAGTACACCTTGCTGTAGGATATTATAGAGTCACAGGTAAGCCATTATGTGTTTTCACATCGATAGGACCTGGGGCAATTAATACTGCAATTGGTATCGCTGATGCTTATGTAGATTCCTTTCCTTGTCTTGTAATCACAGGAGATACCCATGTACATATGAGAGGGAAGGGAGTACTACAAGAAATTGAAAGACATAAAGATTCGAATATGCCAAAAATCCTAGAGCCTATCGTAAAACGTAGTTTTGAGGTTGATACCGTAGGGCAGCTACCAACAGTAATGCAAAGAGCATTTAATATCATGTTAACAGGGCGGAAAGGTCCTGTCCACATTGATCTTCCTATGGATGTGCAAGCAAATGCTATTGAAATAGAAATTCCAGAACCTTTTGAAAGAAGATCTCAAGGAAGAATAATGGGTGATTCAGAGATGATTAAGAAAGCTGCTAATTTACTAAAGGATTCAAAAAGACCAGTTCTATTCATTGGCGGAGGAGCAATCAGTTCAAATGCTTTTAACGACGTAAAAACTTTGGCTGAAAAAATCGGAGCTGCTGTAGTTGTAACTATGATGGGAAAAGACATTATAGATAACTCTCATCTTTTATATTGTTGGTCAGCTGGTTCAAAAGGTACTACAATCGGCTTAAACATGGCAACTAAAGCAGACGTAATTCTTGCTTTAGGTTGCAGATTTGCAGATGAAACAACTAGTTCATACAAAAATGGAATTAGTTTTACCATTCCACCAACAAAATTAATTCACATAGATATAGATCCTCACGAAATTGGTAAAAACTACCCCGTATCACTAGGGATTGTAGGAGATATTAAAGCTTGTTTAGGGCAGATTTTAGAAGAACTCCGCGATTATTCAATTGACTATATGACAACCAACTATTTTAAAGAAATACAAGAAGAGAAAAAGAAATGGTTCGATTTTCTTGACGAGTATCGAGATGATTTAAAAGTACCTGTAATGATTTCCACCGTTCTAAGAGAAATTCGTAAATTTTTCGATCGTGATGCTGTAATAGTGACAAGTTCTGGGAATGTTCAAGCTCAAATGCTACAAGAACTAGAATTTTATGAACCAAAGACTTGTCTTACTGCGGGAGGGTTCTCAACAATGGGATATAGCGTTCCAGCGGCAATAGGTGCAAAATTAGGTTCTATTGATATTGGAAAACCAAACAGACAAGTTGTAGCTCTTGTAGGAGATGGTGATTTCATGATGACTATATCCGAAATATCTATCGCGGTGCAACTTGGATTGGATAATATTTATTTCGTTGTTTTGAACAATCATGGCTGGATTGCTATTAAAGACTTGCAACAAACTGCCTTTGGGGAGGATCGTGGCTACGGAACAGCTTTCGAAGATAAGGATGGGAACTCTTACACTCCAGATTTCGCTAAAATAGGTGAAGCGTTTGGTTGTTATGCTGAAAAACTCTCAAAAAAAGAAGAGATTATTCCCGCGTTAGAAAGAGCTTCTAATTCAGGAAAGCCTAATGTTATTGAAATAGAAGTACAAAGACAATTCCCTTATACTGGCTCCCCAGCTGTTGGCTGGTGGGATGTACCGCGCCCCGTTTATTTAAAAGAGCAGAGAAAACAATATGAAGAAGAAATCAAAGACGAAAAACTCTAACTGTGATATTATATGCCTGCTAAAGATTATTCGGAATTATTCTACTACTCTAATATTAATTATTTGTAAATAGCATAATTTTCTTCTAAGTTTTTCCTAAGGTTTTGTGAAAGATTGAATCTTTTAGCATAAAACTCAAAAATGATATTGTCGATTAATTTCTGTTCCTCTGTATAATTGTAGGATAAATTTTTCTTTAAATTTTCTATTATTTGTTTAACCAGTAAACTTACAGCTTGTTGTGTTTCTTTATCCGGTTTTATAAAAGGTAACGAGTGTATTCCCGTTAGTTGAATACTGTTAGTATTATTTAAAATTCCTTTTGATAAATAGTTGTATAATGAACTATTCAATAAACCTAAAAAATATTCAATTGAGATTGAACTATCCTGAATGATAAATCCCATAGCTTTATTAGAATCCCAATAGCATCCCTCAGGCATATAACGCGCGGCTAATCTTGAACTAACACCACTAATTACGATACCTTTTTTTTCAAAAGGAACGGATTTGGGAATGTCATATATTTGTATTGATTCTCGTTCCCAATCTAGAGCCTCCATAATAGGTCTATAATATTGATCCCCACCGCCTCTTTTCAAATAAGGTTTCCAGCTTCCTGATTCCAGATCCGTTCTAGGAATGACCTTATATTTCTCACTTCTACTTTTATTTTTGCTTTTCTTTCTAAATATGTTTGCGAGTTCAGTGTCCTCAATCGCAGCAATGAATTTCTTATTGTTATGAGTGTGCATCCCGATGTAACCCTTGATAAAAAGTTCCAACATAGGTGCGTTTTCGAACATATCTAATATTTGGTCTTCAGCATTCACGAAAAATATATTAAAAGGGAGAGTTTTGTAGCTTTTCTGTTTAATCTCGGTAACTCTTGGAGGTTTCCAATACTCCTCCTCATTTTTAATACGCGGAATAATTTTCATTATGTTATTATCCCGAATTTGGCTGTTTTCCTCTTTGGAAAGTTTCGTAAGAGTAATAATTACAGAGTAAATGCTTACATTTTGCTTATCAAACAAATTAATGGGGGCAAGTAAAATTTCATTTATAATGCAGTTATCAAGGATAAATTTTCTTAATTTAAAATGAGTGCTTAAAGTTAAAAATGAATCGCTAGTGATGAAGCCTAATTTCCCACCCTCTTTTAATCGCCATATACTATTTACTATAAACATCGAATATGTTTCGTGAGCATTAATCTTACCATAAATTTGTTTCAGTTTAACTCTATTTTCCCTCACATAGCTACTTGCTTTATTTAAATAAGGGGGATTTCCAACAATAAAATCGTATTCACCATAACACTCTGAATTAAAAGAGAGTAAATTGTCTAGAATTTTGAACTTTACTCCTAAACTTTCGATAACAGCCTTATAATCCGGGTTTATGTCATGACAAAAGATTTGAGATTGATTAACACCGGCTTTTAATAAAGATTTGATAAAAATTCCAGGACCCACACACGGATCTAATACTTTTTGATTCTCTGAAATAGCACCTAATTTTGATACTATATAATCTGCGGTTTTAGGGGGTGTTAAGACCACACCTAGTTCCTTTTCGTTCAAATCTGCATTGGTTAAATCTTTTATATCTAATCTTTACTATTAATTTGGTCATCAAATACTATTAAGTTATCGATAATAGTTTCACAGAGCCTTCTTAACAAGGAAATGTCAACTTTATCCACCGTATCTTGAATTGAATGGATATGTTCATAACATTCCAAATCACCAAATCCAATACCATGAAAATTCTTTTTTTTTAAATAATAACCGTCAGTATGAGAGCCAAACGGAATTTTCTTAGGATTGCCTTTAATTACTAAACCCTTGTTATTTTTAACAAACATAGCAAAAATAGTTTTGATTTGATCCGATGTCTTCTTATCGGGAAAGAAGTATGTACTTTTGGATATCGAATCAAAATTAAAAATTATAGATTCCTCTTTATCGAGGTGTTTAATTTTTTGGTAAAAATTCCTAATTCCCATAGTTCCGCATTCTTCTGCTCCTGTAAATATGAACCATAAATTAAAATTTTTTAATCTAGATTCTGGATTTGTAAAATATGAAAGTAATTCGAATACGCATGCGATTCCTGATGCGTTATCAATAGCGCCGTTAGAGATATTATTTGTAGTATTTAGTAGAAATAATATTGCAGTTATAAGGTTAAATGCTATTGGGATGATTCCAATAATATAGAAAAATAAAGAAAACATAGGAAAAATATAATTCTTAATTAAAACTACAATTAAGATAATCAATCCTGAAAAAACCCATGTTCTTATAATTCTAACACGATAAAGAATAGAGAATCTTTGTCCTTTAGAATCAAGATGGCACATAAACAATATATTTTTCTCTGCGGTAGTTCTTTCTTTAAAAGCGGGGTCTAACTGACTTTTTTTTGGATTAGAAGCGACTTTAACATAAAGATTACTTGAATTTAGTAGCTTTGGTAATTTCATTGATTCTGGCTTAATCGCAAGAATAAATAAAATACCTAATATAAAGCCACTTATCATTAAAAGAATGAGTATAAAGATTGTAGCAAAATTAAGATAAAATAAAAAGAGTACAACGAATCCCAATAAAAAAGCTACTTTTGGATATATGCGTCCAAAAAATGTACTAAACATAAAGTCTTGGATCAATGGCTTAAGGTTCAAGTCTTCCACTTTTTTGAAAGCCAACTTTAGTGCTTTTTTTTCTCCTTCTGTTCCAGATAATCTAGGAAAAGAAAATGTTTCTAAATTTTCTTTAATACTATTTTCATCAAGCATTTTAATCATAATATACAATTTTAATTTAAGTAAGCTCCGTTTTTTGCAGAACTTACCAATTTTCGATAAATACCTAAATATCCTTTCTCAATTTTAAATGTAGGTTTTTTCCACTTTTTTAATCTTTCTTCGAGTTCTTCATTAGATATTAGAATGTTCAGTTGACGATTCTCCAAATCGATTTCAATTTCGTCTCCATCTTGGACGATTGAGATTGGTCCTCCTTCGTATGCTTCGGGACAAACATGCCCTATACATGGCCCTCTAGTGGCACCTGAATACCTACCATCAGTTATCATTGCAACAGAATTTCCTAATCCCATACCCGTTAAGATTGCAGCTGGTATTGATAATTCCCTCATTCCAGGGCCTCCTTTAGGCCCCTCATACCTGATAATTAAAACATCTCCTTTTTGTATTTTATCGCTCATTAACGCTTCCTTCAAATCTGTTTCCGAATCATATACTTTAGCAAACCCTTTATGATGCCTCATCTCGATGCTAACAGCACTCTGTTTTACTACGGCTCCTTCTGGTGCTAAATTTCCTTTCAAAACAGCAATCCCTCCTTCTGGAGAGATCGGATCGTTTAGTTCTCGAATTATTTGATAACCTAAAGGCTTTATTTTCGTTAGATACTGTTCTAAAGTCTCTCCGAATACATTTAAAGTAGATAAATCTAAGCAATTCGACAATTTCTTCATTAAAACTTTAACACCTCCTGCTTCGTGGAATTCTGTGAGATTGTATTCGGATGAAGGTTTTAATTTAGTTAACAAGGGAACTACTTTACTAATTTCATCAAAATCAAAATGGTTTAAATGACCACCAATTTCGTGAGATAGAGCGCACATATGGAGAATCATGTTCGTTGATCCTCCAAAAGACAAAGCTACTTTGCAAGCATTCCTTATTGAATTGTGAGTTATTAATTTTAAGGCATTAATCCGCTTTTCAACCAAACTTACAATTCTTTTTCCAGTTTCGATACTCAATTCTTCTTGTTCTTTCCCTAAAGCACTTGTAGTAGCACAATTTGGTAAAGAAAGCCCCATTGCTTCAATGATGCTCGCCATTGTGTTAGCAGTTCCCATCATGTTACACGCCCCTGCAGAACAACAAGTTTCTGATTCTATAAGATGCAGTTCTTCCTTAGTGATTTTATTTGCTTTATATTGGCCAATGGCTTCTTTTATATCAGATGTTACATAAGTTTTACCTTTTAACGGTCCCTCTTCGAATGTTTTAGGTTTCATAATACCTCCCGTGAGAAAAATAGTTGGTATATTGCACCTTGCACTAGCCAATAGCATGCCTGGGATTATTTTGTCGCAAGAACATATCATAACCATACCATCAAAGTTATAAGCTTCTATTGTACTTTCAATTGATGCTGCTATAATCTCTCGACTGGGTAAAACAAAGTTTGAATTCTTACCTGAATTAGCAATCCCATCACATATGGCAATTGTATTAAATTCCATTGGAGTCCCTCCAGCACTTCTTACTCCGTCTTTTACAAACTCACTTAGCTTGCGTAAATGAATATGTCCTGGATTTATTTCGTTCCACGAATTTACAATTGCTATTAGTGGTTTTTCCAAATCCTGATAAGAATATCCACATCCTCGCAATAAAGCTCTTCTGTAAGTTAATAAAGTATCTTCCATTTTTTTTTCTGACACGATATCTTATCAAATCCACTAAAATTATACTTATATTAAATTTAAAATTACTTCTAAATATTTTTTTTAAGTCTCTCTTTTCTATCTAAATCGCAATCGGTTAGATACTTCTAAAATCTAAGAGATAAGCAGGAAAGTCCTCCATCCATTTTTTCAAATTCAGACATTTCAAGTTCTAAGATTTTAAAGTTATAGTTTTGTATTTGTTTCTTCAAGTTTGGATATCCTTTTGGGATAAGGACATATTCATTTATCCTTAAGCTATTTGTTGCGTAAGCTTCACTATTTAGTACCTTAATGAGTTTATACTTCTTAAAATCAGGGTGGTCTTTAAATTCCCCTGATACAAGTAAAATTGAATCCCCCAAATATGATATTCCCGTTTTCAAGTGAAGAACCTTTTTAAGAAGCACCTTGGATGAAGAATATCCAAAACTCTTCAAAATCTTCGTTAACTGATTGGCTCCTTCATTGTTTGTCCTATCCGAAAGTCCAATATAATAATGGTCTTCTACCTTCATTACATCACCTCCCTCTAACGTACCAGGAGCTTTTATGAATTCAATATTTTCGTAGAATCCATTTAGCTTTTCACTAATTTCAATTTCTTCCCCTTTTCGACTCTCTGCTCCAAGATTAGTTATTACCGCGAATTTTTTATCCACAACTGCAGTATCTTCAACAAAAGTAGAATCTGGATAGCGATCGTCCTCAATTAATTCAATTACTGAAAGATTACATTTTAAAAGAGCTTCAACATATTTTGAATGCTGATGTAACGCCCTTTGAAAGTCTGGTTCTCCTAGGTTGGAACTTGAAATCCCAAATTGAAAATTTTTGCATGGTTTTCTAACAATTGCTTGTTTAAACATAATTTTACTAACATATCCGTTGATTTCATTTGAAATTATATTCGTATAGACTTAATTAGATATAATTCTCCTTAGGTTTAATTTTAATGTATAGATAAACAGAGCGATATAAATTTCATAGAATATTTTATTAAATTGATATGTTAAAGGTTGGAATTATTGGCACTGGAGTCATTTTCGATTTAAGCATTCAGGGATATCTGAATAATAAGGATGTTGAAATTACATGCTTAAGTGATAAAACTATAGAAAAAGCAACCGAAAAAATTAAAAAATTCAAATTAGGTAAGGATACCAGAGTATATTCTGATTACAAAGAAATGTTAGATAAAGAAAAGTTAGATATTATTGAAATTCTTCTTCCTCATCATCTTCACGCTGAAGTAGTTGTCTACGCTGCCAAGAAGGGAGTTAAAACAATCTCGGTCCAAAAACCAATGGCTTTAAGCCTTGAAGAAGCCGATATGATGATTGAAGCATGTGATAATTCCGGTTCAACTCTTTCAATATACGAGAATTTCTTATTTGCTCCACACATATTAAAAGCAAAGGAGTTAATAGATTCAGACTATATTGGTGACCCTTCCTCCATTAGAATAAAAATTGCAATGGGAAGTAAAGGAGGCTGGAAGGTTCCAAACGGTGCTAATCAATGGAGAAAAGACCCCAAAATGGTTGGAGGTGCTAAAAAAGGCTCACCAGTCCTACTTGATAATGGATGGCACGCTTTTTCTTTAGCGCCATGGTTTTTTGGAGAAGAAATTGAAAAAGTATTCGCACAGACAGGCAACTACAAAGGTATAGATGCACCGGCATATGTAATGTTCAAATATTATCAAAAACACGAGCATCTTATTCCCCAATATGGGCACATGGAGTTCGTATTAATGCCAGAAATGCAAATTCCTTCTAAGTATTATTCCACTGATGAATTTATAGAAATTATCGCAAGCAGAGGAATAATGAAAATAAATCAAGGAACATCCATAGGAAATACTATGTCAAAATCTGATATCTTTGCTCCAATTGTTATAATTCGCGATGGAAAAGTGGAAACTTTAAGCGAATTTGAAAAAGATTGGAAACATAGCTTTATTGCTGCAACGAAACATATAATTGAGGTTGCAAAAGGAAACAAAGAGCCAATATTATCCGGTGAACAAGCCAAAAATATTTTAAGATTCAACTTAGCTGCTATAAGATCTTCTGAATTGGGTAAAGAAATTTCATTGAATGAATTCATTTAATTTAAAGTTCATATTGATACTTAAATTCTTTGTGTTCTAATCCTTCTTGAATCCCTTTTTTAAGATCCATTCTAATACTTTTAAGATATTTGATAAGTGTTCCTCCATCCAGTTTCACAAGCTCTTTTACGTTACAAGAACCATTTTGCTCATTTTCTGGAGTGACTTCATCCCACCTTACAATCCTTTTCTTTTGAGTTGATATAAATGGCATTTTAGCAAAAATACATAAATTTTTCCCTTGTTCACCAGTATAAATCGGGGAGCTCTCTTCTTGAATAGCTTTAATAAAATGTTCAGTAGAATTAAAAAAAGAATATCTCCAATCCCTTGGTAACTCTTCTCCAAATGTTTTGACTTCGCCACCACTATACACAACAATAGGAGGATATTGAGGCGTTTTAGATATTAAATTTCCTCCGCAGGTACATTGGTTTAACCACATCATACCTTTCGTTCCAGAAATTTCAATAAATTCGTCACAATCGTAATAATTACTTGGATAATAAACATTGGGAGCAAGTGTAAACTGCATTGAACCGTATTTAGGGGGATCATCTGATTCTTTGCTAGGGTATTTCCAAAAAATGAGACTTGGTGAATCCATTGCCGTTGTAAAATAATCGATCCAACTATATAGTTCGTCAACTTTCTCTTGATCCATTAGCCATAACGCCATTGAAAATTTGTGAATTCCATCATCGTATATGAACCAACCTCCTCCACATTTCTCAAAATTACGACGCCAAAGATGAGCCTTCATATCTACGTGCATATTTGGACCTCCTATAGCAATGGTATTTATTCTGAAATTTAAAGGCTCTCCTATTATTCCTTGATCTAATAGTTCCTTTGCTCTTAAGAAAACTGGATAGAACCTAAAGTTTTCATATAGTTTCAGTTTAACATTTTCTTCCTTACAAACATGAATCATGTTGTCACAATCTGTTATCGTGTGAGCCATTGGTTTTTGTACCGAAATCCCCGGAACTCCTGCTTTTGCTGAGTATTCTGTCATTGGGGCATGAAGATGATGGGGTGTTAAAATCTCTAC
>JAHQWP010000056.1 GCA_029856235.1 Promethearchaeia archaeon
TTTTTCTTATCAGTAATATCTTGAGCAATACATTCTACGATAATTTCATTATTCAACTTTACCATTGAACTTTGAAAAAGTATCCATATCAAATTGCCATTCTTCTTTTTTATCTGAAGCTCTATATATTTTGGTTTTACACCCTTAAGAACTTGCTTGAACATTTTTTTAATTATTGTTATTTGGTCTAGGTTAACCATGTTGAATTCGATATAATTTCTCCCATTCAACTCACTTTTGCTGTAACCTAAAATTCTCTCAGCTGACGAATTAATATCCAAAATTACTCCGTTTTTATCTGTTAACACTACTGCATTAGGAGAGTTTTTATATAAGTTTCTGTATTTCTCTTCAGATTCCATTAGTGCTAATTCTGTCTGTCTTCTTTCAGTAATATCTCGAGAAATAAATAAATATTTTGTTTTACCTTGCTCATCCTTGAACATCTTTGTTTTAACTTCAAACCACAAATAGTAGCCATTCTTATGTCGCATCCTTGATACATGAATCTCCTCCTTATGCTTGAATAAATTCAGCATATATCTTCTTAATTTAGGATAATCTTCAGGAGGAAATAATTTTGTATCAAAACTTCCAATTAAATCATCACGAGAGTATCCTAGTACTTGTTGATGAGTTTTTTCGTTCAAAAATTCTATTTTAAAATCTTCAGAAAGCACTCTTATTAAATCGTTAGAATTTTCAGTGATTAGTCGGTATTTTTGCTCTGATTCTTTAAGTGCCTTTTCGGCTTTTATTCTTTCGGTGACATCGCGGGATATCATCAAGTATTTTTGATTACCTTGTTCATCTGAAAACATTTTTGCTTTGTTCTCATACCAAATCCAGCTACCATTTTTATGTTGTACCCTAATAGTATGTACATTTTCTCCATACTTGAATAAATTGAGCATAAAACGTCGGACTTTTTTATAGTCATCAGGATGGTTTGCGCGTATTGAATTCCTACCTAGAAATTCTTGCTTTGAATAACCTAATAAATTTTTGAGAGAACCTTCGTTTACATATTCGACTTTAAATTTGTCGTTTAAGACCCGTATCAAATCGTTAGAATTTTCTGTGATTAATCGGTAGTTTTGCTCCGATTTTTTCAACTTTTGTTCAGCTAGCTTCTTATCAGTTATATCTTTTAAAGTTGAAATAAATCCAATGACATTTCCCTCGTCATCACAATAATTTTTAGATGAACTTGAAAACCAAATGTAATCTCCAAGTTTAGGTAAAATTCTGAATTCAACTGGTTTTTCAAGGAATACTTTCTCTTTAAGAGTATTTTTATAATAAGAAATTAATTTATTAACATCCTCTTTATGTATATATTGAAAGAACCTACTGTTTTTGTTAATCTCTCTCCCTTTCAACATTTTCGATAATTGAGGTGAGATATATAACAATTTACCTTCAAAGTCTATTATAACGATTGCATCCTTAGTGTTTTCAATAATATTTCGAAACTCCTTTTCAGATTCCTTCAATCTTATTTCTGCAATCTTTCTATCTGTAATGTCCTTTACAACTGTTACAATTTGGAGGACTTTTCCTTCTACAAAAATTGGAATCTTCCTCACTTCTGTGTAAACCACTTTTTTGTTAAGTTCTGTGAATTCTTCATTTATCACAGTTTTACCCGTTTCGAATAGACTACGATATTCTTCAATAACTTTTTCTGGTAAAAAAGGAAAAGCTTCGGAAATTTCCTTACCAACGATATTCATATTAATGTTGAATTCTTTTAACCAATCGTTTAATGTATTATTTGTAAGAATAATTCTCAAATCTTCATTAACTACATGGATAGGATCTCCCATGGATTCGATTATGGTCCGATATTGATGCTCCGAATCTTTTAGTTTTAGGTCAGCAATTTTTTTTTCTGAAATATCTCGAATCACTGCTATTAAATTAGTTTTTCCCTCACGATTGACGGTTCCACCTTTAGCAGAAACATACACATACCCGCCATTTTTGTGTTTTGCTCTGTATTCATATGATATATGCTTTTTATTTTTGATCACGGTTTTCATCAAATTCCTTACATCCAATGTATCATCGGGGTGAATGAATTGAAATCCACTTTTTCCAATGACTTCGTGAGGTTCATATCCAAACATTTGATAACATTGAGGACTTACATAGGTAAATTTGCCCTTTAAATCAATTTCCACGATTGTATCTCTAATATCGTTGATAATACTCTGGTAAATATCGTCAGGAACCTCAAGTGCTTTTTGTTCATTTTTCTTATCTGAAATCAATCTCAACAAACCCCATTATTTTAAGTTAAAAATATAATAAATTATATTCCTAAGAGTGAATTTTTATCAAAAGAAGGACTAATTAAAAATTCGTTGAAAAATCTAATTAATTCTCCTTATAGTAAATTTAAGTTAAGCAGATTTTAACTATATTCAAAAAAAGTACTTGTTCGTTAATTTGATACGAAACTATTTTTTTTTAAAAAAGCTACACTAATTAATAAAAATTTATTTGCGAATCATCATTAATAAATAGTAATTCTCATTTTATGCGCTTGTAGTAAAGAGGTATTATACCAGGTTCCCAACCTGGTGTCCCGGGTTCAATTCCCGGCAGGCGCATTTAACTTTTTAAGTTTACCAAGAAAGTCCTTTAATAAAACGTAGATCACTAATTAATTTGTTAGCTTCATGGGTAGGAACTTCAAGAAAGGCGTGAAATGTATTTTGCCAGAACGCTCTTCCCGATGTGCTGGAGCGAATATCTTCCGCAAACTTAATTGAATTTCTTACTGGTATAAGGATATCGATGATTGCTTGGTAATCTTTTTCTTGATTAACATTTTTAATTTTAGCAGAATATTTCGAGAGAAGGGAAAGCGCATTTTTAATGTAATCTGGTGGTAATTGAATAATGGTATGATATATCGGCTCAAGAAGGATTAGTTCAGCTTGATTTAAAGCTATTTTGATGGCATCGTAGAACATTGTGGATAACTCATTAAAGGCGTTTTCTTCATCTAATTTTACAATGTTTAACTCTTCAATTTTAATTTTTATTCCTGTGAGTTTTTCCCCACATAAAAATCCACTGGATAAAATCTTTCCAATAACTTCAGTAATTATTTCCTTATAGCCTTGGTTCAGATCTTCATTCTTATTATAAATCACAATATTGTCATTGTCATAGTACATCCAAAAGTCTTGAATTTCGGTTTCTGTTAAATTAGTATATTCTTTCAATAATTCCATTAATTTTTCTTTGGGTTTAATTGCTTTATAATCATGAGTTTGAAAAAACTTAGCTGTTCTATCATTTAATCTCTCAAGTTTAATTTTAAGAGAGTTTTTATAGATCGGCGATTCAACAGATACTATAGATGAACTATGCCTGCAAGATTCTTTAAAAACTGCACGAGGGGCCGATATTGAAACGTTGATACCTCGTTTTTCAATCTCGTTTGCAGTTATTTCTAAATGTAATGGTCCCACACCAGATAGCAAAAATTCCCCATTTTCTTCGTTAATTTCGAATCTTAAATTTGGGTCTTCGATTAATAAGTTTTCAATCAATTCTTTCATTTTATCTAATTCTCGTAAATATTCGGGTTCGATTGAAACTGTGACAACGGGTGTAGACATATATTTAACATCTTCAAAGGGAATCATCTTATCTGCAAATTCTGTGTCTACAATCGTCTCACCACTTTGAATTCGTTTCAATCCTTCGATTGCTACTATGTTTCCAACCGGTACATATTCAACTTGTTCTCTCCTCTGCCCCATAAATATAGCCGTTTTTCTAATCGTGTCAGTATTATTTTCTCTTAATAAGAATACTTCTTTTTTCATAGAACACTTCCCAGAAAAAATCCTTCCAGTTCCAACTAAACTATGTTTATCTGCTTGTACTTTACTTAAACAAATAATCAGAGGTCCCTCAGGATCACAATTGATCATTGCTTTTCCTATTTCTGAGTTTAAATCCCCATCCCAAATTTTACCAATTCTATATTTCTGTGCTTCTATAGGGTTGGGAAGGTGATCAACAACCATCTCTAAAATGGCGTGATGAACCGGAAAATAAACCGCTAAATCAGAGTAACTTTCTTTAGTGTAAGTCTCTTTTTTATATCGGGCTCTAATATCTGAAAACTTTAAATCATTGTTCTCTAAAAGATTTAGTGTAAAGCCCCACTTGTGGAGGGCTGAACCGAATGCGACGTTTCCATCTGCAGGAGATACTTGCCATTCTGTTTTAAACGGTTTATCTGCATACCTTTTAACAAGCGTATTAAAATCTTTAATGATACGAGTATATTTCTTTCTTATTTGATCGTTTGTTAACTTTAATTCCCTGATAAGACGATCTACTTTGTTAATATAAAGCACAGGCTTTACACCTTCTTGAAGAGCTTGTTTGATTACAGTCTCAGATTGAGTAATTATCTCCTCTACAGCGTCAACAACAACTACTACACCATCAATTAATCTTAAAGCTCGAGTAACTTTCCCACTAAAATCTAAGTGACCGGGTGTATCAACAAGGTTTATTAGAAAAGGATCGTGAGCTTCAAGTGATTTTTCGTAATATAACGAAATGTTGGTAGATTTCATTGTAATCCCACGCTTTTGTTCTTCCTCTAAATAATCCAAAGCACGCGCTTCACCTGCTAAATCTGGTGATAATAATCCTGCTTCACTTAAAAGCGAATCTGAAAGCGTGGTTTTACCATGATCTATATGCCCGACAAAGCCAATGTTCCTAATATTCTCAGCTTTTTCCATCATATTCAGAATTTCTGAGATCTCCTTTCTACGAGGCATCTTTACTTTTTTCTCTTGTAAAATGATAATTATATATTATTTAACCATGATTGATTTGATTAAAATTTACGGTTTATTTCAAATTAGGAGGAGCGGGAAATGACGCCATCATAACTCAAGATCTTCTTCATAAAGTGTGGGAAAATACCCACTCTTTCAGTTGGGTCAGAGTTTTCATTTGATGTTTGAAAACATTCGAAATCATTCCCCGCATGATTATATAATAACTGTTATAGATTAAGTTCACCCTCTATCACAACAATTCTCCCCTCTACGCTCAATCTTTTATCGCAAAATAATTCAATTGCTTTTGGGAAGATTTTATGCTCCCATTCTAATACTCGTGGTCCTAAAGTAGCCTCCGTGTCTGTATCATATACAGGTACACATTTTTGAATAATTATTGGTCCATGATCCGATTCAACATCAACAAAATGAACTGTGCATCCAGAAACTTTTGCTCCGTATTCTAATACATCTCTATGAGCATGTAATCCTTTAAATGCTGGTAATAGGGCAGGATGAATGTTCATTACATTCCCATTAAATGCGGTGATAAGTTTCTTGCTTACTAACCTCATATATCCTACTAAGACTATTAAATCACAATTATATTTTTTAAAAACTTTTATCATCATTTCATCGTATTCCTCTCTTGAGAGGTGAAGAAACTTATCAGATTCAATTAATTCATACGGAATATTGTGATTTTTTGCTCTTTCCATGCAAAATGCGCCAGCTTTATTACAAATAAGTACTTCCACACATGCTTTAGTTTTTAAAATGCCATCTTCACATGATTTTATGATAGCTTCTAAATTTGAACCAGAACCACTAGCAATCGCGCCAATTTTTAATTTTGCCATGGTTGTTACTAACTCTCTTTTTTAAAATAAATTTATGAAATTAATCATTAGATATACAATTTAACACATTCTATAATGAAAATGTTTTTATTTGATTAATTTATATATTATATAGAAATTAGAATTAATTCATTCTTAAATTTAATCTCTGGTATTAGTATTAATATCTAAGAATTATTCTATTTGTTTAAAACCATCATTTAAAGAACTAAAATAACTGTGTAGATAATTTTAAAGGAGATTGTAATTATTTTATTACAATTAATTCAATCCGACAATCAGATTATAACATAACAATGTAAGGGTTAATTGCTTTTATTCAAGAAATTAAATTAGAATTATAAAGAAAATTGAGAATATATGAGTTTTGAAGGAGAATTAGAAAGAATTAAACAAGAAATTATCAAATATCTCCCACCTGAGATAGAGGTAAAAAAAATTGAGTTTGAGGGTCCAGAAATAGCAGTTTATTCTGAAAATACTAATCTAGAATCAATTGAAAGTTCAGAAGTGTTGAAGGAACTTGCAAAATCTATGAGGAAAAGAGTAGTTTTTCGCTGGAATGTAGAGAAAAGAAAAGATCCATCTGAGACTGAAGATTATATTAGAAATTTAATTAGTGAAGATGCGGAAATTTCAGAGATTGAGTTTGATCATACCCGTGGCGAAGTAATTATAGAATCAGGTAAACCTGGGTTAGTAATTGGCAAGAAAGGAGTGAATTTGAAAGAGATTAGGATGAATACTTTTTGGCAGCCAAAGACCATTAGGACCCCACCATTAGCTTCAAGAACTATTAGTTTAATTAGACAAATGTTGACCAAAGAACGACAGAATCAAAAAGATATTCTTCTTAATATTGGAAAGAGAATTCACAGACCTGCTCTTTTTAACGAGTTAGACATTCGTTTAACTTCATTAGGAGGTTTTAGGGAGGTAGGCAGGTCATGTATTTTAATGCAAACAAGAGACAGTAATGTTCTGTTAGATTGTGGTTTGAATGTTGGAAACAAGAATGATCAGTTTCCATACTTTGATGTTCCAGAATTCTCAATAAGAGATTTGGACGCCGTTATTATATCTCACGCTCACTTGGATCATTGTGGCATGGTTCCGTATTTATTTAAGTATGGATATAGAGGACCAGTATATTGCACCCTTCCCACTCGCAATCTTTCAACCATGTTACAGTTGGATTTTGTCCAGATATGTGAAAAAGAGGGTGTTCCAATGCCCTATTCAAAAATGGATGTAAAAAATACAGTACTTCATACGATACCTCTTTCGTGGGGGAAAGTTACGGATATCGCTCCAGATATTAAATTGACTCTTCACAATTCCGGGCACATACTCGGCTCTTCACTTATTCATTTACATTTTGGGAAAGGTGGATTTAACTTTATTTACACGGGTGATATGAAGTACCAAAAGACTAGATTGCTCGAAAAAGCTGCTGTGAAATTCCCTAGGGTCGAAGCTCTGCTTGTAGAATCTACTTATGGCGGACCGCAAGATAGAATTCCCAGTAGGCAAGATTCCGAGAGAGAACTTAGACAAATTTTAACTTCAACGATTAGGCGTGGCGGTAAAATTCTTATCCCTGTTTTAGCAGTAGGTAGGGCACAGGAGCTCATAATTGTCTTGGAGGAACTCATTTCTAAGGGTATTATTGATCAAGTTCCTGTTTTTTTGGATGGTTTGATCTCAGAAGCGA
>JAHQWP010000057.1 GCA_029856235.1 Promethearchaeia archaeon
CAGGATAATAAAGAAGATTTCTTCGTAGGATGGTGGCATACTCATCCAGGCATAGGGTTTATATTTTCGCCACGAGATATTGAAACTCAGTTATTTTATCAAGGTGTAAACCCATTTGCAATAGCTTTGGTATTCGATCATTGCCAACAAGGATCAAAAGCATATTATCTTGGAGTTGCTGGAATAAGGTTGAAAAATCCTGATCGAGGCATGTTTTCTACTTATTCAAATACTATCGAATTAAAATTTGAATTTCCTAAAGAAAAAATGGTTACAAAAGTAGATAAGGATGTAAAAGAAATTAATAAAAATATCAAAAATGCTTTAAAACAAATCGACTACATTGACGATATATTACGGAAAAAAGCTTTAGCCCAACTCCAGAGGAATTTCGGACTTATTATGATTTTAAAAAGGGATATAAAGATTACTGATGATGAGGTAGAAGCTGAAGAGGATGATTATTACTTATATGAATGGGATCCGGACATCGACAAAAAAATTTACAGAATTCCTAAATTTAGAGAAAAAATAGAAAAAGAATTAAAAAAATGTGAAGAGATTTTAATTAAAATAAAGAAAGCGAATCAAACAACCATTTTTCAGAAGAAGAAGGAGAAATATAGCAAAAAAATTAAGGAGATGTTAGTAAAACCTAATGAATTGTATAAAAAAATTATGAATGATTTTACCAAAAAGATTGAAATCATTTTCCCATTTTTTGATTATTTAGATACAGATGAAAGAAAAATCATTGAACATTTTGAAGAAAGGAGCTCTGAATATCAAAAAATATTGGATGATCTAAATTCTCGTTCTGATTTTAATTTATGATTTTTTAGATAAATTATATCACATAAAACAATTTCATGGTTTTGATTAATAGATTATCAACAGTATTGCTTTTTAATCACCGGTTAATGATTTAATTTAAATAACTTTTATATTGCTTGGATAACTTTTATAACTTAGACTACTTTTGAATCAAATTTAGCAAATATTTGGTAATGAGGTTCTTTCATGCCTAATGATACAACCCTTATAGTTAGAAATCGTACAGATAGAGAAAAAACAATTAAAGACGCCATTTTTGCCTTTTCAGGGGGAACAAAATCATTATTAATAAAAGGGGAAGGAGAAGAGATTTCAACCGCCGTTGAAGTTGCTGAAATTTTAAAAAAACGCCTTTATCCTGGAGTAGAAATTGCTAATGTTTCACTAGGTAGCCGCCCTTATTTCGAAAGAAATCAACGTAGGAATTATAGGAGAGACGATTATTCCAATAAAAACAAAAAAGATTTAATTTCGAAAATCGAGATAACCATCTCTAAATCACAAATGTAAGCACAATTTATGACTTTTGATAATTTAGGCCCATTAGTAGGCGAAAGTAGAACAGTAGCATTATGCCAAATCTGCGGTGATTATATTTACAAACGAATTTACCAAGATGAGAGTTCAAAAAACAGAGAAAAAACGGTCTTCGTTTGTAAAAATTGTCTAAAAAACAATAAGAAATAATTAACTACAAAAGTTACTTCTTTATTCTGTTATTTAGATATTTTTCCCAATTAAAACTTAAAATGAATTGCATAATTGCAAGCGTAATTATTAGCATTAATGCTTCCGTTATCACACTTGAGGTGTCATCAACTTCAATCCCGGTAGCTCCAAATCCCAGCGAAATCAAAATTGGAAAAATAACATAGAAGATGGTTGTTACATTTTTTCCTAACCACGCCCAAACGATACAGATAGGAAAATTAATCTTTTTATCCGACATTCCTAAAGCTATCCATAATGGATCATCAGGTATAGGTAGAGCTGCTGCAATAAAAATGTATATGTGCATTGATTTTGGGTGATCGAGAACAAGTTTTCCAAATCCTTGCACATTGTTTAATGTTTTGGATTGAGATTTACTCGCTACTTTTTTTGCTCCAATACCAATTAAATATCCTACAAGTTCGCCTAAGGCACTTCCAAGTCCTCCAACTACTGCTAAAACTAATATTTCTATCCAAAATGGGCCATTCAGCAGGACTTCACCAAGATTTAATCCAAAATTTGTATATCGGATAAAAATTGAGTTAGAAATTGAGAAAATTACAAATGGATAGGGTATTGGAAAGCCTACACTAGCATTTCCTAACAGACAAATGAAGAAGACTATGAAAAGTGCTATAAAGTAGTTGGAACCTTCTGTAAGCCCTGTGATATTTTGTCTTGACTGAATTATGACATTTTGTATAGCGGGAACTGTTAGAAATAAAATTAAGTATATAATAACTCCTAAGTAGAAAATAGTAAAGACAAAGGTTAGTTTATTTGAAATAGCCATAATATTCTTCTTATTATCTCTTTAATTACTATTTTGCTTTAGTTATTTTAGTATTCAAGCCGTTTTTAGCATTTAAAATAATTTCTAGGTTATCAAAAACTCTACCTATTTTATTTACCTTATTAGGCATCTCAATGTTTTCCAGAATTATGAGCAATTCATCAGTTTTAGGATTATAAATGATTTCTCCTCGCTCTACGCTTTTAACTGATTTTGGATTATGTCCTTTATAGATTTCAATTCCCGGAAGCGTCCAATAAGCTTTTGAACCAAAACTAAATCGACCTCGTAAAATAATAGGTAGCTTATTGATGATGGCATCGGTGGATAGTGGTGCGTAGAATCTTAACAATTCACCTTTAAGAGTTCCTATTCCGAAGAGATCTATCTTTATTCTTATGGACATTCACACATCAAATTTCTTATTTAAATTTCATTTTGAGTAATAATATTGGAATCTATTAAACTTTCTCTGATTAATAGAGTGAATATATTTCATAAATTAATAATTAAATTTAAATAGGTGATTATGCATATGTCTTATTGGACAATAGTTTAAATCATTGGTTTATGATACAGAATTACATTTTTAACAACGAGCTTGTTGTTGCAAAATTGATAAATGATTCTTAAGTTCTGGAGCATTTTTTTTTCCCCGCCAGAGTTAATACTTACGCCTTGAGTTCCAAACGGTTTTATATTATCATATATCTTTAGTTTTGAATCCTAAATTACGAGCATGATTATTATTACTTTAGGAGATTTCTAATATTTATCGCATTGGAGCAATAGTTTTGTAAAGAAAAGCAATTTAGTTAAAATTGGCACGAAATAAAGTATAAAATGAAACACACTTGCTTGATCTCTTGTTGAATTTAGCAGTTTTTACTTGCTACACGAGACATTCAAACGTTATGTGTCTTTAAAATAAAATTATTAGCCTCCTCAATAGAGCTTTGATCCAGATACGATTCATTGGAGTACGAAACTGATTTCCTTTGAAACAAGTTTTCTGAGATAATCGGAGCTACTATTGTCCACCTTTTTTTTTTTCGTTCAGAATTTTTAAGTCGAGAGGTGTATCTATGTCATAGAAGTTATTCTCAGGACTAACCGACACGGCAAAAAAAAGTTTTTCTCTCTTAAGCATCAAGTTTACTACTTCGCGAATAGTACGAAATTTGACTGAGCTAGAGAGATATTTAATTGCTTTAATATATGAGTTGTTAAATATAAAAATTGGAATAACTTGATTAATGACTTCTTGATTAGAAAAGGAACTCAATTTTTTTTGAGAAATCTCTTTAACAATCGCTTTTGAGTCCTTTTCTTCAATTCTTAAATAAGAGATACTTTTTTCATATTTTGGGTAGTATTTTTTAAACTTTTTTTTTAATAAATCGGTTCTTATCTTCCTATAAAATATAATTGAATTATTGATAACTAGCGAGTAGTTCTCTAATAATAAGTTTAAAATTTCTTGAATAAGATTGAAATCAAAAACAGTATCTCCTGGAAAAATCATAAATAACTTATCTTCTTTAAAGATCTGTTCATTTTTTGTAATACTTAAAAAAGAAAAGAGAGGACCTAATTTGTAGTCATCTCCAGAACTATGAATAATGATACTACTTTCACCATACTGATTTTTAGTTAGAAAAGAGTGGACAAAATCTTCAATATATTCACCTAAATGCCCTGTTACAACTATGATTGGATCTAGATTTAAATTTTTTAAGATAGAAAAAACTAACGAAAGAATAGTTTGATTATTTAAAGAACTGACTTTAAGAAGCGATTTTGGTAAGTTTTGAGATATAATTTTAGCGCGTGTTCCTTCACCAGCACATAGAACGACACTCGTAATTTTTTCCTTAAAATTATTCTCGGGTTGTGACAATAGGATTTCCATCCATATCGATTATGATTGTGTGTTCTTGTTGAGCAACTGGGGCCCCAGTTACCTCTATTAGTATGGGATAATGATCAAGAATTTTTTTTCGCTTAAAAGCATCAATTATCCTAGGAATTTTGTTTTTAGGGATGATTTCATGTTTTTCCAATAAACGTGGCGAAAAAGGTAGATTTTTGGTTAAATCCTCTATTTTCTTCATATAACTAATTTCTTCGTAGGGTAAATTCTTCTTTACCCGTTTAGCAAATCGGTAAATATAAGATTTTTTACCGTTTGTGACTAAACCTTGACCTGAAGTAGTAAATGGCTCACAAGCGTAAGCATCCCCTGGTTTTAAAACTTCATTATGACTTAAATCCTTTATATTAGGAAGAAAAGGACCAGCATGCAGTTTGTATTGTTTTAATTCATGACCCCCAAGATTTATAATTGGTCTTAATCCATGATTATGAATTTCATCTGCGATTACTTCACCTAATTCATACAATTTAATACCTGGTTTAAAAATTTCGATCGCTGCATCCAACGCATCTTGTGCTGCGTCAATGTAATTTTGAAGCTTTGGATCGTTATCTAAATTAAATGTAATTGCTGAATCTGCAATATATCCATTATAGTGAGAACCTAAATCAATTTTTAACAGTCCTTTATTAGGAACCACGGTAGGATCGTCAATAACAGGGCTGTAATGAGCAGCTTGCTCGTTTAGCGACATGTTAATTGGAAATGATAATTCGCATCCTTGATTTATAATTTCATCTTCGCATCTATTAGCAATTTCCAAAAAAGATGCTCCCGGTTTTATGAGCTTTCCAGCAAGTTTTTTAGCGGCTATAACTGCTTTTCCAGCATTTAGATAAGACTCAATCCATTCATCTGTCATAATTAATCAAAAAATGATATTATAAAATTTCTAAGGTGTCAATCGTTCGGGCGTTCTGGGATACATTACTGCTTCTCGAATGTCATCTAGACCACAAATATATGTTATCCAACGAGCAATTCCTAATCCGAATCCCGCGTGAGGAGGCATTCCAAAATCAAATGTGCTAAGATGAGATTCAAAGGAAGAAGCATTCAAACCTTTGCTTTCTATGGCGTTCTCTAATTGTACTCGATTATGAACTCGAGTGCCTCCAGATGTTAATTCAAGCCACCCCATTTGAAGATCAAACGATTCACTATACTTATCATCTTTTGATGGTTGAATATAAAACGGTTTTATTGTCATTGGCCAATGAGTTATGTAGTAGTATCCTGTTAAATCTTCTCCTAATTTTCTATATGCTTCAGTCGAGATATCTTCTCCCCATTCAACAGAAATATTATATTTATTTTCGAGTAATTCAAGAATTTCATCGTATCTATAGCGTGGAAAGGGTAATTCTGGAACGATTGTTTTATTTTCCATGTTAAGTATTTTCAGAGCAGCCATGTTATTCCCTCTAATATTCGTTATTACATTATGAACTAATTCCTCGAGTGTTTTCAAAACATCATACATATCAACAAAACTCATTTCTACATCCAATGTAAAAATTTCGCAGATGTGCCTTTTAGTGTGACTTTTTTCCGCTCTAAAAGCAGGACCTATCTCAAATACCTTTTCATATACTCCACTTAATTGTTCTTTATATAATTGGGCAGATTGAACTAAGAATGCCTCTCTATCAAAATACATAATGGGGAATAACTCAGTACCTCCTTCTGTCGCGGAACCTATTATATTCGGTGTTGTTACTTCAGTAAAGTCTTGTTCACGTAAAAATCTCCTAGCAGATTTTAAAACTTGTCCACGGATCTCAAAAATTGCTTGATTTCTTAAGGATCGTAGATCTAAAGCCCTATTATTAAGCCTAAGATCAAGTTCTGATATGGTTTCTCCCGTCATATCAATAGGAAGCTTTTCAGGTGTTCTGTTCAATATTTTTATTTCCGACGGGATAATTTCAATTCCGCCTGGTGCTGCTTTAAATTCCTTTACTTTTCCTTTTATCATTAAGCAGTATTGGTATCCTAACTTGGCTTTTTCAAATAGCTCATCGGATACTACTCCTTTTTTCAAAGTAATCTGCCGTTCTCCGTATTTATCTTGCAAGCTTATAAACTTCAAACCGCCTAGATCTCGAAAATTCCTTACCCATCCTCCAAGAATTACTTCTTGATCACGCAATTCTGGAGTCACATCCTTGGTATAATGAGTTTTCCTCCATCCATCTAATTCATCAAAAGACATAGTAACCTATTAATTTCATATTTTTATTTAAATTAAAATTGTAAAGGAAATTAAGAATAAATTTTTTGCCATCTTATTGTGGATTAATAATGCCGAATCTAAATTGGAAGGACAAAGTTAAAATTCAAATGTTTAAAACCAATAAATCTCAATTATCTTACCCTTTCCAATTGAGGGAGTTATTAAAATATCCTTTAATTGGTAATGATGGATTAAATAATGAGAAAATTAAAAAAGAAATGGAAAAACATCGGAAGAAAGAAATATCCTCAAAAGATTGGAACAATTGTCTAATTCAAGGAGATAATAAGGATATTATGAATTCTTTGCTCCAAATTTATGCAAATAAAATCAAACTGATTTATATTGATCCTCCTTTTGCAACAGGGGGAGATTTCGAATCTAAAATGTTTATAGGAGAGGACGACGCCTTTAAGGTCACGAAGGCATATTCAGATTCTTGGGATGGAGGTATTGATGCCTATATTGAATTTTTATATGAAAGATTAATTCTAATGAAGGAGTTGCTAGCTGAAGAAGGAAGCATTTATGTACATTTAGATTGGCATGTATCACATTATATAAAAATAATAATGGATGAAATTTTTGGGAAAGAAAATTTTAAAAATGAGATAATCTGGGCGTATCCAGCAGCTTCCGCTAAAACGAGGAGGTTTTTTATCCGTTCCTATGATGCGATTTTATTTTATACGAAATCAAACGATTACACATTTAACGACGATCCTAACATTTATATGGAGTATTCTGACAGAGTTAAATTTGCTTTAAAAACTGATGATATTGGAACATATTATCATCGTGGAGGTAGTCATAACGGTAAAAAACTCTCGCAAAAAGTATACATCACAAATAAGGGAATCTTTCCTCGTGATGT
>JAHQWP010000058.1 GCA_029856235.1 Promethearchaeia archaeon
CTAATAAATCTCCTCAAAACATCGCAGAAAAAATATCTCAAGAACAACTAGATCTGACAAAATTTCCTTTGAGAAACATATCTGAGATAAAAGAAGTATTATCTTCAATAATACGGAAAAATCTAGACATTATTAAACGAAACAAGGAATTTAGAGAAGAATTAATTAGTCAATATGGGGAAAAAACAGAGCCCCTAATATATCTAATTGTCGCAACGGGAAATATTTTTGAGGACATTGTTCAAGCACGAGCAGCAGCAAGACAAGGTGCCGATGTTGTTGCAGTAATACGCTCGACTGGACAGAGTCTATTAGATTATGTACCTTACGGTGCCACAATCGAAGGTTTTGGAGGAACTTATGCAACTCAAGAAAATTTCCGCCTTATGAGGTCAGCTTTAGATAAGGTTAGCGATGAAGAAGGTAGATATATACGCCTTACTAATTATTGCTCGGGATTATGTATGCCAGAAATTGCCGCCATGGGAGCATTTGAAAGACTAGACATGATGTTAAACGATGCGTTATACGGAATTTTATTTAGAGATATAAACATGCAAAGAACGATGATCGATCAATTCTTTTCAAGAATGATAAATGCCTATGCCGGGGTGATCATAAATACGGGGGAGGACAATTATCTTACTACTGATGATGCTTATGATGCAGCTCATACAGTGCTAGCATCACAATTCATTAATGAACAATTTGCTAAATTAGCCGGTTTAAAAGAAGAGCAAATGGGTTTAGGACATGCGTTTGAAATGAACCCTGAATTGGAAAATGGATTCGTTTATGAACTAGCCCAAGCGCAAATGGCGCGAGAAATCTTCCCAAACGCTCCGTTGAAGTACATGCCCCCTACTAAATATATGACTGGAAACATTTTTAAAGGTCACGTTCAAGACGCGTTATTTAACATGATTACTATTCTCACGAATCAAAGAATTCACTTACTAGGGATGTTAACAGAAGCAATTCACACACCATTTATGTCAGATCGGGCTTTATCTATTGAAAATGCTAGATATATTTTTAGAAATATGAAAGATTTAGGAGATGAAATCGTGTTTAAGGAAGGGGGGATTATGCAACGACGCGCAGGTGAAGTATTGAATAAAGCTCTTGAGCTTCTAGCTAAAATAGAAAAGGAAGGGTTATTCAAGACAATTGAAAAAGGAATCTTCGCACAAATAAAAAGATCTATGGATGGGGGGAAGGGATTAGAGGGAGTAATTCTAAAAAGTAAAGATTATTTTAATCCATTCTTAGAACTCATGTCAAAAGAATTAAACTTAGGAGGCGTTTTTTAAATGGGTGGTGGATTGTATTCTACACAAAAGAAAGAGTTTGACAAGGATTTAGACCGCACCAAAATAAAACCTTATGGAGACACATTGAACGATGGAAAAGTTCAAGTTAGTTTTACACTTCCTGTAGATGATGGAGAAAAAGCTCTGTTTGCAGCGCTAGAACTCGCTAAAAAAATGGGGATTGAAGAACCTTCAGTAGCATATCGTGTACCTTTAGATAAGGGTTACACATATTTTGTATTATATGGGAGTCTTAAACATTCGATCGATTATACTAAGATCAAAGTAGAATCTGTAAAAATTAAAGCAATGACGATGGAAGAAATAAGTGAATTCATTAAAACAAATTTCAACAGAAAATTGGTTGTTATAGGCGCTACAACTGGAACTGACGCTCATACAGTTGGTATTGACGCGATTATGAACATGAAAGGATTTGCTGGACATTATGGTTTAGAAAGGTACGAAATGATTGACGCTTATAATCTTGGTAGTCAAGTCTCTAACGAAGATTTCTTAAAAAAGGCAATAGAGTTGAACGCCGATGTGCTTCTCGTCTCTCAAACTGTAACTCAAAAAGATATTCATGTGAAAAACTTAACGAACCTAGTTGATCTGTTAGAAGCAGAAGAGCTCAGAAACAAAATAGTCTTAATTTGTGGCGGTCCAAGAATCTCGAATGAACTTGCGAAAGAATTAGGGTTCGACGCTGGTTTTGGTCCTAACACATTCTCTGAAAATGTCGCAACCTTTTTTGTGAAAGAGATTTACAATAGAAAATCCAAATAAAACACGAGAATAGATATGCCTTTATCAAGTAGATACTCTGATATTGATTGGAAGCATGTTAAACCTCACACACCCCCTGAATATGATAAAACAGCTTATAATGTGATATACGACCACCATTCGCACACATATTACAGTGATGGGGCACTTACAATCAAACAGAATGTTGAATGGCACATCGCTATGGGTTTCAACGCATTAACCATAACTGATCATAACAACATGCTACATTTAGAAAAAATTGATAAAATTAAAAAAGAGTACATCAAAAAGGGTGTTCTTATAACCAGTGGTGTTGAATGGACGACAACTAGACTGCATTTGAATTTTTTAGGGGTCTCAAAATGGGAAACCAGGATACCTTATAAACCTAAAGACGAAAAGATTATTGACGCGATAAACAAGGTGCACGATCAAGGGGGTATTGTCGTCTTAAATCACATTCCATGGAGTATAAATGAAGCGAAATATAAAAACCATCCAACTCGAGAAACCCTCCTAGATTGGGGAATTGATTATATCGAAATTATTAATGACGATTCTCAACCGGAAAATGCCTTTGATCAAGAATCTTACGATTTTTGCTTAAACCACGAAGGAGAAATTGGAATGCTCACAGGTACAGATATGCATAAACCCGATAAGTTACTAAGTGGGGGAGTGCACGGTTGGACGCTACTAAATCTTAAAGAACTTACTGAAGAAGCTTTATTAGAAGAACTTAAAAAGAAAAAAACTAAAATTCTCTATTCAAAAGAACCTTATATAGATCCCAGAATTATTTAAGTAAAATAATCTATTATTTAATTCCACCTTATTCTTGGATTTCCTTTTAGTTAAAATCGGGGAAATTTTTAGTTAGAAATAAGTGGAGAATTAGAATTAAATATGGGAACTAAACCAGAGGGATTACTTCTTGGATTTCCAATCCCAAAATAGTGATCAGTTAAATAAGCTAAAGTCATTGGTTTAAGAAAATTACGCCTGCAAATAATGGAATTATCTTTTAGAATATTCAAAAGACTCTTCTCATTTAATTGCCTATCTGATTTCTGATATGCGTTCTTGATTCTTCTATCTGCGTATCGTTGTCTTTTTTTCGAATACTTCGGATCAATAAGGCTTACTTGAAGGGAATCGGAGATGAATGTATTACTCTTTGATACGCAATCTTTAATCTCCCTCTTCTCAATTCTATAAGGTATTACTTCTAAAGAAAATACTTCAGAAAGGTCTGAGACAAGTATATTACAACTAGCAGTAAAATCTCTGCGTGTTATATAATTTAAGAATGCTTGAGCTGTTTTAGCTTTTTCTAAACCTTCACGTACTCTTATTGAACTTGGAATAGAGATTTCAGCTTGGCGCCTACTCTTAATCGCATTAATTCTAACAGAAACACCAAAATTATTTATGGCCACTGGAAGACTCAGTAGAGCCCCTAGTCTTAATGAAAATATACTAGGATTTCCAGAAGTATGAGTATATACAAAGGCAGCGGAACGTTTAAAGAAAAAAGGAAAATCAAAATTCTGAGCAATTAATGTCCTTCTTTTATTACGTACTGCAAATGAGGTACATGCTATCTCGAAATTTCTTAGAACTTTGGATTTTGAAAACTTTGGAATGAGTTTCCCATAGAATATATCAAGGAAACAGTTTTGTAGTAAAATATCATTGTATGATATTTTATTAACTGAATCTGCCATTCCTTCCATTTCTACCTGAAAACGATTTGGAATGAATGGAACATATTCTTTTGATAATTCAATTAGATTCTTATACGAATACTCTTTCGACTTAAATGTTAAGCTTAAAAATTTTATTACCTTCTTAAAGCTCTTGATTTGCTTTGAAAGATGATATCCCTCTAAAGTACCTAATTGATAATGGTCAGGAGCAAAAATTTCTAAATAATACTGACCATTTGAATTTTTCCATCTTGCTAAACCTTTATCCATATATTCATCTTTTAATATGCTTCTTACCCCTCTAATTTCTTTTTTAATCCTTCTTATTTTATTATTTCCCATTACGTGGGCACAATAACTTTTGGCTCGAAAACTAGTTGATAAAGAAATATAACCAAAGTAGCGTGGAAACTAAAGCAGATGCTCCCCAGAATAGAACTTTATAAATTTCAAATATTTCTTGCGTCAATTTCTCGTCTTGAAGATCATAGGTAGGAAAAATATCATATATACTTTCTTGTTCAATCATTTCATAAATTTTCTCAACTTTTTTTTCCTTCTTTATTATTTCAGGCTCTTCATTATAGGGAACTTCTTCGAAATTTTTAAATTCTTTTTCTGAGATCACTTTCTTTTCACTCCTTTTTCTTTTTTTCTTTTTTTCTCTCTTCAATTTTAATGAACTTTCATGAGTTTTGAAATGTTCATATTATGAATAGTAAACTACCTATTTAAAGGTTCCTCACATTTCATGAAACTTCATCTATTATGAAAAGTTTAAAAACTCTAAAAATAATATAGAATTAATGAATTCAAACCAAGCGCCAGATCACGATTTTAGATTTAGAGGAAAAATCAAAGATTACGAAAAAACTCTTATTAAATTTTTTATAGATATTGGTAAGAACAAGGATACACCTGCAAAGATCCAAGAGATTCTAGGATATTTAATCATTCACGATAAGTTATCTCAATCTAATTTGAAAGAGCTAACTGGGTATTCTTCTGGTACAATTTCAGCAACACTTGGAAATTTAGTTAAGCTTGGCGTAGTAAAAAAAGAAAGAATAGCATCGAGTAATATGAATCTATATTCAAAGATTGGAGATCTTCCAAAAATATTTGAAACATCTAGCGAGGTTTCAATTGAGCAGTTTACTTTAATTTCTAAATTTATGGAGAGTAAATTGAACGAATTGGAAGAATATAAAGGCAAAGAAGGTTACAAAATTCTTCGCACTCAATTAAATGTGTTATTAGATGGATATAAAAAGGTTATGAAGATTACGCCTTCGATGACTAAAATGTTAAGCGATAATTGATAATTGATAATTGAAAAAAGGGAAGTGTAAGAAAATGGAAGATGAAGAAGATACTTATGACGATAAGGTAAGAAAAATTGAGAAAGAAATCGTAGAGCATCTGATTAAATCTCCAATTTACTCTACTAGAAACGAAATTACTACTAAAATCTTAATCTATATAATGTTAAGAAAGGAAATAACCCAACATCTCCTTAAACATCTCACTGGTTACTCGTCTGGGAAAATCTCACAAGAACTAAATAATCTTGTAGATTCAGGAATGATTATTAGAAAGAAAATCCCTGGTATTCGTAGAAAAATATATACCTTCGAATCAGTTGAACAGATTTCTACTGCTAGAATTAAAAACATCATCGCTGCGATGCTTAAGTGGCAAGATCACCTTGATAAAATGAAAAATGAAATGGAAACTAAGCGCAGTAAACTTGAAACAATGAATGGTTACGATAATATCATGAAAGTTATAGACTTCTATCTACCAGCAATTAAAATATATGAAAAATTTTCCGAAAGTTTAGAAATAAAGTAAAAAAAAATTAAACGGGAATATCTCGCTTATTAAATATAAACACTGATAAGCCTACCATACATGCTGAATATCCCGTTAGAATTAAAATGTTTAGGAGAACATTATCCCAGACATGGTTTACAAGCAAATTCGATGTTTCAAAATAATAAAATATACTTAAAAATTTCATGCCTTGGACTGCTTCTGGAAACGCTTCCCAGAATATCCCTACAATATAAAAAAATACTATAACAGCAAAGCTAAAGGTAAGTGCTCGCCGTGGACGGAGAAATGTCGAAAAGAATAATGACGTACTAATTATCGCAACTAAAAAGATAAAGAGCCAAAGGAACACCGTATATATCTCATTGAAGTAAACTTCGCTAGGAACGATGGTTGGAAAGGCAAATACGCCAATTAATATTCCAAAACTTGAAAAAGTAACAAGGATAAACGCAGTTATTACATGCCGCACATATTTACCTATTACAAATTTCCACCGTTTTATAGGTTTTGACAAAATAATATCAACCGTTTTGTCCTCGATTTCTTTGGGTATATCTTGCGCTGCCTTTATTATGAAATAGAAACCAAAATAAAACCACGTCATTGAGAAAAGATATACATTCAAAAAACCTCCAAATGTTGTTAATGCGATATATTTTCCAACCATCGCAACAATTGCTTCAGGATAGCTTGCAAGTAATGCTTCCATATCTTCAAAGAGTGTAGGATCGTAGATAGCCATGAATGCTAGAAAAAATAATCCGAATAATAAAGCGAGAATTATAATTCCTTTAATGCTATATCTTATCTCTTTTAAAGTAGTTTGAATTACCTTCAAACAGCTTCACCTCCTTTTAAATTAGAATCTTTATAATACTCAAGAAATATATTATCTAAAGTTGAGTGTGTAATATTAAAGTCTTTTATTGGCATTCCAGCCCATTTGTTTTGGCTTAAATGTATTAATATGTCACGAGATTGGCTATAAGGGAGTAAAAATTCAATTCTCTTCTGATATTTTTGTTTCACAATAGCTTCAGGAAAATCCGAAGATAAAAATGAATTAAATTCAATCAAGCTTTTGTTGTTTTCAAAATCTAGTTCAATTCGTTTCAAACTCTTTTTTTTAAGCTCTTGAACACTAGATATTTCTATAATCTTACCATTTTTAATAATAGCGACCTGATCGCAAAATTTTTCAATTTCGGGTAGCACATGACTAGACACAAACACGGTACAATCCGATTCTTCTTGGCGTTCAGAAATTATCCTGTAAAATTCCGATTGCATTAATGGATCTAGACCCGAAGTTGGTTCATCCATAATTAATATATCAAACTTTCCCATTAAGGCGGTTAATACCCCTACTTTCTGTTTATTTCCTTTACTGAGCACACCCATTTTCCGATCCATTTCTATTTCAAGTCTTTCTGTCACATCTTTAATGAATTTCCAGTCTATATCGATGTCAAATAGTTTAGCAAAATATTTAATTAACTGCGCTGCGGTCATGTATTTATAGAGACCAAGTTCTCCTGGTAAGTACCCAATTTGGTTCCTAAATTTAACATCTTTTTTCGGGTTAATTTCTTCGCCATTTATTACTGTTATTCCGCTATCGGGGTTAAGAAAACCTAAAATACATCTAATAGTAGTCGTTTTTCCAGCACCATTCGGCCCTAGAAACCCAAACCTTGCTCCTTTTGGAA
>JAHQWP010000059.1 GCA_029856235.1 Promethearchaeia archaeon
TCTTCAAAACTAATCTCTAAACCATTTTCGTCTAGTACTAATATCCTCGATCCATCGACATCAAAACATACTCCTAAATGACTGTTAGATGCTTTTACAATGTCCGCAGTGTTTTTAATCGTATTAACACTCGGTACGGGGATTTTAGATCTTTCTCGATAGTGAGTATTAAGAGCAATAACTTCTACACCCACTTCATTTATAAGCAAAGGAGTAATTTTCCCTGTTGGACTAAAGGAGCAATCTACAACTATTTTTAAGTTAGCCTCTTTAATTTCTTTTTTGTTGACAAATTGCTCTAATGACTTGATATACACATCTTGAGTTTGAGGGATAGCGATTATTTGTCCTATCATCCTTGGGTCAACGCGTCTAATATGTGCTGGGTAGTTGTTATACGATTCAATGATCTTTTTTATTTCTAAGGGAGCTAATTCAATTCCTCCAGCATCGGCAAATCTCACCCCCACATCTTCACTATACAAGTGCCCTCCTGAGAAATAAGCTCCTCCACTTGCCCCAAATCGTCTAATGGTGAATTCTAATAATGGAAAGGTGCAATCTGACAGATTTAAGACATTTATTCCAGTGCTCATCATTCCTGAGGTATATCCTCTTTTCAACATGCGACTATCGTTATGATAATCTCGACCAATAACAACTGTTTCATCCACCTTAAATGAACTTCCATGAATAGAGCCAATTGAACTTGAGATCTCAGGCGTAAAAATATAATTTGCCCTTCCTACTATTCGACCGTTTTTATAGAGATCATCTAAATTTTGGATGCGCTGAGACAATTTAACCACTGAGATTTGGAATTTTCGAATTGAAAAATATAATTATTATAGCTTGTTTTACATTAATAACTTTCGTTAAAAAGTCAATCGTAATATAATAAGTCGGGCATAATTAATTATAAGATTATATATAGTAATGTGAATTCCATATGAAAATTTCGAGAGATGCTAGGAATAAATATGAATTAAATGACTTCAAATTTACAGAAAGGGGAAACATTGAATTTGAGGGTGATACCCATTTAGTTAGATTATTCGTACAAAAATTAAATCAAAAGAGAGATTTAATCAATTACCCTGAATTAGCTGTTCGGACAGGTGAATTCAATGGAATGGCACTAATGTATGATATAAAAAAATATCTACTAGAATTGTACAGACAGGAAACAAAAAACGATTTTCTATCCCTTGAACTTTTTGATTATTTAAAAGATAAAGTTGGGGATTTAAAGCTGGAAAAGGCTATACATTCTTTAATAGAAGAATTTCCTCCTGAAAAAGTATATCGAGAAGAAACTAATATTGAAGAATTTTTATATGAAGAAGTTGAAGGTGTAGGTAATAAAATCCATTTTGTTGATGAATTCATAAACTTGTGGTTTGGAAATAGTAATCCTTCTTATTCTCCTTTTATAGAGCTATTTGATGATGAATCCCTTGAAAAAAGGACTGCTTATAGGGAAATTATTGACGAAATTACAAATTTTTTCGAAAATAAAACTAAGTTCGGTCCGAATAATCAGAACTTAATTGAAATGCTAAATGAACCCGCTATTAAATATCCCCATTCAATTCGTGAGCAATTGGAATATATTCATGAGAATTGGGGGGAATTGATAGGAAAATACCTCTTTAAGATCTTAATTGCTATTGACATCATACGAGAAGAAGAACTGCTAAGAGGTTTAGGTCCCGGTAAGTCCGAAGCTTATGATTATGATGCTTTCGAACTCGAAAATTACACCCTCGATAAAGAGTGGATGCCAAAAGTTGTGATGATTGCTAAAAATGTATATGTTTGGATGAATCAATTATCTCTAACATATGAGAAAGATATTTCCCATTTAAATGAGATACCTGATGAAGAGTTGGATCAATTAAAAGAATGGGGCTTTACTGGACTGTGGCTTATTGGTTTATGGGAGAGAAGTCAAGCGTCTAAAACTATTAAGAGATGGTCTGGAAACCCAGAAGCGGAAGCAAGTGCGTATTCAACTTACGATTATAATATTGCTTATGACTTGGGAGGTTATGAAGCTTATAAGAATTTAAAGGAGAGAGCAATGGCGAGAGGAATTCGTCTCGCCTGTGATATGGTTCCCAATCATACCGGAATTGTTTCAAAGTGGGTTAGGGAGCATCCTGATTGGTACGTATCTCTACCGTATTCCCCCTTCCCATCTTATACTTTTTCGGGCGAAAATTTATCGGGTGATCCAAATATCGGAATATATTTGGAAGATAAGTATTTTTCAAGAACCGACGCAGCTGTTACATTTAAACATGTGGATTTTCGATCAGGAGAAGAGAAATATATTTACCACGGAAACGATGGAACTAGTTTTCCTTGGAACGATACTGCTCAATTGAACTTTCTAAATCCTGAAGTTCGAGAAGCAGTTATAAAAACCATATTACATGTTTCTAAAATGTTCCCCATCATTCGTTTTGATGCAGCTATGACTCTTACGAGAAAGCACTATCAACGCCTTTGGTTTCCCGAGCTAGGAACGGGAGGTGCTATTCCGTCAAGAGCGGAACAGGGCATATCAAAAGATGAGTTTTATAAATTGATGCCACAAGAGTTCTGGCGTGAAGTTGTAGATAAAATTAATGAAGAAAATCCTGATACATTATTACTCGCAGAAGCATTCTGGTTGCTCGAAGGATTTTTCGTAAGGACTTTAGGAATGCATCGCGTGTATAATTCTGCTTTTATGAATATGCTCAGAGACGAAGATAACGCCATGTATCGACTAGTCTTAAAAAATACACTACAATTCGACCCTGAAATCCTTAAGAGATTTGTTAACTTCATGAATAATCCTGACGAAGAAACTGCTATTAAACAATTTGGAGATAGTGGGAAATACATTGGCGTCTGTTTAATGATGATTACTATGCCGGGTTTACCTATGTTTGGACACGGTCAAATAGAGGGATTTCGCGAAAAATACGGTATGGAATATAGACGCGCTTATTGGGATGAAAAAGTCAATTTGGCCCTTCTTCAACATCATGAAAAAGTAATCTTTCCTATAATGAAGAAACGCTACTTATTTGCTAATGCTGATAATTTTTTACTCTATGATTTTTGGAGTGGAAATACGGTGAATGAAGATGTGTTTGCTTATTCAAATAGGGTTAATACTGAACGTGCTTTAATTATTTATCTTAACAAATATGCAGAAACAAAAGGGTTTATTAAAAATTCAGCTAGTTTTGCTGTTAAACAAGAAAACGATAAAATTCAAACTCAAAAAACCATAATTGAGGGATTAAACCTACCAAAAGAAGGATACTGCATCTTTAAAGATTATATGACGGGATTAGAATATATAAGACGAAATCAAGATCTTCACGATCAAGGGTTGTATTTAGAACTCCACGCATTTCAATGCTTTTTATTCATGGATTTCCAAATAGTAAATGATAATGAATTTTTTCACTATGCTCAATTATATGATCTTTTAGGGGGTAGAGGCGTACATAATATTAACGAGACACTTCATGAAATTATATACCAACCATTGCTCGAATCCTTTAAGAAAATAGTCAATATCAATAGTTTTAAAAACCTATTAGAAACTCAGAAAACGGAATTAATTGTAGAAAGTACAACTAAAAAGCTTAATTCATTTTTAGCTGAAGTGAAAAAATACTCTTCGAGTAATAAGGATGTGACTAAAATAGAAAAAGATATTCAGTCAAAATTAATTACAATTTTACAATTACATCACGGCTTTACACAACTAGATCTTTCTGTTAATTTGAAGAACGCTTTAGTCAACATTCTTCCTAAATCTGAATTTGAATGGGGGATAGTAATTTCTTGGGTATTTATCCATCAATTAGGAAGAGTTATTTCTGAGAACAACTATGAACTAAAAAGTCGTAGTTTGTTTGATGAGTGGCGCTTATCAAAATACATAGCAAATACATTGAATGCATTATCAATAGAAAAGGATGAGAAAGATTTGGAAGTTGGTTCAATAATAAAACTAATGGTTTCTCTCCAAAACTGGTCTAACTCAATTGATTACTCTGAAAAAAATTTTTATGCGATCTTTCAATCTTTCTTTAGGGACCCTGAAATTCAAGTCTATTTAAAAGTAAATAGATATCATAACCTTCTTTGGTATAGTGCAGAAAAATTTACTAACTTTACAAAATGGATTTGGATAACTGCTGTAATTGATAAAATTGCAAACATTAAAGATAATGCGAGTAAGGAGCTGAATGATTTATTGAACTTTTATCAGATAATCGAAGAAAAAGCAAAAAATTCAAAATATCAAGTAACAAAATTTTTAGAAGTTTTACAGAATATTTCTTAATTAAAATCTCATCAAAAACGAATATTAGATATTGGTTCCAAGTTCCAGAGTTTCATCTCTTATTTGAGTGTCACTACTGATTTTACTATTAGGTGCCACTATTGCATTATGTAAAACGACATTATCCCCTATTTGGCAATTATTACAAATTATAGAGCTATCAAGGTGACATCCAGCTCCAATATTTACATCATCCCAGATAACACTTTTCTCTATTATTGTATCTTCCCCTATTTTGACGCGGTTTCCAATAGAACTAAGTGCCTTTATTTTTGCCCTATTAAAAAGCTCAACATTTTCACCAAAACAGGTGGGTTTTTCAATGCTTGCGTTTTGTCCAGAATTAATTATTCCCATTACAAATACGCCATCGTATTCTTCACCATTTGGAGTAATCGGCCATGAATATTTGCGTAATAAATCCCAATTTGCCCATAAATAAGTCTGGGAGTTTCCACAATCCAACCAATAGTAATTCTTAACAAAACCATACAGATCATACGAATTTTCAAGGAGATAAGGGAAAACTTCACTACCAAAATCCATTAAACCCGAATCTTGTAATATACCGTCAATTTCCTTTTTAAAACAATAAATTCCTGTGTTAATTATGTTTGTATGCAGGAATAAATCTGTTCTTTGAGCCATACTACTTAAATATAATTCCATAGGAGCAGGCTTTTCTAAAAATAGATATATTTTTCTATTATTATCGAGAAGAACAACACCATACTGGCTTGTATGACTTTCACTGGTTTTCATAGAAATAGTGCTTATTCCACCCTTCTCTAAGTGAAAATCCATGAAACTTCTCATTGGAAGATTTGTAACGATATCTGCCATGCTCACAACTATGTTATCAGAATCAATGCTGTCGTTTAATAACCTGTACGCATCTGCGGTACCGCTACTCTCTTGAACGAAACATTCTAACTCAACATCACCCAATTTATCTGGTGTCCAAGTTTTTTCTATATATTCTTTTAATTCTTTACCCATATAAGCCAAAGCAAGAATTATATGTTTAATATCTGCATAAATTAGGTGCGCTATTGAATAATCTACCATTGGTTTGTTTGTGACCTTCACTAATGGTTTAGGTATCAGTGAAGTCAGAGGTAAAAGTCTTTTACCTCTACCTCCGGCGAGTACTATAGCAGACCAATCTTTCAAATTGAACCCCTCAAAAAAAGTTACATTATATATATGGTGAATAATAGATATAAATCTATTACCATTCTATCTCGTTAACATATTTTTCAATTGAATTTCTGATTTCGCTAGCAGCTATATGTGGTAATTTTCTCGCAACTCTCATATCATCAACCATTTCAGCACCTCCTATAATTTCGTGAGGAATTATATCTCCAAACAAATGGAAATTTGCATCGTAATGATAAGGACAACAGTTAAACAAAATATTTCGATTTTTATCTATTGAAATGTCATCCATACCTTGGAAGATAACCTTTAATATTTTAGCAAGGTCGTTTATTTGATTAATTTTTAGTTGGGAAAACCTGCGTAAATGTTCATTAGGATGAAATCGTATGTGATAATTCCTTACCGGACTTCCTGTAGTAAAAAAAGTCCAAAACTTAGTTTTAATGATAATTCTATCACTATCTCCGTGAGATGTCTGACATAGATGACAGTTATCTCCCATTTCTTTAAAAGCTTCAAGATATCCTTCCAATCGGCTTCCATGACCATCCATATTTAAATCAATATATACTTGGCTATGGATTCGTGGTTGTGAGCCACCAACTTTAAGGCCTATGTTGAAAAAGGGCGATATCGGAATATCGTAAAAATCTCTCTCTATTGCTTCTTCTACACAATAAAGAATTGCGGCCTTCATAGATAAGAATATACTAACTAAAATATCTTCTGGAATTAAGTTAAAACACAGAGAAGGATAAAAATTCCTTGAAATTGTAACTAAATTTATGCCCCTTGAGAGTTTTATATGTAATGGTAATTTATCAGTTATCAATTTTTCAATATCAGGATCAACAATCCGAGCCATCGAAGGATACCTATTAATTAATGTCAAGGCTTTACAATCGTCTGATATTCTTTGGTTTCGATGTGGTATTTCTAAAAAGGGATTGTCTTTTCTTTTCTCGTCTTCAGCAATAATCATTGTAAAACCATCACCTAATTGTTTTCCCCAATCATCATATATTGGTTTTCCTTCTGTTATCGCTGTGAACACATCTTTATACTTTAACGTAACTCTCTTGGAACAATCATAAAACTGTTGTTTTTCTTCTATACTCGTAAAACCTTTAGGTCTTTTGCCTCGAATAGGGCTTAAATAAGCGTAGTGCCCATAAAATTTCAATCTTTCTTTTCTAAGACCAAAATCTTCTGTTCTTATGGTCACTGTCGATAATGGATCCCATCTCTTAATTGGAACATCATATGAAGTTTTTCCAACAAAATTTTCTTTACTTATAATACCCCACTCCATAAAATCTGGAAAAGGCTCTTCGCTCGGAATTATTTTACACCCTTTAAATTATGATATTATTTTAATAGAACCTACCACTCTTAAATATTTAACTTAAAGATTCATAGATATAATACTATTTTTATACAACTGTTAATCATTTAGGTATACTTAAAAACGCATCTAGGTAAAATAAAAATTTTTTTAGAATAATGATTAAAAATAAAAAAATGTTCAATCTTACAAAAATGTCGTTAGATTTAATTCTATATGTTTTATTTGAATTTTAGACAGAAAAAAAGAAAAAAGAATAAAAAACTCAATTTCACCAATAATATTATAACAAAAAATACTAAAATA
>JAHQWP010000060.1 GCA_029856235.1 Promethearchaeia archaeon
ATCAGATTAAACTTTCACCAACTACGCTTGGATGTGGTTTTTTTCCTAAAATTTTTAACAGAGTTGGGACAATATCTGTAATCTTACAATGGGATATTTCCTTCACTGGTATATCACCTGATCCCCCGATAATTAGAGGAACAATAGTGCTTCTTTTCAGACCTATATCGTGTAAATACAAGTTTTTGTTCTCTTTTTTTCCGTGCTTAATATTATACGCAACATCACCACAGGTGCTTACTATTATGTCTGCCCTCCGGGGATTTTTGAAGTTCCGCGAAAGCAGATCTGGGTATAATGGATAATCAATATGAAATGTAGCATCTAACCATTCGTTTAAAGTGTGAAATCTGTTATCCATTAACGTGCTGGCAATTTCATCGTTACGATAATTAAACACATCATAATCATCAGCTTCTGTGGAGTATTTTGTTTTAAATTCCTTACTATTTCCAGAATATTCGATAGAGCTTTTAATTATTTTATCCGTTTTTTGATCCCTTCTTTTTAAATGGATGATTCCCTTTTTAGACGTGTTTTCATCATCACAGTAATACATTAATTGAATTCCATCTAGAGTAAATAGCTTTTCTAACACATTTACCCGTTTGGGACCATAGTTCTCCATTTCTGCGATTGTAGGGTGATTCCAATTTCGTCCATCAGAGTTCTCGTTAGATTTTAAATTGAAAAATCCTACGCTGTTAAAACCCCCCAAATTTACATTTCCTTTGATAGCCTTTCGAGGGTGGTAATGGTTTAGACCATTTTCCTCAAAAAAATTTCCAAAATCCCCTAAAGCTTTTGCTTTATAATTCCCATGATCAGATGATATAGCAAATACAGTTTCATTCAAATATCCTAGTTTATCTAATCCTTTAAGCAAAATTCCAAGTGCTTTATCTATGTGGAATAAATTTAATTTATATAACTCTGAATCAAATCCGTAAAGATGCATCATAACATCTGATGAGACGAATAATAGGTTAGAAGCAATCGGAGCTTCTTTGTTATCGAAAAATTTATCTGGTTTTTCAAAAGTTTTCAGTAATTTCTTCACGGCAACATAATTAGCTTTCGTTATATACTTGTTAATGTTATGAGAATGTTTAATTAAGAGGTAATATAGGATTAATTTTGTCTTTCTCTCGGGGAAAAGATAATTAGCACCTCTACTAATGAATTGACTGATACTTACCGTGTTTCCATCTCCGACCATTTCGAATAAAGTTTTGCAGTTATTACCTAAGTCGTCATTTAACTTGTATACTTGAATTCTCTCGTCCGATCCTATCGAATTATATGATCTTAAGAAAGGAGGATTTTTGTTTCGGTTCATCCAATGAAAAGAAGGAACTCCGTGGCAAAATTCCTCCAAAAAATTTCCAGTATATGTCCCTGTCATCATTGAAACTTGAGTTGGATAGGTCAAAGAAGGGAAATCAGTTATACAATTTTTTGAATAGATACCCGTGCTCATTAACTTTTTTAAATTAGGAAGTGAACCATGATCAATAAGCTTGAAAAATTGATCAGATCGTACATCATCAATTATGCAAAAAATTACGTGTTTTATCTGATTCATCCAATTCACTAATCTTAAACTTAATACTGAAATTAAATTTTACTTATTATCCGCTGATTTATCAAATTTTATCCGTAGGAGAATTTTTGTATAGAGTACAATATTGAACTGTAAAATATGTAGAAAAAAAAAAGCCTCTGGGGGGACTTATCCCATAAAGAAATGTTTCTATTATGTTTG
Organism: Promethearchaeia archaeon; assembly: GCA_029856235.1. Taxonomy (GTDB): domain Archaea; phylum Asgardarchaeota; class Lokiarchaeia; order Sigyniarchaeales; family SOKP01; genus SOKP01. The sequence continues at coordinate 1,766 of JAHQWP010000060.1, forward strand.
AACCCCCGATCTGCTGATTACAAGTCAGCTGCTATACCGCTTAGCCTTATGTAATTAAAAATTACACAATTAAGCCACAGAGGCATATAGATACACTTAGTTCGTGAATTGATATATAAAAAAGACGAATTAATTATTAATTTTGCGATTTTGCTATGGAAAAATTTCAACACATATAATTAAAAGTTAACTTTACTTATTTTTATTTAAATACTAATTATTCTATATTATGGAGCTTTAGTTTACTGTGTTTACTAAGGAAGATGTAGAGATTCTAGCGTATCAACGATATATCACGGGAGAAGATTACGATAAATCCGTTTGGTATTTAGCTGAACTTGTAGTAAAGATCTTAAAAAATGTACAGAATGGATACGACATCAAACCCCTTGAAACAGATAATCTGGTCTTATTGTTGAATGAAAATGTCAATGGGGGTCTTTTAGAACCAACTGAAAACGAAGTTCAAGAATTAGCTAAGATTATATACTTCGAACATCCGGAAAAGAGTAAATTACATTTTTTCATTGCTGAAAAACAACTCCTTCTTGAAGAAATAAAAAAAGTTTTAAAAGAAAATAGACGCCATTAGTAAATTTACTAGTTGCGTTGAAATAAACCCTATCTGTCTCTTTTTTTAAATACTCTTAATTGTTTATTATATTAAACTCAGAATAGTTGAGATTAAAACCAAAACAATAATAATATAAAATAGTAATACAATTTTAATTACTAAATTCGGTAAATAAATTGCCTAATCCAAGAAAATCCAAGGGAAAACGTCCTCCAGATGAGAAGCAAAAATCTCTTTTTTCTTTTGTAGAAACCTCAGAAGCTAAGAAGGAAGAAAAAGCCAAAATTTCGCCTAAAGAAGTAAAAAAAGAGATTAAGGATCAGAGATCCCCTCAAGAACCTCTCGAGACTAAAAATGTAAAAGATGAGATCAAAGTTAATAAAAAACCGATGATAAAAAGTGCTCCAACGAAGGTTTATTTCAAGGGTTCCGGTATACCCTTTGGCTTAAAAGAAGGCGGTATTCAACTGCAAAATATTAAAAGAGAAAGTGTTAGTTCTAAATACCTTCGGTACCTAATTCAAAAGGGAGAAATTGTAGAAGATTTGGATAGAGGTCTACTTTTAGATGTAGATTATGATGGAGGGTTAAATAAAGCTTACTGCAAATTTTACGACTTAGACACTAACGAGATAAAAATATGGGTTGACACTACAGATCATGAACCTTATTGTTTGAGTAAAGAACCTGTTTCAATACTAGAACTATTGACTTATAAAGATCAAGCAAGGGGGCAAACTAAACTTGTAGATTACCATGGTTTTAAAAGATTCGAAGAGATTAAGAAGTTTGACTTACTTAGCGATAAAGAGATACCTATAACGAGAATATACGGTAAAACCCCAATAGATATTGGTGGTTCTGGATTGAACATTAAAAATATCTTAGCTGAAAACGAAAAAAAAGCATGGGAAGCGGATATTCGCTATCATTTGAATTATATTTTAGATCGCCAGTTAATTACGGGGCTAATATATCGCGTTAAAAGCGGTCAACTTGAAAAAATCGATTTTAAAGAAAGTTCTGAAGAAACTAAAAAATTAACGAACGAATTAAGAGCGCTGTTTAAAGGTGAAAAACCAGAAATGCAAGAATTTTCAGAGAAATTCATAGATATCTTCCTCACGCCAATTCCTGATGTAAAGCGATTAGCAATGGATATAGAAGTTAAAGTAGGAGAACATGATTACAGGATTCCCGATGCTCGACTTGCTAAGCAAGAAATAATTTCCATTTCATTCGTAGCTTCTGATGGTTTAAAATTGGTGTATGTTTTAGAACGCGAGGGTTTCACTTTTGATAAACTCCATGCAGAATTCCCTGACGATGCTAAGCTTTATTTCTTTAAATCCGAAAAAGAATTATTAAGTGAATCTTTTAGAGTTATGTGGGAATATCCCGTGCTAATTACTTTCAACGGAGATAACTTTGATTTGAATTATATGTTTCACAGAGCAGAAAAGTTGAGAATAGACAAAGATTTGAACCCTATCCATGTAAAAAGAGGTTTTGGAATAATGGCGAAATCAGAATGCGATTTAAGGAAAGGAATCCACATAGATGTTTTTAACTTTTTCTTTAATCGAAGCATTTCAGGATACGCTTTTGGGGGCTCTTACGAAAGTGCTTCCTTAAACGCCATCAGCGAAGCGTTATTAGGTGAAAAGAAATACGAGCACGAAGAAGACATCCACGATATGGAATACGATGTTCTTTCTTGGTACAATCTTAAAGATTCAATATTAACTTTAGATTTGACTAAATTCAATAATTCACTAGTATGGAATTTGATTATATTACTCTGCCGAATAACAAAATTGCCAATGCACGATATGATACGCAGGCAGATTTCAACTTGGATACAAAACATTTTTTATTTCGAGCATCGTAGGAAGGAATTTCTCATACCGAGAAAATCAGAAATTTCTGAGGCCAAGAAAGGTGGAGCAATGATGTCAAAATTTAACGATCAGAAATTTCAAGGTGCTTATGTCATAGATCCTGTTCCTGGAATTCATTATAATGTAGTGGTTATGGATTTTGCTTCCCTATATCCTTCAAGCATTAAGGAGTTTAATTTATCATACGAAACTGTTCTCTGTCCTCACAAAAATGACGAAGATAACCTTATAAAAGGAACTCCTTATCATATTTGTTCCCAAAAAATGGGAATCTTTGCGTATGTAGTCGGTTTCTTCAGAGATACGAGAGTAAAATACTTCAAACCGAAATCAAACGATAAAACCCTAACTCAAAAGCAGAGAAGTTATTATCACACTATCCAACAAGCACTTAAAGTGTTCATTAACGCAAGTTACGGCGTCTTTGGTTCTCAAAATTTTCCCCTGTTTTGCTTACCTGTCGCAGAAAGTACGACAGGAATTGGGCAATATTCAATAAAACAAACAATAAAAAAAGCTGAGAGCATAGGTGTTAAAGTATTGTATGGTGATACTGATTCAGTTTTCCTTTTAAACCCATCTAGTTCTCAAATGAAAGAAATATCAGATTGGAGCAAAGACGAACTCGATTTAGACTTAGAAGAAGAAAAAACGTATCAATTTTTAGCTCTCTCACAGAGAAAGAAAAATTACATAGGGATTTACAAAGACACTAAATATGTTGATATAAAGGGACTCGTAGCAAAAAAGAAGAATACTCCAGATTTTATTAAAAAAGCTTTCAGTCAGTTAATAGAAATTCTTAAAGAAATCACTAACGATGAAGAATTTAGCATAGCGAAGAAGAGAATTATCGAAATAATTAAGAGTAACTTAAAGAAAATAGGGCAACCAGGCACATTCACATTAGAAGATTACGCTATAAATATCGGTTTGCAAAAAAACCTCAAAGACTATGTAAAAACCATTCCACAGCATGTCAGAGCCGCTAATACATTCATAGAGACAGAAACCCGCAAAGCACAAGCTAATAACGCTAGCGAAGCTGAAATTCTAGCGATAAAAAAAAAATTTCAAAAAGGTGATTCAATAAGATTCATAAAGAGCAAAGGAACTCTTGGAGCTAAAGTTATTGAAATGGCAAAACTTCAAGATATTGATTCTTCAAAGTATCGCGAGCTGTTAAAATCAGCATTAGAACAAGTATTAGACGCGCTTGATATATCGTTCGAAGAAATAAAGGGAATTAAAAAAATGGACGCTTTTTTTTAAAATAAAAAAGTAAATTTTTACACTTATTTTATTTCTGCTAAATCGATCCCTTTAGTTTCCTTTACAAATAGGAATCCTAGAGGAATTATTAGTAGATTTCCAAAGACTAAAATTATAAAAGTGATTCCTAAACCGAGTTCCAGTACGATAATACTACTAATTAGGAGTCCAGATGTGCTGCCTACGGCTCCGATTAAACTTCTAACTCCAATCCCAGTCCCTCTTCTATCAGTGGGCATCAACTCAACCGCAATTAATCTAATAATCCCCCATAATCCCCAATATGAGATGTGACTTATTGCATAGCCAAATAATACGATTATAAAGGCATTTGAAGTATTAGTTGCTCCTAAAACCCAGATAATCACTGAAATGGGTAATAAAAACGACCACAAATACAGTAATGGTTTTCTTCCAATTCGATCGCCGAGGATTCCATTAGTTAAATACGCGATCATGACCGTAAAAATCGTCATAAAGAATAATATATTTATTTGGGATTGAGGTATAGAACCGACATCTGCTATGTACTTCTCAAACAAACCAATAAAAAGATTCGAAAATCCGAACAAAAACGATATGAATAGTAAAAATATAAATGATTTCTTGTTTTCTGTTTTGAAAACTGATTTAATATCTCCAAAAAACGAACGAGAGTGTCTTTCAGTATCTTCCTTCATTGACTGAAATTCAGCAGTCTCTTTAAGAGTAAAATAAATTACGATACTTAAAGGAATTCCAAAAATCATAGGAAATAAAGTCATCCCCCTCCAATTTGGATTTACATCTGTTATAAAGATGAAGCGAAAGATTACCATTATTATGGCTCCTAATAATCCCGCCATTAATATAATGTTTGTATTCAAAGCTCGCTTACTTTGTTTTGATTCTTCATTTGCATAAATTAACCAAATGTCACTCATGAAGAAAAAATACAAGAAAAATTGAAAAGCAACATACATTACATAATTAACGGATAAAAACATACCTAATGAGGCAATGCTCATTCCAAGGATTGTGATTGCCAACATTCGTTTGCGTCCAACTTTATCAACTAAATATTGATTGAAAAACAAAAAATACATCCCAATTGAAATTATACTTCCTGCTGTAGCTACAATAGAGCTCGTTATATTATCTGGCACTCCAGGATAAAATTCAGCTACGATCAAAGAAGGAATTGAGCCGGGATAAAGAGTACTATAAGTATCAAGAATTTGAACAAGCATTAATACAAAGATAAGATATCTGAAGTAAGATTTTGATCTCATTGATTGGGTATCATTTTTGGTTTCTGTCATTTTTGGTCAACTTTTCTATCTTTTCAATTTTAATTCATTATAAATATGAAATTAATGTTAAACTTCAATGTATATAAATATTTAGGAATTTCAGATTTTATTGAGTGATTTAAAGGATTAAATAGAAGAAAGTCATAGCTAAACTGCAAAAAATTGGATTTAAAACATTGTCATCGATTTTTAAACTTAATAAATCAACAATTAAAAATACAACAGCTCCGCTTAACGATATTATGATCACCTTGTAGGAGTTTAAAAACGGCTCAAACAACCATAACGAAAATAAACTTACTCCAAATGAGGCAAGAAACCCTGAAATGTATCCAATTA
>JAHQWP010000061.1 GCA_029856235.1 Promethearchaeia archaeon
GAAAAATATAGTAGTTTTTATGTGTAGTTTTAAAAATTTGTGCGGGTGTTGAATAGCTATGGCAATTTTAGACCAAAATGTTCATCCACAGATAAACGAGCTAATCGAATACTCAAAGGTTAAAATTACATGCCCCGTATGCAAAGTAGAGAAAGAATTAAAGTTTCCAAAATCTGTTATTAATGAAGCTAGACAATTAACCACAATATCTCTTCCTAAAGGATTACTTTGTATTCATCACTTTCAAGCGTTTGTCGATAAAAATTTTATCGTTCGCGGGTACCAAAAAGTAGATTTTGAATTTGAGACAAAAAAATCTGTAGAACCTAAAGCTGATGTAAAGTTATTTAACAAAGATGGGGATGAACTCTTTGAAAACCTAATTTTTGAGGGAAACTTCGTCGAATTTAAACCTAAACGCAAAAGAAATAAAGAATCACACACACCACCAAATTATACTGAGAAAGCTTTAGGAAAAAGAAGTCGTAAAGACATATACAACGAATTTTGGGAATTTATAGACGATAGAAATATAAATTTCAAAGAATTCATAGAAAAAGATAAAAGACGATTAAAACTTAAACTTGGGATAGCATAAATAATAACTATGTTTAAATAAACCGAAATGCTATATAGAATCAAAATCCTCAACCACAATAGCTTTAAACCAAGAAAATGGGAATACCGAGCAAAAACCTTAGGGTTAGTATTAAAGAGTATTAGCGATCCTAAAAAAAGAAAATTGATTGAAAATGAATTGATTAAATCCTTCCCGGATAAAAAAGTTCATTATTCGAATAGACACTATGCTCATTTAAAAAAATTGTGTGAGAAATATGGATATAATGTAAGCGATGAGTCGATTTTCAATGAATTAGAGAATGCTTTAATCTATAGTGACAATTGGACAAGGCTAAAAAAAGCACAAAGAGATTATTTAAATGAAAAAGCTAAAAATTTAATTAAAAATTTAAGAGAGAAATTCAAATGAAATCTAAAATGCCAAGAAGGGGAATTTCATATTGTTGCGAATCGCAAGACATACTTTGAACCCCTGATACCTAGATCTTCAGTCTAGTGCGTTCCCGGGTTTCGCAGGCTCCTGATATAGAAGCTCTACTACGCCACCTTGGCAAGTATGATGTGCTCTTAACTTGGAAGTTAAAAATACTCTTTTTATCCTAATTAAGATAGAGATAAAAGTATAGAATGTCATAAAAATCTTTTTAGTTTTTGATCGAGAAACAAAGTGATTTTTATATATTTTCGCAGACTCGATTCAATCTTCCTTTGAAAGCGATTAGAAAAGTTGTAATAAAATCTTCTGATCAAAAGATTTAAATAAAACGGATACTATGCAATGTATAGTATATCGAGATAAACAGTATTCAAAATTAAAAATTTTTAAAATTATAGTTGAAAACAATCATGATTAAACATGTAAAAACCTACAATCCAAAAGCCTTGATCAATTCGGAAGTATTCAGAGAATATCTTGAAAGTTTTGAATCGGAAATTGTAAGGGGAATTTCAAAATTAATTATATTATCCGTAATTAAGCAATGGGGTGAGGAGGGCATTTACGGATATAAACTAGTTCGAGAAGTAAAACGGGAGACTAAAGACATGCTGATTATAGAGGAAGGAACATTATATCCAATTTTACGAAAGTTAAAAAGGGACGGATTAGTAAACACGGAGAAAAAGGAGTATAACGGAAGGCTCCGTAGCTACAATATCATAACAGAGATGGGGATTCATGTTCATAATCGCTTAATGGGATTTTTTTCTGGATTTATCGACTCAATATCGGGGATAAGCGATATGGAAGTTAATATAAAATCTGATAAATATTTCTTCTGTCCTAACTGCTTAAATAGAATAGAGCAGAAAGAAAAATTGGATAAGCCATGTAACATTTGTGGTTTAAGCCCGGAGGAATTTCAAGAAAAATTAAAACAGGGGATATAGAAATGGTGCCTGAATTGATAAGAGAAGCTGAGCTGATTAATCATTATTTATGTGAGATTAAGAATAATCTTCCTCTTTGGATTAGGTTAAATAAAAGGGAATTGAACGAGATTTTAGATGAAATTGAGGATCATATATGGGAAAAAGCAGTAGAAAATAGCGAGAATCAGAGTCCAAATGAGATAGATTTACAGATAGCCATTTCTCAAATTGGAGATCCGAAAATGATAGCGAATAAATATACAGCGAGGAGCACCCCCCGAGTGTTTATTAGTAAGGAATTGTATCCATATTATCTCAGATACTTGAAAATTGTATTTCTATCATGTATTTTCTCACTAATCTTTCCATTTTCTTATTCCTTCATGGTTTTGGAAATAGATTTAGAGCTCCTAAGCTTATATTTGAGAATTTTTATTTTGATATTTTACATTTCCCTTGGTTTAGTAATCTCATTAGTATTTTTTTACTTGTCTACCCATGGGTATTTGCCTTATGAAGCAAGAATGACTCGATTTTATAATAAATTCGCTAATCTTGCATACATTCAAAAAAATTCGATAAAAAATCCTGTAAATGCAAGATTTTTAGTGATCTGGGCTTTAATTTGGCTAGCTGGAGCAATTTCCTTCTATCTCTTATCAGCAATTACCGTATCTCCAATTGAAACCCCAAATCCTATGGGATATTTCTATTGCATTTTCTGTTTGATCATCTTTGTGATTAACCTAATAAGGTTAAAATTAAGAGACCAGCTTGAAATCCTACATAGAATTTTGATATCAATAGAATTTCTTCTAATTTTTTCTTTTTTGGCATTATATATTTATATGGATTACAGGCACCAAAGTGGAATCGTAAATTTCGAAGTAATAGTATTTCTCTTGATAGGTTTGCAAATTTTAGGATTTCCTATTGTTCTGATCACCAGTAATTATAAAATTTATCAGATTTTCAATATGAAGAATAGGTACGAACAATATCAAACATTTGTAAGTTTGCACAAGAGAATGATCAAAAAACAGTCCTATACTACACAGTTTACAGACAGCACATCAAGAAGTTCTAAAAACGATCCTGAAAAACATAAAGTTTCTTTAAAGGATGTTAGTCCGGGTACTCACATTGAGGAACAATTGACAATATTTATTAATACAACTCGAAAAAAGTTACCGATCTGGTTAAAAAAATCGGAAAAGGACTTTATCCTTAATGAAATTGACAATGAGATAAGAGAGTTAATTATGGATTACCAGGACAATAACCAACTAACGTCTGACAGAATAACTCAGATTTTTGAAGAAGTAGGAGATGCTAATACGATGATATCAGAATTAAGGCAAATGGGTACGCCTAAAATATATATTTCTGATGAGCTATGGTCAAATTATAAAGGAGCGTTCAAAGCTATTGTTACTTATTTTTCAATTATTGCGCTTTTTTTTACTGCTTTATTGATTAGTTTTAATTCGTTTTATATTGGGGGTTTATCGTTATTTATCTCTTTGATGTGGTTTTTCTATAGTATAGGTTTTATTACAATAACGGGAGTTTTCGTTTTACTCTCAATGACTGATTATGTACCTTACAATAAGAGACATCAGGATAAAGTTCAATCGAGAATTATAATTAAAAGTAAGAATTTTTCATGGAATGTTGCTGTTCTAATTACATTTGCACTATTCGGATTGATCTTTATATTACTAAGCTTTTTCCTGGTTGAATTGAGCACAGATTTGAGAGTCTCAGTAATAGTGCTTATTTTTGGCTTAATGTTATTATTATTTTCTGGAAATGAATTAATCTTGTTATTTCTACATCACCGCTTTGTTAAGTTTAAAATATCGCTGTTAATTGTGAACTTAACTTTGCTTTTAGCTCTGAACTTTATTATATTTTACAATTTTCATGCACAATTAGGATTTCTTCATTATGTTATATTTGGATTCCTTTTTTTCTTTTTATTCTTCATGGTGAACATAGGAATCATATATACTATTTTCAGAATTTTTCAGGTCAATATTCCATAAAATAAGGTGATCTAAAGGAGATGAAATGCAATTGAAAGGAAATTATGAAATTTGGACTAAAAACTTAACTAAGGTCTACGACAAACGCTCAAAACAAACAAGGGCGGTTGATTGCATTAATCTAAGGGTCGAGCCCGGTGTTCATGGTTTTTTGGGACCGAATGGTGCTGGGAAGACGACAACTATCAACATGCTAATGGGAGCTATTTCAATTACAAGTGGTGAAGCGTACGTTAGAGGATTGAAAGCGGGATCAATAAGAGCACGTAGAATGATTGGATTTCTCCCTCAGGATCCTATTTTTTATGGTAATATGACTGCTCACGAATATTTATTATATACTGCGAGATTGTTCGGATTAAAAAAGAGAGACGCGATAAACAAAACAGAAGAATTATTGGAATATTTCAAATTGTCCGAAGAGAAAAAGAAGCCTATATCTAAATTTTCTGGCGGTATGAAGCAAAAAGTGGGATTAGCTTCGACATTAATCCACGACCCGAAATTACTAATATTAGACGAACCAACGACTAACTTGGATCCTATTGGGAGGAAGAAGATAATAGAATATGTGAAAAAACTCGCTCAAGATATCTCAATTTTCGTTTCAAGTCATATTTTATCTGAAATTGAACAGATGTGCGAAAATGTCACGATAATTAATGATGGTAAGATAGTTCTAATAAACACAATCCAAAACATTAAAAATACTTATTCATCATCGAGTGATCTCTTTATCATAGACACAAACGGAAATCAGATGGTATTACGCGAATTAGAACAAGCCGAGGGTGTGTTAAGGGCGTGGATAAGTGAGGAAGATACCAAAATCCATGTTGTCCATAATCAAGGAGAAAAACTTCAAGAAATTATTTCGAATCTAATTGCTCGCGAAAAAATAGTACTTAAGAGTTTTTACCAGCCTGAAGCCTCGTTACAAGAGGTTTTTATTAATTTAATGAAGAATGGAGATGGATAGCCTTTGGAAGCAAAATCTGAAACTGTAAGTATTAAAGCAGAAGCAAAGCCGAAATTTACAATTTCTAACTTATTCAATTCTCTTAAAGAACACCTTAATCTTCTTCTGACAGTGTTCAAAAAAACTCTTTTAATTGATCTTTTCAGCCGATGGAAATTTATTTTTGGTATTATTTTCATGATAATTTTACCAATTGTTTGGCTGCTTCCTCAGGATGCTTCAATTTTAAACGATCAATCTTCTCTAAACGAAGTAATAGGAATGGTGCACATTTTTTTTACTTATATGACTGTGCTTCCTTTCCTATTGATATATTCTTCAGCATCGTTAATATCTGAAGAAATAAAAATGGGAACTATGCTACTCTTAGTAAGCAAACCGATATCAAGAGGAGAAATTATGTGGGGAAAATACACCGCCCTGCTCTTTTATAACCTAATATTAAGCGTAGTCAGCCTTGGAATTGTCTGTTTGATAGCATTTTTAAAATATCCTTTCAACGATATAATCCCGTTTTTTTGGACGCAGTTTGTGTTCTCCCTAATAGTAATAGCGTTCTTTGGAACGCTTACAATGGGATTGTCAATGGTGTTTAAAAACGCTAAAACAACCGTGGTAATTCCCCTTATGCTATTGCTAATCATGATATTTCTGTTCTTTATCATAAGACCCTTTTTAATGATGCCAACTCCAAATGGTGATACATATTACGAAGCGTTCCACGTTTACAATTATGATTTGGGATACCACTTCATAAACTTATACGTTTGGCTTTACGAAACTCTTATCTCACAGCTGCCTGAGGGAATGATATGGTGGCTATTATCTTGGGGAATATATACTATAGAATACGATGAGTTTTCTCCTGAATTCGAAATTTTAACAAAAACTCACTATCAACCTCCATACATTTCTTTACTAATTATTTTGTCATTTACGGTAATAATTATCATAATTGGATTCATAATCTATAAAAGAAGAGATATCAACTGATTTTTAATCAAATTATATAAATCTCATAAAAATCTTTTTAGTTTTCGATCGCGAATCGGATTAATTTCCGCTACATATTTTCGCAGACGCTCCAGATACTCGAGCATATGGAAGGACAACACTTTTTTTATGTAATTTTTCCACATCAAATAGGGTGAAGTTTATACCTTAATACTTAAAAATCGTTATTCGTAAGATCCCTTAACCTCTGAGATATGAAATGATATGAGATTAAAAAGAATTATTGTAGTTTTATTAATTATTATAATTTCACTAATCCTATTCCCCAGTGAACTAATAATTTATTTTATTAATTTTTTAAATATTTATCCAATTGTATATTGGATCAGTTATATCTCTGCTATTATTAGTGTTTTATCTGTCATTATTACTCTATTTTGGTATGGAAACGCGAGAAAAAGGTTTTCATCACCGATCAAAAAAAAGACATTTTCTTCTGTTAAAATAATTCTCACGATAATTACAATTTTAGGAATCATTCAGGTAATATTATCTCTATTCGCTCAAGAATTATTATATCAAATAACTTCGATATTATATATTACATTATCAGTAATTTTTGGTTTTAGAACTTTTGTTAATTTATCTACTTCAATCTTATTTCGTCCGAATATTAAGGAGTATAAGACTACACCATCAGTTTCAATAATTATACCAGCCTATAATGAGGGTAAAGTGATTGAAAAAACAATAAGTTCAGTTATAGAACTGAGTTATAGTCAAAAAGAGATTATTGTTGTGGATGATGGCTCAAATGATGATACTTTAAAAATTGCACATTTGATGGAAACGAATAATCCAATTAGAGTCATTTCAAAAAAAAAGAATGGTGGAAAGTGGGGTGCACTAAATAAGGGGATAAAATCATCTAAATCAGATATTATAGTATGTATAGATGCTGATACAGTTTTAGATAAGAACGCAATACAACCATTAGTCAGTCATTTCATTGATAGTAAAGTTGGAGCAGTAGCAGGGAATATAAAAGTGGGAAATCGAGAAAAGATACTTACAAAATTACAAGCTTTGGAATATATTTCTAAGTTAAATATTCAAAGAAGAAGTGAGGCATTTTTTAGAAAAGTAACAGTAGTTCCAGGTCCTTTAGGAGCTTTTAGAAAATCTATAATTAAAG
>JAHQWP010000062.1 GCA_029856235.1 Promethearchaeia archaeon
TCAGTCATCTAATAAGATGTATTAAAAATAATTTAATAATTCTTTCAATTTAGTATACAACAGATGAAAGTATATATATTTCTCAATAAATGATATTTATGAGAAGGTGATAAGTTTGGTTATAAGAAAAGCATCGCACGCGGGAAGTTGGTATCCTAGTAAAAAAGAAGCACTAATAAAAGATTTAAAGTCTTCTTTTAGTAATAACACATTCGGTCCGGGTAAATTGCCTGAATCGCTAAATATGGAAACAAGAACAATATTCGGGGGGGTATCTCCTCACGCAGGATATGCATTCTCCGGAAAATGTGCTGCCTTCACCTATTTAAATCTGTTTAAAGAGAAAATCCCAGATACAGTCATAATATTAGGAACTGATCATGTGGGCTATGGAGGGGTCGCACTTTTAGGAGATGGGGCATGGGAAACGCCATTAGGGAACTTGGAGATTGATATTGAATTATCTCAGAAGATACTTGAGTCCAGCGATATAATTGTTGATGACCCTTCCGCTTTTACGGGATTTATGGAACGCGAACATAATATCGAGATTCAATTACCTTTCATTAAATTTTGCGCAGAAGATAAAGATGTAAAAATAGTTACAATGAAATTTGGGGGTAAGAAGGATTATAGTGCGTTTGAAGTAATAGCAAACGATATAGCAACATCAATTAAAGCTCTTAACAAAGATGTTGTCATAGTAGCTTCATCAGATATGTCCCATAAAAATGTATCTAGTACAGAGCAGTTAGATCAGTTTAAAAAAATTGATCGTGAAGTTATAGATGCCTTTGTAGAATTTGATCCAAAAAAGGCTCTATCGGCTGCTTCGCGAACTACTGTATGTGGAGCGCAAACGATAACGACCTTAATGTTGATTTGCAAGAATTTAGATTGCACCAATGGTAAATCATTAAAGTACTATACTAGTGCCGATGTCAGAGGAGAATATGGATACTGTGTCGGATATTTTTCCGGGATATTGATGAAATTAATTTAAAATATAAAAACTAAAATTAAAGAAAAAATTTTGAGAAACATGCCAGAGGAAAATGAGAAAGTTGAGGATTTTATAAGTTTGTGGAAAAAAAAAATTTCAATTGAAAACACACCCTCAGTGATCGGAGATTTACAAAAAGAAAACGAACTTTTACGGAGTAAAATTACTGCAAATATTGAGTTGATTACTAAATCTGAAGATATACTTAAGAAAGCTGTCGAGGAAAAAGAGAAATTAAAAAGAGAAAAAGATGAGGCAGTAACAGAAATAGACATAAAACTGACCGAATTAACGAAACAAAATTCTGAGTTAGAAAATAAAGTAAACAGTATGGTCAAATTATTATTAGAGAAAGACGAAGAAATTAAATCTAAAAATAAATTGATATCTAATCTACAAGCAACAGCAAGATCTCCAGGAACCGTAGATTCTACTTCAAATGATGCGTTGGTGGAAGAATTAAGAACTCAAATAATAGATAAAAATTCTATAATACAAAATTTGGAGATTAAAATTTCAGACTTAACAAAAGAAATCGAGAAGATAAATGAAGAACAAGTTGAAAATTTAAGAGCTAAGCCTGTGGATTATGTTGTCGGAGTTTCCTCACCAGAACCTGCAGTAATAAAACCGTTACCACCTGAATCATCCTCAAAACCGCTTGAAATATTAATCCAAGACCTTCAATCAGATTTAACAAAGTATAAAAGAATAATTGATAAGTTAAAGCAAGAAAAAACTGAACTTAAAAGTGTGTTAGAAGGAGAAGGTCAAATATTTAGCGAACAAGATTTAGAGGAACTGAAAAAGGAAAATGATTCGCTTAAAAAAGATCTAGAAGATATGCAAAAATCTATTAGTGCTGGGAAAAAGGAAGCCGTACCAGTAGATACTAGTCAGTTTGACCAACAAATCACAAATCTCGAAAACAAACTTAGAGAAAAAGATAGCGTAATAGCCGATTTAAAATTATCAGCAATTTCACCAACCGAAGTTGCGGGCAATCCTATGGCAGAATTAGTTGAGAACCTGCAAAAAAATATTAATAAATTAAAAGCTACGATAAATGAAAAAGATAGCATTATTTCAGAGCTCAATAAAACAATTACTCAAATGTAATTAAAAAATTTTATACAAATTTCTTAAAAATCCCCATATTTCTAATCTTCAAATATTTATTTTCTTTACTCATACTAAGATCATAATTAGATTTCGAATATTTTGAATGAGTAAGTTTTTTCAATAATAAGAGATTAAAATAAGAAAACATGGGTATTCATGAGAAAAAATCCGATACAATTGTCAACATCTGTTTTTTCGGACATTTAGCCGTTGATAGTATTGTTAGATTTAAGCAAAAAAGAAAACCAACTTTGGGGGGATCTGTTACTTTTGGTTCTTTATCTCTAAAAAAATACGAAAAAACGGCAAAAATAGGAATAATATCTAATTTAGGAACTTTAAACTTCGATATATCCATATTAAAGCGATTTGACGATAGTTTTATCGATCTTAGGGGCGTTAAATCGTTAGAGGTGGCCAATACAAATTTCATTATAGAGTATGTAGATCATTCCAGAACATTGACGCTCAAATCTAGGAGCCCAAATCTTAGATTTGACGATATTCCTGATTTCTATTTATCAAATCCTCCTCAAATTATCGTATTAGCTCCATTATGCAACGAAATTTCGTATAAATATGTTACTAAAATATTAGAAGCTTTTCCGAAAGCTTATATTGGAATAGACTTACAAGGATTCATCAGAAATATTGATAAAAGTGGAAATGTATCTTATTTAAGAGAAGAATCTACGATAACAAATATAACAAAAATAATTAATTTGATAGGTGATAGGTTAATTCTAAAAGGCTCTGAAATTGAAATGAAAATGCTATCAAATCTAGAAAGCCCAGACAAAATAATGAATTGGTGTAAAGTTTTTAATAATAACGCGATATACATAATGACAATGGGAGAGGCAGGTTCAATGGTTATGAAATGTGGAGAAGAATTAATAAAAATCCCCGCCTATAAACCCAAAAGGGTTGTAGATGAAACTGGTCCAGGGGATGTTTACATAG
This sequence comes from Promethearchaeia archaeon, assembly GCA_029856235.1. GTDB lineage: Archaea > Asgardarchaeota > Lokiarchaeia > Sigyniarchaeales > SOKP01 > SOKP01. The sequence continues at coordinate 3,089 of JAHQWP010000062.1, forward strand.
CTATTTTTTTATATGAATTCTTCATATCTGATAAATCTTGGAATAAAATTGAAGAAATAAGTTATAAGGCTTCTGCAGCCGCATCTTTTTTAGTTGAAAAAAAAGGTCCTGAGGGGTTTGAAACTAAAAAGAAAGTAATGAAAAGAATTAAGAGTAAGAAATATATCAAATAAACAATTTTAAGAATATATTCATGCATATAAACAGTCACTTTGCTGTAGGTGTAATATTCGCTTCAATTTTAAACTATTTCTACAACTTTGCTTTATTTGATTTCGTTTTCATCGTTTTATTTTCTTTTATTTGTGATCTTGATGTATTTTTTGCTAAATATGCAATTAATCACAATCACAGAATGCTTATTTCTCATTCAATAATTCCCCCTTTTCTCCTACTTATAGTCGGAGTAATTCTTAATTGGCCCGTATTAGCCTACAGTGGTGCAGCGTATTCAATCCATGTTATTATTGATACTTTTGATTGGGGTACAAATTTTTTCTACTTTAAAAAAAAACCAGTCGGGTTGAAACTATTAATAACAAAAGAAGAAATTGAGAATCTACAAGAATACTTATCTAAATTTAAAAAAACAGAATCATTTTTCGATTCAAAATATTATAACAGCAAAATAAGTTTGGGTATCGAAGCAATGCTATTTATCCTTATGATGGTATTTATTATTATTTTTGCTTTTGAATTTGTTTTAATCTCTTTATTTTATTTTTTGGGCTTGTATTTTCATTTATCGAGACATTTCAAGCTAAAAAAAATAGAAGCAAAAAAGTAAATGCTCTATAATTAAAAGGAAAAAGATTTAAGAGTAAACTGATCGTATTACCCCTTATAATTATAAAAATAATCATAATTGAATGGAATTGAAGTGAAGAATAATGTCTGAAGGTATGAAATCAAAAGTAGGAATAACTCTGGAAAGTGAAATGGTATTCAAGTGCGATCTTGGAGATATGAAAGTTAAAGATTGCTATATTGATGATACTCATATAGATGAAGTAGATATGCTCGGACCGAATCCCTCTAGGATGTTAGGATTAGCATTATTAGGTTGCTTAAGCGCTAGTTTTATCTTTTGTTTGAAAAAGAAAAATCTTACTCTAGATAATTTAAGCGCTGAGGCTGAATTAACAATAGCTCGTAATGAAAAAGGATTTTGGCGAGTAATGAAAGTGGATGTTGATATTAATATTAAGATTAGTGATCCAGCTACTCGGAAAAGGGCAGATCAATGTAAAAAGATGTTCGAGCAATATTGTATTGTCACTCAAGCCGTAAGAGAAGGTATTGATGTTGAAGTCAATCTAAATTATTAGTTTTTTTTAAACTTTTTTTCATTTTTTGATTAAATGTTGTAGTTTAATCTTTTATACCTTCTTCTGTTATTGTAAATACGGCTTCTGCCTCTGGTAAATGCGGCGCATCAATCATTTTCGCTACTCTCTGTTCTCCCTTTCCTTTTCTAAGGTATATTCTTATAGTAGCGCCATGAGCGATAATGTGACCGCCCGTAGCTACTGTTGGATTTCCATAGAATACGTCAGGTTTCGAAGAGACTTGATTAGTAAACATTACTGCTAGCTCGTCAAATATTTCTGTTAGTCGCAATAAGTCGTGAATATGACCATTAAGAAGTTGTTGTCTATTTGCTAAAGTGCCCCTTCCAACATACTCGCTTCGAAAGTGTCCTATTATTGAATCCACAACCACTAATTTAACGTTTTTTTCCTTTATTATTTTTGATGCTTCTTGAATTAATAATACTTGATGATCGCTATTATAAGCGCGGCCAACAACGATATTTTGCAGGGTTTTGTTATAATCTAAATCTTTTGCTTCTGCCATTTGAATTATTCTTTCTGGTCTAAAAGTTGCTTCTGTATCGATGTAAAGAGCGTTGCCTTCCAAACCGCCCTCTTCATAAGGTAATTGAACGTTAACGCAGAGTTGGTGAGCAATTTGAGTTTTACCTGTTCTATATTCTCCATAAAACTCAGTAACAGAACCGGGTTCAATACCTCCCGCTAAAATCTCGTCTAGGGTGGAGCTATTTGTTGTTAAGCGGTTCAGTTGTTTTCTTTTTTCCCAAATGATATCAGCACTTTTAAATCCCATGTTTTCTATGTCTTGGGCGGCTTTGATGATTTTTTGAGCCGTTTTTTCTCCAATGCCCGCATCATCCATTAATTTAGTAACGGGATAAATAGCAAGGGTTCTGATTGAGACTATACCCGCGTCCTTCAGCTTCTTTACAGTAGTATCTCCAACTCCCGGTAAATCCTTTAAATCATACACTACTTCGGTCTTTATTGAACTTTTATTATTAATTTCCTCTGAATCCTCATTTTTTTTTGCCATAATCTTTTCGCCAAAATAATAATAAATTTAATTCTAAATAGGTTATTCGTAATTTCGATTGTTCTTAATCTTTTAAATTTAAAAATAATAACAAAAAAATAAAAATTATAGTATTACTTCTTTTTCTTGACTTCTTTACCGCTCCGAGTGATAATTAACAGAATTATGAATAGTATTACGCTCATAAGAAAAGTTAATACTCCCATTGCTTCAGGTAACCAAATGTAGCTCAAGTAGAGAAAAGGTAAAATAAACAGACCAATTATGATGATAAAAACGGGCAGAGGTACTTCTTCATCTCTAAGATCTACGAGCAGTGGCACTATTACTAATCCAATTAATAAGGTAGCCGTGACTCTAAAAGTTAATAAAATTATGGAGTTTGGGAACCATAATTCCGTTCCAGGAGAAATTGCGTAAATATCTGGAAAGTAGAAAAACCAGTATGGGGTGGTATTAGTTTGCATCGTGGGAATGGAAACGGGTAAAATCGCCGTAATAATCGTCTGTATTACTATCCCTAAAGCTAAGTATAAAACTATATCGTTAATTTCTTTTGGATCCTTTTTTCTTATAACTCCAACCAAATCTCGTAATAAACATAAGTTCCACAGAATAAATAAAATTAAATAAACTCCAAGAACATCAAATTGAAGAAACCATAAGAAATTTATTGGTATCAGAGCAACTATGTATGCTAAATAGCCATATCGTTCATTTCTTTTGAAAAGATCGAAAAATAAAAAGACTCCAAATATTACGAATAGAGTTCCAGTAATGATAATAGAATTTATATCAAAAGCCATAATAAAAACTTCATTTTAATTATTATTTTTAATTTTGTTAATAATTATATATAATATATTAACATATATAATTAAATTAATACCAGACCATTATTAATTTGGCGTCAGAGAAATTAAATTAGCACTATAAAATTGTTAACTCTGATTTTAGAGTAAAAAAAGTATACTAGTCCTGTAATTGTTATAATTTAGAAATAATTTTAGATAACTTAGCTATCATTTTCTCTGACTTATTGGTATTCTCGGATTCCGCTGACAATAAAATCGCGTTTCTATTTAAGGCAACTTTAATTATAATATACACATCTTCATCTATTATTTTTAACTCATTTATAATGTCCTGGTACTTTAATTCATGTTCCTCAACAAATTCAATTAACCGATTGTGCATGTTTTCCATAGCTTCGGCAGAAACAGGTATCGTTTTATTGACTTTTATACCCTTAGGGAAACCTTTAGTAAGTGAGCTAATTAGATCTTTTTGAATAGACATTATTTCTAAAATTTTAAGTAAAGTAAAATTACCATCACTAAAAGGAGCATAACTTGGAAAATAGAATTTTAGAGAGTCTGCGGCAGCAAAACACGCTCTTTCTTGCCTTATTTGTCTCGATAGTTCACCTGGGTAGTTTTCTACGAGTTTAATGGGGTGACCACTCTCTTCAATAAAGTTTTTGACAACGGGAGATACTGAAGGAGTTGTAATTACTGAGCTATTTTTAGAATTTCTAATTCTTTTGTCATACGCAATAAAAAGCATTAATAGATCTTCAAAACTAATCTCTAAACCATTTTCGTCTAGTACTAATATCCTCGATCCATCGACATCAAAACATACTCCTAAATGACTGTTAGATGCTTTTACAATGTCCGCAGTGTTTTTAATCGTATTAA
>JAHQWP010000063.1 GCA_029856235.1 Promethearchaeia archaeon
GAATCGCTTCTAAAAATCCCGAAACGAGAGTTGAATTGAATTTTTTATCAGTAAAAGCCTGATCATATATATTTAGAGACGATTTCTTTTCTATGATAATAACATAATTCAAATTCAAGATATCCATAAATTTATTGATAGTTTTTTCTTTTAACGCAAGTTTCTTTCTTCTATTTTTCTTAACAAGTACAACTGATGAAACTGTCACCGCGGATCCTAATCCCACTATAACCACTATACCTATTATTAATGCCCAGTCAATTACATCCGGTAAAATAACTGTGAAAACTTGAGAAACTATACCCGCATCAGTACCATTAAACCAATAAACAAATGCTTTGTAGGATCCATCCAACGCATTCGAAGGAAATGTATAAGTGAAACTATCTGATGGCGTAGGGTTTGATTTTGTTGTGCTATTAATCTGATCGTTAAATGTATCAGTTAATATGAAAGTATAGTTTCCCTCCTTTGGATCGGCAACGAAAAATTTTAATTCCTGGCCGGCAAGATATTCAGTCCTACTTACATCGAGATTTAAATCAATTTTTGATGAACTAGCAATTATTTCCCATGAATCACCTTCTGAAATAAAATCATTAGAGATATAGACATGATGTTCGGGATAATTGACATCGACTAAACCAGTTATATTAACCGCATTCCTCAGTATAGTAACATCAGACCATTTACGCGGAAAATTAAATTTCACAGAATAGTTGTTAAAATCCGGGTCAATTATAGGATTAACGCTCCAGTAGTTGTCATGGGTTTCTGCTACCTCTATAGTTCCCAGAGAAGTTAAGTAGTTTTCTAAATTGAGATCATAACTAACATTAAACTGCAAATCTACTGATTGGTTGTGATGAATCGGGAGAATCAAATCACTTTGATTCAAATGAATATTAATATTGGATATTTCCATATTACCACTTCCTGGTGAACCACTCGTAATATTATAAAATTTATCATCTAGCATAACTGTCATATTGATATCTTCTGGATTGTATGATTTTTCGGTCCTTTGAATTAATCTATGGGTGAATGGTTTGCCCTGATCTTCAATAGACCAAACGCCAGCATCGAATTTAGAGGTATAAGTGAATGCATGAATTGAATCCTCATTGTTATAATACCAATTATATCTGGAATTATCGCTTGTCACATATGCTGATCCATTAACTACTAAATAATAGAACCCTTTCGAGAGAAATATTGGCTCTGGAAATGTTTGAGTGTGCCAAATGAGACTATTTGACATGTTTATTAGCACTGGTTCCCCATAAACCGTATTATTCGGCCAATCATTTAATTGATCATATCCATTAATTTGAACATATACAGGAGGAATCCCTGGTGCTGTCAAAAAAGCCCCAAAAATCTGAACCCCTAAGAGTGTTGTATCTTCCGTGATGTTAAGCTGAACTCCATAACCCTTCACACTTTTATATATCGATTTAGGGTCTGTCCATCCTTCTTCAATTGATTTTAGTTCTTCACCTAATTTAATATCGGTAAAGTTGAGTTTTAAATTAGTAATATTCCACTTTGGGATTGGGAGACTTATGTTTATGTGATCTGTATTAGTTCGCGTTGTAGAAAAGTTTGAAAATTCGTGTAAGCTATAATTAACATCATATATTAAAGAATCTCCATTAGATTGGGCGTAAACTATATCGTACTGATTGCTACATGAAATTAATACGCTTAAAATTAGTAGACTTACTGAAATGAACGCTCTAATCTTGCTTTTCATAATTTATGCAACTGATATTAGTATTTAGAACAAAATCCCTATATTCAAAATTTCTAATAAATTGTGTTTTTGAGTTTTTTAGTGAATTATGAGAACATCTTTTGTTTTATTAAACATAAAACTCAAGATTTTTAAATTTTAAGTTAACGATAGATTCCAAATCCCTTTTTTTCTCAGAAAGAGGGGGAAAATTAATAATCGAAAATGTTATACACTTTTAATATTAAAGATTATATTGTTAGATTAGTGGATTACAAATAATAATACAAAAAGGAAGAAATAACTATTAATAAGCCTGAATTACTAGTGCCCGCTCAAAATTGGGACTCATTAGCTAATATAGCTAGTTTGGCTGATGCGATTTATTTTGGTGTATCAGAATATAATATGAGAGCGAAAGCTAAAAATTTCGTTCGAGAAGATATAGATGAAGTCGTAAAGTTTTGTCATAAATTAAAACCACCACTAAAAGCATATTTAACTACAAACATTTTGATATACGATAACGAGTTAGAGGACTTGGAAAATCTCATTTCTTTGGCAAAAAAAGCTAATGTCGATGCTATAATTGCTCACGATTTATCAGCTATACGATTTGCGAAACAAAAAGGGATTAAGTTTCATATTTCAACTCAAGCAAATGTTTCAAATGTTGAAAGTGCTAAATTTTACGAAGGTTTCGGAGCAGAAAGAATAATTTTAGCCAGAGAATTATCGCTCGACCAAATTAAACTTATAAAACACCACTTGAATAAAACCAAAATTGAGTGTTTTATCCACGGTTCGATGTGTACATCGATCTCTGGTCGTTGTTATTTATCTGCAACAATTTGTGATTCTGAAGATGCTTCAGCAAATAGAGGTAAATGCGTTCAACCATGTAGAAGAGAGTGGAGAGTAATTGATGACCAAAATAATGAATTATTATACAATGGTCAAATGTTCCTGAACGCAAAAGACCTCTGTATGATTGAGTACATACCAGATTTAATTGAAGCAAATATTGATGCTTTCAAAATTGAAGGTAGGATGAAAGATCCAATTTATATTGAGACGGTAGCTAGTTGTTATCGAGAAGCTATTGACAGTTATTTTGATGCTACTTTTTCTAAAGAGAAGGTTAAGGATTGGTTAAAAAGATTACATCAAGTATATAATCGCGGATTTCATACTGGATTCTATTTTCGGAGGCCAACTATTGAAGACGTTGAGTTAGAAAAAAGAGGAAATGTATCTCCATTTAAAAAAAATTACCTAGGGAGGATTGTTTCTTTTGATAAAAACAGCATGACTGCAAATATATTAGTAGAAATAAAGGAATTTGACTTAAAACTAGGAGATGAAATAATAATAACTGGGGATGACACTTATCATCATCAAAAAATCAAGCATATGCTCTACAAGGGCGAAAATATTAAAAATATTTATAAAAAAAGGTACGATAACCCATTTAAAGTAAATATGCGGCTTAGTAAGGAAGTAAAGAAAGATGATAAAATTTATATCATATATCAAACATAAACCAACTGTTTTAAACGAGAAAACGATAAATAATAGCATCTTATAGTGAAGAAAACGTATGGATTTTGAAGAAAAGAGGAGAAAACTGGTTGAGATCCTAAAAAATCGAGATTTTTTGACTAAACCTGATGTAATTAAGGCAATGTTAAAAGTTCCTCGCCATACCTTTTTGCCTAAAGGTGCTATATCTTCCGCTTATATAGATTCTCCACTTTCTATAGGATTGGGACAGACAATATCTGCACCCCACATGAATGCAATGATGTGTGAATTGTTAGATCTTAGAGAGGGAGATAAAGTTCTGGAGATTGGAACTGGTTCAGGTTATCATGCTGCCTTATGCGCTGAGATCGTCGCCCCTGATGATTCGCAAAATCCTGGACATGTTTATACACTAGAACGACACCTAGAATTAGCAGAGTCCGCAAGGGAAAGCCTTTTTACAGCAGGTTATAGTGATTCTGTTACGGTTATTCATGGAGATGGAACTTTAGGATATCCTCAAGAAGCACCTTTTGATAAAATTTTAGTTACCGCATCTTCACCTAAAAAAGTGCCTCCTCCGCTCAAAGAACAATTAACTAATGGAGGAATTCTATGTATTCCTGCGGGTTCAAAAGAATGGGGTCAAGAGCTATACATTGTTACAAAAAAGGATAATAGTTTCGATTCTAAAAGGGTTACGGGTGTCAGGTTTGTCCCCTTAATAGGAAAATATGGTTTTCCCGAATCAGATTGATTGATTAAGGGAAATAATTACTCTTATAAATTTAATTAGATAAAGTTTTTTTTTAAACGTTCTTGCATCAATTTTTTTCTTATATTTTTCACAAATTCGTTATTTTCGATGTTACTCTTCACAGATTTATTGGTGTAAGTGTAACCGTTTTGTTTTCCCCTTTTATTTTCAGTCAAAAACTTAATTACCTTGAGTTTTTTTATGAAATATAGTTGTTATTATGTCCTTAACAATATATAAAGGTAATTAAAACCAACAAATATAAAGGAAAAAATCATATTTTTTGAATAATCATTAATTAATTTCGATAATTAAGCTAAATTCAAATTCCTCATTTAACTTAAATTTAGGAATGAGGTTTACCCCTTGATATATCTCCTTATAACCCTCGTCTGTAAAAGCATACGCGATTATTGGAAATTTAAAAATTTTAATGGATGTCGCGTTTGGTTTGGAATGATTTAGAAACGAGTATTCTAAAGTCAAATCATATGATTCATCAACGGCTTTAATATTAAGAGCTTCAAAGTCAAGTGGTTTTAACAAGTCATTATTATCGTTATCTATAAATGCGATTTGATCAGTTTCCCATTTAAATTTTGAAGGCTCGCCGTTAAAAAAGAATGGAAGATCTACGCCGACATAAAGAGAATTTAATATGTTTTTTAGTGAATCTTCCCTTCCGAGTAATTTTTCAAATTTACCCCTAATCGTTATGGTAATCCGAGAGTTTTCGACATTAATTATCTTAAAGATACTACAAGGATAATCCTCGTTTGATGTAGGGACCTTAATATTACCGTTACTCTCGAGTTCTAATACTACTGATGTTTTATCCTTTTCATTTCGAATAACTTTAAATTCGCTTTCGATAAACGAGCCATATTCCTTGTACTGGTCAGTCTCAAGCATTTTAGCTGAAGTTTCCTTATGAAAGAATCGTAATCGTAACATATTTCTTTTATAACGATCAACCTTAATCTCTTCTATATCGATATCCTCGTTATCATGATAAGCTTCTGGCCATCGGGTTAATGTATTTAATAGGTTATAGGACTTTGGTTTATAATCTAATTCAAATATAGTTCCCCCGTCTGAAGGATTTACATAAATATTTAAAAGATCGGATTCAATAATAATATCCGTTCTGCTATCCTTAGTGAAATCTAAAGGTGTAATTGAAATGAATTTATTTTTATTTGACCGTAATTCTGCATTCAAATTATCAATAATTTTTTCTGCATTTATCAAATGAGAATACACTGAGAATCGTAAAAATTGTAAGTACACACCTCCGAACAATCCATGCCAATAGCAATCGTTGCATTGTGATTTGTATATTTCTTTCCAAGCTTCTGCAATCATACTTTTAACCTCGCTTCTATTTTCTACTATCTCCATCTCAGCTACTAATTTTTCGATTTGAATCAGTTTTTCTCGAACAAAAAGCATCTTTTTATGCATATTGTTTGATTCAGGATATTTTACTAAAAAATGTCTCCAAAATCCTCCCTTTAAAAATAAATACTCCATGTGTTTTTCTGGATTCTCTTTTAGTTCTTTTCTGATCTTCTCAAATTGCTTTCTCTCTTTAGTTGGCAGTACCCACTCTTCCATTTTATCATAGCTTGCGGTTGGTAGATAAATTAAACCTTTTGCAGGATATTTATCCATATACTCCGAAAGAGTAATAGTTTTTATCCACTTATTCTTTAATATCTGATCGAAAAATGCAGGAATAAAAGGTTTGCCTTCGTCTCCCTCTTCATGCCCCTGTCCATCTATGTAGCAGATTTGGTGTGTAGTGCCCCAAACGCCCATTTTTTCAGCGTCGGAAATTAACAAAGCTATCCTGTCACCCTCACTAGTAGTGTACTTCCTTAAATAATCAATAGAGAGATATGTAGGTTTCCATGGAGTCAGATATCTCAATTCCTCATTAATTGGAAAGAGCCTAAGAGTTTTTCCTTCATCTTCAGTAATGTAAGAATAAAATGTGTTTGTTTCTGGTATTCCTGTAGATCTAAAATGGTTATCGTCAACAATTACATATATTAAACCGGTTTTACTTAAAAAGGATGGATAGTTTGGTTCCCACACTCTCTCAGATAGCCAAGCACCTCTTACTTCTAATCCAAATTCCTTGGTAATTAAGTCAGAAAGCATATTTATTTGAGCGATTTTATCTCTATTAGGAATAATCGCAAAAATAGGTTCATAATATCCTCCACCTATTATTTCGATCTGGCCCCTTTTAGCCATTATCTTCATCATTTTTATAAAATCTGGCTTCTTATCTAATAACCATTCCAATAAATTACCTGAAAAGTGGAGAGTAAACTTTATATCCGGATATTTGAAGATATTTTCAATTAAAGGACTATATGCTTTTTTATAGACATCTTCAAAAACGGAATTGAAATTATCAACTGGTTGATGAAAGTGAAATACAATTGGTAGGTAAATCTCTTTTACGCTCATAATTAGGAAATAGTAATTTTTTATTATAAAAAAATTAAGCTTTAATGAACTTAAATTTCTTTGCAAATACTTTATTGAAAAAAAAGAATCATTCAATCAGACCGTTTTAAACTGTTCGATTTGGTAAAATCTTTAATTATAATTAAAACTTAAAGATTATTATGAGAAATTATTTTGATAAAAATTTGTTCCAACAGGTCTTTAACTCTAACGAATTTAAAGGATGGCTCCTTTCAAGAAGATGGTTTGGAGATAAATCTTTGCTATCAAACCTAATGTTCATAGTTTCAATAAAATATTTCAGGATGATCTCAGAATCAATTTTTCTAACAATTATCGAGATAACTTCACAAGATTATGCTAAATTATACTTCTTTCCTATTATAATTTACGCGAAAATTCAAGATATACTTGAAACAGATGAAAACACGAGGGAAAATGTGGTTAAATTAACGGAGAACACTTTTAGCAAAATAGTTGCGTTAAGTGTTCATGACAATCAAAAAGAAAAAATACTATATCTTAACC
>JAHQWP010000064.1 GCA_029856235.1 Promethearchaeia archaeon
ACCCAGGGAGAAAATAGATTTTCAAGCCATTCTTCACCATAATAATCTATTAAAACTCTTTCTAACCCATCAGGATTTTCAGAAAGAAATCCAATTGTAAAACCTACTGCTATAACAAACATCAGAGTAGCAATTACGATCAAAATAGTGATTAAAGGCCATTTATTCTTTTTTATTACACCCATTTTTATTTTACCTTCAGCATTGATTCAGTTGTAATAAATTCAGGCTTAGTTTTATAAATATAAAATACAATTAAAGCAGAGATTATTCCTTCACCAATTCCTATTAGGATATGCCAAAAAACCATAGCCGGAACGGCAATTTCAAATGGAATCGTCCCACTTATAGCAATTTCAATGCCACAAATAAAAGAGGCTAAAACAATAGCGATATAAGATCCAATAGCAGTTGCGATAGTAAGTTTATATTCTTTTTTCATTGATGTATGATTCAATAGTCTTACGAATAGCATAACTAAATAGAAACCTACGATACCACCAATTATCCCCATATTGAACGCATTAACTCCTAATACGGTAATGCCCCCATCTCCAAAAAGACTTTGAATAACTAAAATTAAAAATAATACGATAACTGACGCCCAAGGACCAAGGATAATAGCTACCAATGTACCTCCAACCAAATGGCCAGAAGTCCCCCCTGGAACAGGATAATTAACGAACTGAAACGCAAATATAATTGCTGCTAAAACTCCGATGTATGGGATTAATTTTTCAGTATCCTCTTTTTCAAACATTTTACCCATTCTAAAATATCCAAAAATCATTGTAGCAATAGTTATAATCCACAGCACGATAATTGTAATAGGATCTAATAGTCCGTCTGGTAAGTGCATTTTTTATCTCTCTATATTTTATTATCGATTAATTTTATTGTAATGAATAATATTATAGCATAATTTAGTATTATTTATAAACGATATGATAATTTTATAAAATAATATGAAGACTCAATTTAGAACCACTTGAGTCTTATAAATCGAAAATAACTATGTTTTATACAATTTAATAGAGATTTAAGGAGATAAAATAAATTGGATATAGAATTACCTTTCAAACACGAAGATGAGAAAGGATTTTTAAATAAGATTCATCCTTTAATTCGATTTATCCTCCCGTTTATTTTAGTTATTCCTTTTCTTATAATATATGATGTTTATTTAGTAATTGCGGTTATTTTATTTGTTATCCTTTTTAATTTCGTGTTTCACTTACATCTAATAAAGATATTGTCAAAACTTAAAGCATTAATTCCATTTATACTTCTTATCACAATTTTTATTCCTTTTTATGTTGGAAACACTGTGTTCTTTCAACTGAATATTGGAATTTCACTAAATGTATATAAGGAGGGATTAGTTTTCGCATTAAATTTACTTTTTCGAATTTTAGGGGCTGCATTTGTATTTTTAACATTTCTAATGTCATTAACTTATTCTGAATTTATTGAAGCGTTAACTAAACTAAGAGTGATTCCATCATTTTTTATTGGAAGTATCGTGATCATGCTTCATTACATCCCTATTCTCGCAAAGTCTAATAAAAAAGTATTGGATGCCCAAGATTTAAGAGGAAAAAACTTTACATCGTATTGGCAAAGGCTTAAAACCCACGCGTTCATAATGGGGAAGAATATAGTGCATAATATGGAAAGGAGCGAAAAATTATATGAAAGTTTAAAAATGAGGGGTTTTTCTGGAAAAATTACCTTTTCTTCAAAGAAAATCAAATTAGCGGATATTCTAATAGTAGTTATGTTTTTATTTGTTATTATTTCTCTCATTTATTTTATACATCTAAAACAGATACCTACGGAGGTTTTAAAATTATTTATCTTATAGAAGTAGAGAACTTGAATTTTGATTATAATTCAAATTTTTCTATTGACGATTTATCATTAAAAATTAAAGAAAATTCAATCTATGCTCTAACAGGAAACAATGGGTCGGGAAAAACTACCTTGCTTAGATTATTAGTTGGTTTACTGAAACCTAAAGATGGGGTCATTAAAATATTTGACGAAATCTTAACAAGGGACAGAAATCAATTATGGAAATTACGCCAGAAAATAGGATTTCTCTTTCAAAATCCTGACGATCAATTATTTGCTCCAACTATAAGAGAAGATGTAGGATTTGGAGCAAGGAATCTTAGGCTAGAAGAATCTGAGGTGAACAAGAGAGTTGAATGGGCGCTCAAGGCTGTTAATTTAACGCAATATGGTAAAAATTCTCCATTCGATTTATCTTGGGGACAGAAGAAACGAGCTGCTTTAGCAGGACTATTAGTAATGAAACCTAAACTGTTAATATTAGACGAACCCTTCGCAAATCTTGATTTTAAATCAATATATAACCACTTACAAATTTTTAAAACTCTTAAAAAAGAGCAAAAAATGACAATTTTATTTACTACCCACAATTTTTTCTTTATAGAAAATTGGGCAGATAAAATGCTTGTTTTAAACGATGGAAAGGCTATTTTCGAAGGTATTCCTAAAGAGGGATTAAATAATCCTCAGATCAAGCAATTATTAGGTTCGTATAATGAACTCTTAAATCTTCTAAACAAGTAGGAATTGAATTTTTCAGTGAATTAGAATTTTTAATAATTGAGTTAATTTATTAATAATGGAAACAATTATATTCAATAATTAAACCTTTTGAAATCATTGTAATGATCTTAATATATATTACATTAGGAATAATTATCAGTTTTTTACTTGGCCTCGTTCTTATAAACTATTTAACTGTCCATCCTTTGAAAATGAGTCGATACCTTCTAATAAGTTCTTTTTTATTCTTTCTCTTAGTAACAATGTCAATTTTTGTGTTTAATGAGGGGTTCATCGAATTTACTTTTTTAATTCTAGGTTCAGTTTTTTTATTTTTTCTCGGCTATTATATTCGAGCTAAACAAGTTTTAAATGTAGAAGACTCTCGATTTATTCCAGAATTAGTACGATCAAAGAATGATCCCGGGAAGGGACACACAGCAGTTATTTATTTTACTCATGGGGAGCCTGAAACTTATAATCCTATTGGATGGATAAACCAATTCAGGGAATTTGATAAACAAAAGATTCCATTTATTCCATTTCCCATTAGGCCATTATTCTTAAATATTTTGAGAAAAAAATACCTACAGGTAGGAAAGAGTGATCATAGAAAAATGCATCATCTAATGTTTGAAGAATTAGAAAAGAGATTTAGAAAAGAGGGAGACCACGGTACAAAATTCTATTTATCATTTTTAGACGATGAACCCCGACCTGATGCTGCTGTTATACAAGCTTTAAATGAAGGTGCTAGTAAATTGGTGGTGTGTGAAGTTTTTGTAAGTATTTCGAATCATACTGCTGAAGGAGAAAACCAAATAAAAGATCTAAACCTTCAGGAATATAAGGTTCCAATATTTTTTACTTCACCCCTATGGAACTCTAAATATCTGCATAAAATGTTTTTGGAAAAGGCCAATTCTGTAGTTCAACCAGAAGAAAAAGAAGGAGTTGGCTTATTATTGGTGGGTCACGGTCAACCTGATCAATGGGATGAAGAATTTCCTACCGAAACCGAGCACGAAATTCGCTTTAGAGAACTAATCATAGATCTTTTTATCAGTGATGGATACAAATCTGAGAATCTAAGCTTGGCTTGGATGGAATTTAAAAATCCTAAACCTGCAGAAAAAATTGAAGAGTTCATCAGAAACGGAGTCAAAAAAATCATTTTCTTTTCTGCGGGTATTAGTGCTGATTCCATTCATAGTCAATATGATATTCCAAGTTTAGTATATAAAAGTAAAATTCCAAAAGATGTTGAGGTTATTGATTTAGGTGCATGGAATAACCATCCTTTGGCTATTGAAGCATTTAAAGAACGAATTGATAACTACCTACACTAAACCAAGAATTACAATTTTGTTTAATTCATTAGTAAGGATTAAAATTAATTAAGCTAAAAAAGCAATTAAATTAATACCTTCCCCCCCGAGGAGAAGATATATTCCGTACACTATAGCTATAATGGCAATTGAAATGTTAAGCCACTTTATAATTTTTTCCTGTTTTCCCTTTATTTTTGGTAAGTTTAATAGTGAACTCCAAGCAATCATGCCAACCGCAACACCAAATGAAAAAAGAACTATACCTACAAGAACCGTGAGGAGATTATTCAAATTTAAAGTAAACGCCAATATGATCAATAATTCGTCATTTGAAGCTAAACCTTAAAGAAAACCTATCAAAGTAATTGCAACAAAACTATTATTAATTCGTAACCTCCCTTTAGGTTCTGGTTTTAGAATAGCATTACCCTCCTGCCCATTTATGCTAATAGAATGCCTTGTATGTCTATTCTTTTTAAAAAAGTGAAAGTGATGTGAATGCGGTTTCTTAACAACCTTAATCATGTTGGATTCAAAGATGATGGTTATTATTCCAATTAGAATTAGCATAATTGCTATGATTAGTTCAAACCCCGCTAGAAAACTAGAAAGAAATACATCTTTCATTAGGAAAAGTATTATAATAAGAATTCCTGCCGTGAGAGTGTTACCCAATGACCAATAAATAGCCATTTTCATTGTTTGGGTAATCCTTGGAGATCTGAGAAGCAATGTGGAGACTGCCGCCACATGATCCACATCCAAACTATGTTTGATGCCTAAAAAAAAGCTTGCGAGAAACACCCCCGTAATAATAATAATATCTCCCATAATATTACTAAATTACAATATAAGAATAATTAAGAATTTAACTTTTTTACAAAATAGTATGAAATCCCCTGGATCTCGGAAAACTATTAGATAAATTTAGGAAGAGAAGGGATAAAATAGAATAAATTTTTTAGCTTGGTTTTAATATTAATATTTGGGAAAATAATGATGGAGCATTAGCATATTCGAGGACGCGTATGATAATCGTGATTACGCGCGCAAAGTTATGCAAACATCCTGAATTTATTAATCAACAATTTACTGCATCAAAAATGGGCTCTTAATCTAGCAATTAACGGTTTTACCGTGCGATGAGATTGGAGTCAGACCCAGCATGCAGACATGATTATGCCCCAAAAAGGCATAGAAATTACCGCCTAGCACGAGAGAACTTATTTGATTTATGGAATATCCAGTAAATGATAAATTTGTGTTAGTGTTTCTAGGCAACAATATATGCTGATTTAATATATAAATAGAATTTCAATTGGAACAGAACGCCTTTTATAGAAGGCTAATTGTATCCGAATTAAAAAGTTCTTTTAATTCTTTATTCATTTCTCCTTTTTCTTCTTGAAGATATCTATCCAACACAGAAGAAATTTTTTGAGAATATTTGTTCATAATTGCTCTCACGAGTCCAATTTGGATGTTTTTATCTGTCGCTATGCATAGTACCCCCTTACCCACCTTCAAGGAAAAGATCATTCCCTTGAAGTACTCAGTGATTTGAAGGTGGATGTTTCCATATCCTAAAATGTATCCCTGTTCTTCCCCGGCTGTAAAGACGGCTCCTCCAATTGCTCCAATCTTCTCTACAGATAAGTCGTCTTCGTCCTTTAAAATAAATTTAGACTCGCTCATTATGGTTATTCCCGTGTCATCTATGATTATTGCATATTTTAATCCAGGAGTGCTTGTTATAATTTCCTTTAAGAGCTGTTTTAAAATACGCTCGTCCTGAGAATAACTCAATTAATTCCACCTATTTTTTTCAAGTATTTAGAGAATCTGTTCAGAGTGTCTTATTATTTTAAAAAGAATTTATTTAAAGTAAACTGTAGTTCTCTAATTACTTAATATAAAAATAAAATTATATCTATAAAAACTTAATTCACATGAAATAATTTCACGTTCCGCAACGGATTAAAACAGTTCTTGCGCTCTTATTATAGTTTTTAAGGGTTTTACTCCACTTTTATTATATTTTGATTTTTCTAATAAAATGAACAGTTTAAACCTCTTCCTTTTATCAATATCAAACTTCAACTGGATTAAATTTGGATCATTAATTAGATCTTTATTCTCCTTATTTTTAGAGACCGCCCATAAAGCTAATTTATTCTCATGAATCCAAAGACGCTTTGAGATATCAGAACCAAGTGGAAAACCATTTTTATCCGTTATTACCCCCGCAACAAAGTTTGGGAAGTTTTCTTTAATCCGGTGTAAGAAATAATTGACTTCAATTTGATTAATAAGCCTGTTATTTTCTTGTTTCATTCTATCATACCAATAAAAATGAATTGAACTATAAAATAGAATTTAGCAAAAAGTCTTTAAATGGTATATTATCGCGATATTATTTCAACAAAAATAAGAAATTAAAAATGTGGGGAATTTTTTTTTGAGAAATTGATATTTTATTTGGAGCTAATCACTTTTTTTGAATTCCCAGATTTAGGTTTTCTATTAATTCTTGAAATCTATTCCTGACTGTAACCTCTGTAACTTGAGAAACTTTGGCAATTATTCTTTGAGTTCTCCTTTCTTCAGCCAAAATACTTGCGGCGTATATTGCTGCGGCACATACTCCCGTTGGTCCCCTTCCTGAAGTCAAACCCCTTAATTCAGCCATTTTAATAATTTTTTTAGCTAGTTTATGACACTCGGTAGAGAGTTCTAATTCAGATACAAACCGAGTAAGAAAATCCGAAGGTTTTGTAGGATTTAAATGTAGTTCTAATTCTTTTGAAATAAATCTATAGGAGCGTCCTATTTCTTTTTTGTTAACTCTAGCTATTTCTGCGATTTCATTTAAAGTACGGGGGATTTTGTACATCCTACATGCGGCGTAAAGACTTGCAGCAGCAACACCTTCAATGCTCCTTCCTCTAATTAAATGCGCTTCGACAGCATCTCTATAGATTTTAGCGGAACATTCGCGAAGATTTTTCTGAAGATCGAGATTTGATGCCATTCGATCTAATTCACTTAATGCAAAGGTTAGGTTTCTTTCGGTGGCATCTGAGACCCTAATCCTACTTTGCCACTTTCTAAGGCGATATATTTGACCTCTGATTTTTGCTGAAATCTCTTTACCAAAGATATCTCTGTTCTTCCAATCTATCATTGTGCTGAGTCCCTTGTCGTGGATCATATAGGTCATAGGGGCTCCAGTTCTTGTTCTTTTTTTCTTTTGATCGGAATCAAAAGCACGCCATTCTGGGCCTTGATCTATGTGTTTCTCGCTATCAACTAGCCCACATTTTTCGCAAACCAATAGACCTCTATTTTCATCAAATAATATATTTTCGCCACATTCACTACAATTATCTTGGCTTCGTTCTGCATCATTTTTCACGAAAGCTTTACTTTGATTCCAACTTGATATAATCTACACCTTTTTTAAGATTGTTTTTAATAAAGGTTCCATATATTTTAACGCATTTTAGCGTACAGGTTATCATTTGGATTGAATCTCTTCTCAGGTACAATTTTTATTGAAATAAATGGTAAAGTAATTGGGCCAAAGATCTCTTTAATTTTACCGATCTCTTCAAAACTTTCCGTAAGAACTAGTTTTCCACCCAAATTCTCTAAACTTTTATTCCACTTGCTTGCTCTGTAGATTTTATGCCCTTTCGAGGACTCTCCGAGATAGTACAGATTCAATTTAACGTATTTTTGCAAGCAACGACCCTAACTATTATTTAAAACTTAGAATAGAGAATTGGTCACTAATATTTAAATATACCTTTTTTTTAAAAAGAGATGAGAGAAACGAGTATTTTGTTATCAGTGAACAATATTCTTCAAGGATTCAAATTTTTATAATCGTCATTAAGTTAATAACTAAATAAAATTTTTTTGCAATTGATATTTTAACAAGCAATCACATGAAGTATGTGAATCGTTTATTGTCAGAGAGTTAATATTTTGAGTTAAAACAAATTCTTTGAGAGCTGTTATCATAAATTCGTTGCATTCTCGTTTTAGACAATTGTGAATGCCTCTTTTAGTGCCAGCACCCGAAGGGGAGGATATTATCCTCACAGATTTTAGTATGTCGTTATTTTTACATGTTTTAAGTAAACATTTAAACAGAGAATAAAACCAAGGAGGTCGATATCGATTTTGATAAAACAAGTATTCTACAAGGGAATTTTTTTGAATATTTAGAGGGTTTATCGAAATAGTGTTAATTTTTAATTCTACTAATTTTTGGATTGAATTAGCGCAATCGTCTATTGCAGTTTGCTCATTTATAAATGGCGGTTTAAAGAGTAAATAAGCTCTAATACCTATATCGTTCTTTTTACATAAATGAATTGCATCCAGAAAATCTTTGAATTTCAACCCTTTATTAATATAATTGTTTCTAATATAGTCATTTACGGTTTCCAGACCAATAGCAACTTCAACATATTTGTCCTTTAAAATACTCTTCATAATGTTAAGCTTCTCATTGGTAATATAATCTACTCGAGATTCTATAACAACTTCTTTAATTTTAGGGACATCTGCTATTTTCTTAAATATATGTTCTCGAACATCAGCAGATATTTCGTCATCGTCGAAAAAACTTCCAGAGTTATAGATTTTAATAATAAAATCATCCTCATCGGAAGTAATTTCACTTATTTTTTCTTCAAAAGCATAGTTAAATTGATTAATTATATGAATCTGATCTATTTTTTCAATAGTTGAGTCTTGAATATATCCACACATTGAGCATCCTCCATAATCTCCCAATGCCCAACTACAACCCTTTGTTCTTAATATTATAGTGAATTCCTTCCCTTTCTTACTAAGTAATCGATCTTCTTTTATCCAGAAACTTACTGGTTTATCTACTTCTATTTTATCTAGTTTGAATTTTCTCTTAATTGATAGAATCCTAAACTCTTTGATTTTTTCAACGAGTAATGTATTTTCGTTAATTTTTTTCGTAGACATTTACAATTTTACCTGTTTTTGAATTTTTAATATAGCTTGAACCAACAATCAAGCTTCCTAATCCGATGATATTCTCTTGATTTTTATCATAAATCAAAGCGAAGTCTTTTGGAACGAGGTTTGAACTAAATTTAATAATTCCTGGACGAAATAATGTATTTCCGTTAATTTTTTGGCCATCAAATATTATATAATTCGCTTCCTCTCTTAGGGGTAGTAACCTATTCGCGCCGTTAAGATTTAATTCAATTTGGCCCGTGTTAAAGTTGAATTTTCCCAACTTTTCGCGCGTTTTTTGGTCGCTTATTTCTATCTGATTACTCCTTTTGTTTCTCCATGTTTTAATCCCATTAACAAATATTTTATATCCGGTATTTTGACCAAATTGATAATCAATTATTTTAATAAACTTACGAGTCCAAGTTTTTAATAAATTTTTATTTTCGGGTATAGCACTATCTAATTCTAAAGAAGTTTTAAGAGATTCAATGTTACTTTCCAAAGACATTAATGATTCCTTAGTTGTAAGATTACCTTGCGGTTTTGTAAAGTAAAATTTATTGGTCAATTTTAAACGAGCCTTTTCTATTATTTTTAAGTAACCTTGATCCTTTAAATGGCATAATATTGGAATTCTATTATCAAATTTCTTCAATAAAGAAATGAGCATATTTGAAGCTATTTCTATTTCTTCGTTGTCCCAATCTCCTGTTACTGAAATGTCGTATGAATTTGCGGGGTACACGTTCTCTAATTGTCTTGGAATAGCGCCTAACGGCGATGTTAATATAATCTCTTGGAAATCAGGAAAATCTGGAAATTTCCTAAAAATTTCTTGAAATTTTCTGTGAGATCTCGACTCAGAGTAAGGTTTTTTTGCCGAACAAGGGATTAAAATTATCAATTTAGTCCAGGATTCTGGTGTAAAATTTTTCACCAATCTCTCCCGAAATTCCTGAAAGTCTGGTCTGTTATATGAAGATGGACCAAAACATTTAATGGATTTACTTACTTGAGTAATTGGTGTTTCAAATCTCAAAACATCAAAATATTGAGTATCGAGTAATTTTAAGGTTGAGATTATATTCATATCATCAAAAGAGGATTTTTCGATAAAGCCCCTAAAATCTTCCATCCTCAGGTACAATTTGATTTTATTCATATAAGTGTACGCTGATATGATATTATGAAGCGTTAGTTGTTCTGTTTTTTCAGAAGAATATTTATTACTTAGAGTATGTTTTAAATTTCTCCTACAAATAGTACATGGACACGGAAGATATTTAATCTTATAAATTGGGAGTAAATATTCTATAGTGTCATAGAAATTTTCAGAGGATAAATATTGTAAATATGAACAATCAATTAAATCGATGCCTAAATAAATCAAAATCGGATAAAATTTCGGAATAATTCTACCTGAAACCATTAACACTAAATTATTATCGAGTTCTTTTTTAATTTTGAATATAACTTTCAAAATATTCCTAAAATTACTAAAGTTGTCAAACAAATCAACTAAATTTAATATTCTCACATTTTTATTATTTCTAATTAGAGGGATGTACAGGTCAAATAGCTCATAATAACCATACATCTTAATAGATAATCCAAAATCTAAATTAATGTATTGTAGTAAAATCTGATTTGACTCTTCTATAAAATTACTAATTTCCTCCTCAGCAAATTCTTTATTTATAGCAGTTGTCGGAATATTAAACGGAATAGAAGGAATGATATTGTCTTCTGCAAAGATTTTAATATTAGAAGCTAATTTTTCTTTAAAAGTTTCCATTGAACCATTATGAGTATAAATAAAGCCAGTTTCTTTAAATTTTTCCCGTAAAAATCCGATTTTTAAATAAAAATCTTTTAAAATTACAAATATTTCGTGATCTTCGAACTCCTCAAGAAAACTCACATTATTCATCAGACTTTTTTTCATCGGAACAATAATATTTGGCGTTGAAATGAAACGTTTAGTTTCTTTTGAACATACTATTCTTCCTATTCTTGAGAAACCAATATTTTTTGTAATTAGTTCAAAAAAATAATTCATACTTTTCAATTAAAGATATTATTCTTTTGTAATTAAATTAATTTATTTCGCCTTTTTATAGTGTTTATAGTGCAATATCGAATTAAATTTAGAAAAATAGTATTCCTAAGGTTCGATTTTATACTCTCCTCGTTTATACATTTCAAAGAGCATTTCAGCTTCATGAATTGCGTCGTCTACTGCTCTGTGTTTCTCTCTATAATTTGTTTTGGGAAAAAATATGTCCCAAGCTTCCTGCATCTTTGGATTCTTGTAACCTCCTTTTGAGTATACAATCTTACAAGCTTCTTTTGCTACCGCCATTATGTCGGGAATATCCTTTTTTATACTGAAACCTCTCGATTCCATAAATCCAAAATCGAAATAAGTGTTATACGCAGTTAGTGAATAATGATCGAATATTTCCTGGATGTCTTTTCTAAGATGGTCTAAATTAGGAGCATTTTGAATCTCCTCGAATTTCAAATCAGAATTATAAAAAATCCACGCGTTTTTATGAAAATCCCCAAATGCTGATTCCTTTACTGTTGAATCGAATAGGATTTTAGTTTCTCCAGTTTTTAAATCAAGTTCAACTATTCCAATCTCAATAATTAACCCGTTTTCTGGCTTTAAGTCTGTCGTTTCTATATCAATTATAGCGATCTTATCGTGGGTGTGCTTTTTGGTGAAATCAATAATATCTCGAAATATGTCAAACTCCTCGCAAGGTTGATATTCTGTCTATTTTATTCTTTATAATATTGATATTATTCTTAATAAAAAAAATGTAATTGAAATGAAATATAAATCATTAGAGAGTGATTAAAAATGAACTTGAGATTTGAAAGGATGTAAAATTATTCTAATAAATAACAAAATTAGTATAAGTCTTAAGTTCATCGAGAACAAAACTAGTAAATGTGTCTTCAATTTCATCTGA
This sequence comes from Promethearchaeia archaeon, assembly GCA_029856235.1. GTDB lineage: Archaea > Asgardarchaeota > Lokiarchaeia > Sigyniarchaeales > SOKP01 > SOKP01. Next base: position 11,900 of record JAHQWP010000064.1, read on the forward strand.
TTGGTACAAATCTCTTATAAATTCTGCGTAATCTTCTACATTTTTAACGCGAACTATCGCAAATAAGCCATGTTGCTCCCCAATCCTGAAAAGATCGGTTATAAAGCTATTTTTTTCTAAATTTAAGGCAATTTCATTATATTTTGAGGGATCCTTAGGTTTGATTCTTACGAGATATTTTCCTCTAAATCCAATCTTTTTCGGAGAAAAGTTAAGAGCATAGTTAAGAATTACATTATTATTTTCAAGCTTTTTAATTCTGTTATGAATTGTAGATTGGGAGATTTCTTGCCTGTTCATTTCATTTAAAAAATCTTTATACTTATCGTTTATTATATCTTTAATCTCGTAAGTCGAGATTGGTTTAATATCCTGGTTTTCTTGCAATATTTTTAAAATTACATAATCAAGACTATCAACATTGAAATTTGGATGAATTTTATTGTCAATCAATTCAATTCCATTAGTCTTGAATACTTTAATTGTCTCGATTATATGATACTTCTTAAAATATGATTGAGCCATTATGTTATCTATTATACTTAAAACCTGGTAATACTCCTCAGACGAATGGAATATGAGTAAAGCAAATAGAGAATATTCTCCTAAAATTCCATCAAGAATTTTTAATTGAGAGATTTTTAACAAATTTTCTAAGAGTTTCGGTTCCTTAGGATTGGTTTTAATCTCTAATAATACATATTTTAAGTTAATGGGAAGGATATTCGGATTAATATTGATTGTAAAATTATTAATTATTTTTTCTGTCTTCAGATCATCAAATTGTTTTTTAATTGTCTGTCTAGTATAACCTAAAACCTGTGTAAGCTTAGCTATTACGTATTTAGATTTATTGTTAAAACTTTTTAGAAGATTAAGGGTCCTAAATTCATCCATAGCTTCAGTCATAAGAATAAAATATAAATCATGCTATTTAAATGTTAATATTCTTTAATAAATATCCTTACCCTTTAACCAATAATATATTTAAATTGATGCTTAAATTAATTATTTTATTAACAAAAAATTATAAAATGAGTTATTATGGTAAATTATAAAGTTGCTGATGAAAGTTTAGCAGAACAAGGTAAAGAAGCATTATATATTGCTGAAAATAAAATGCCCGTCATTTCTAAAGTTATTCGAGAACGATTTGAAAGGGAAAAACCTTTAAAGGGCATAACAATTGCTGGATGCCTCCATATAACAAAAGAAACTGGAAATCTAGCTCGAACCTTAAAAGCTGGTGGTGCAGAAGTATATTTATGTGGAAGTAATCCTTTATCAACTCAAGATGATGTATCAGCTGCATTGGTTAAGGAAGGAATTAATGTATTTGCATGGCATGGGAATACTGATGAAGAATTTTATTGGTGTATAAGAGAATGTTTAAAGGCTAAGCCTAATATTCTTATAGACGATGGTGCTGATATGATTGTTACAGCTCATAAAGAATTTCCTGAATTGATTCAGAATGGTACTATTATCGCGTGTCAAGAAGAAACAACAACAGGCGTAAAAAGATTTAAAGCAATGGATAAGCAAGGGGCTTTAAAAGTTCCATTATTTCCCGTCAATGATGCGCGTTGCAAAAATCAATTTGATAATGAATTAGGGACTGGACAAGGAATTGTTGCTGCAATATATGGAATGCATGTCTTATTTGCTGGGAAAAATGTGATCATAGCAGGATTCGGACATTGTTCCTCTGGAATGGCTTTAAGAGCGAGAGGATTAGGTGCTAATGTTACTGTAACGGAAGTCGATCCAATAAAAGCACTCCAAGCTAAATTTAGTGGGTACAACGTAATGCCGATAGCAGAAGCTCTTCCTAATGCTGACATTATTCTGACTGCTACTGGATGTAAGCATGTCATTCTCCCTACCAAGGAAATGTTTGGACTACTAAAGGATGGTGTTATTTTAGGAAATTTAGGTCATTTCGATATTGAAGTCCCAACCAAGGAGCTTTACGAGTATGCTAAGGAAATAAACCCAGTTCGTAGAGATGTTGAAGAATTAATTTTTCCCGATGGTAAAAAGATTTATCTTCTAGCTAAAGGAAGGTTAGCTAATTTAGTACTTTCTGAAGGGCATCCTAGCGAAGTCATGGACATGTCATTTGGTCTTCAAGCTCTAATGTCTGAATATATCGTTAAAAATAGCAAAAACTTAAAACCAGGAATGGTTGATATACCATCTGATATTGACGATAGAGTAGGCATTTTAAAACTTCAATCAATGGGTATTAAGATTGATAAACTAACCGATGAGCAATATAAGTACATCCACGGCTACGAAGAAGGAACTTAATCTATTTTATTTAGTTTTTTTATTTTTATTACTTTTTTTCAAATATCTTATATAATTCCCTTAATTTGGCTAAGTACATAAATTTAAATTAAGTTTTGTTAAATTACTTCAATAACAGATAATAAAACCTAGTAAAAAAATAATTTAGTGTTATAAATGAAAGAAAATATAGATTTAGATTTAGAAGAATTACTAGAATTGATGAGATATGCTTTTCTCAGGTTGGATGGTGCGTGGTTCATGGCTTCGGTAGAAAAACTTGGTTTGGAAACTGCGACAGAATTAGATGTAAAAGCATGGGAGATGTTTTCTGAAAGGTTGGGAAAGAAAATCGCTTCAATAACGAGTTTGAAAGGTGACTTCTCTAAAGCAATACCAAAACTAATGAAGATCCAACATACACTTATGAATATGAATTCAGAAATAGAGGTTATTAATGAGAACAAAATGATTCATAGAGTTTTAGAATGTGAAGTTTGGAGAATGGTTCAGAAAGTATGGCCTCAGGAGGCAATTCCTTGTCACAAGGTTACACTAGCAAGTATTAGAGGCTTACTAAAGGGCGCTTTTCCAGAAAATGACTTTATTTTAGAACATAAGAAGAAAATCCCTTTGGGAGATCCTTGTTGTGAGATTGAAATTACCGTAAAGAATTCCTAATAATCTCTTATTTTTCAAGATTCTTCTTTACAATTTCTAATTGTTTTTCTAATGTTTTCTTTTCTTCTTCCAAATCTTCCTTACGCTTCTTCTTCTCTTCTTCTCGCTTTTTTAAAGTATCCTCGCTAGGTTTTTCCAAATAATTAGTATTTTCTTGGGCATCTTTCAATTCCTTCATAATTGAACGTCTGAGATTTTGATTATTAAATCTTGGATCCATTGGTATGGAAAATATTGATTTATTTATTTCCGCAATTCTATGTCTTATAGCTGTCCGAATAAATTCGGATTTGTTTTGAAAGGCTAACCCCGCGTATCTATTTATTTTTTTAAAAAATCGTTCAGTAACTAAAACTTTAATCAACTTATTTCTTTTGTCTTCTTCTATCTTCTTTGCCATATTTTATCATTTTTTATTCCTTATTTTTTTTTTAAATTTATGATCTTTTTATGATCCTTTTATGATCCCTTTATGGTCATATAATGGTATATATATAAAAAGAATTTTTATATTTAAATGCATCTATTTTCGACTTAGAAATTGAATTTCAACTTAGTTGTTGAAAACTTGAAAAATCATAGTTAAATCTTAATAACTTAAATTTTTATTTTTATTTTTTTTTCTTCTATATTTTAGGATTTAAAATATCATCTGGATAAATCTTGAATCCATAAATTTCATTAGCAAGATTTCTCAAACCATTTAATCCAATAGGTTCTTCTTTAAGTCTGTTAGACTCCCATATCTTAGTATTTTTAAATTCATTCTTAATCTCTAATAAGTATCGCTGCTGAATCGAGGAAATTTGACTGCAAAAATCGCACTTTTTCGCGTGTTTCTTGGGAATTATCATATTAATGTGAACGGCATCGAGGTTAATGTATTTATTAGTCAAATCTCTTGCTCGTTTGACTTCTTCAAAACTTGGTTTCTCAGCAATTGAAACCAACCTTAATGATCCTACACTATGGATCAAATCAGTGATTCTTTCCCCTCGCTTTTCAAGATCAACCATCATGTTAAAAATCTCATTTCCTAGTTCCTTCCTTTTTTCATATTCGCCATCAAAGGGATTAAAAATCTGTTTAAACATCTTTGAAAAATTACGCATCGCACTTTTAATAGAGTTATAGAAATTTAACGAATATTTTAGGACTACTTTGACCTGATCCTCAGGGATTTCAAAAAGAGTAATCATATTAGCAGTTGGAGGAAAATCAGCTACAATGATATCAAATTGCATCTCTTTAGAATCTTTATCTTCTGCGTCTAAAATTTTTTGAAAAAACATGGCATTTTTTAAAGCTAAGGGTATTGAATCTGAAGTAAAGGAAGTATCAATGAATTCTTCAATTTTTGGGATTCTACCCACTAAAGGCATCTGTTTCGTGAGAGTTTTCATCTTATAAATTAAATCCTTAGTGTAAATTTCTGCATATTCATTTGCATCTGGTTCGATCGCCCACAAATTACTCGTTATTGAAGTAATCGTGTTTCCTATATCCTTTGATAGGAGATCTGATAAATTATGTGCCATGTCAAAAGAAATAAGGAGAATTTTCTTATCTGGTAATAGATCTGATAATAATACTGCCGTAGCTGCACTTATGGATGATTTACCTACTCCTCCTTTCCCCCCTAAAACTATTATCTTTTCAATCAAACTTAACACTGAGTACCTTTAAAATTAGAAAATAAATAATAATAATTAATAATAAATATATAAAATAAATTCAAGAATTTTAATGATTCTACATCAATTTAATGAGTGCTTTTTGGAAAAAAAACTAACCTTCCCGAAATAGAGGGTTGCTCAGATTTCTCATTTTCTTCGAAATAAAAATAAAATCTACCAACATCAGTATTGATTCTACACTTGAATTTTCTTTTTGTGTTTGTTGAAAGTCTTTTCAATAATTTATTGTTCCAATAAATGCTCATGCAAACAAAACTATATTTTAACTTAAAAAAATCCCATTTCATGGAGATAATATAACTATAAAGGTCAATTCTAATTGCATCCCATAAATTAGCAAAAGATAAATTTAATAAAGCATTTTTTTAAAATAATCATCAATAAAATATTGATTATTTATTGAATTACTAAATAAATTTACCGATCATATTAATACTCTAAAAGTTTTAATCGAATAAGTAAATACGCCAAAATTTATCATCATTTAAGTGAAATACTAAAAAAATTCAATCAAAAAAAAAAATTAATCAAATTATTAAACTAAAATAATTATCCAAACTTATAACGATATACAGGAAGAAGATTCAAAAATCAAGCTCAATAAAGATAAATATAATTATCTCAAAAGATAAAACATTCAAAACTCTAGTTAGGAATTATCAATTTTGCATTAGACACTGTCTATTAGTGAGATTTTACTTCTTTTTATAAGTTCATAATTAATTTTGGTTTTATTAACAAATAGAAATAACAAATGAAAATAGGGAGTGATTAAAATTACCACAAATAATGTAGATTTTACTACTAAATATGTTATCGAAGTAAAATTTAAAATAAAAGGCGTAGTCGAGAAATCAGACATAGTTGGAGCAGTTTTTGGACAAACAGAGGGGCTTCTCTTAGATTTAGATTTAAGGGATCTTCAAAAATCTGGAAGAATCGGTCGAATTGAGGTTGATAATGAATCCAAGGAAGGAGTTTCCGAAGGAATCATTAAAATCCCTTCTAGCTTAACTCGTAGAGAAACTGCTCTGTTGGCTGCAACGGTTGAAACTGTTTCTCGCGTGGGTCCGTGTGAGGCTGAAATCAAATTATTGGATATTCGGGATGTTAGAGAAACTAAACGTAAAAAAATAATTGAGCGCGCCGCGGAATTATTAAAAAATTGGGATCAGAATTCTTTAGAACCTAGTGAAATAGAAGAACAAATGGATACAGACATCAAACTTGGAGAAATAACTTCTTGGGGCCCAGAAAACTTACCTGCAGGTCCGGAGGTTGAATCTAGTTCCGAATTAATAATTGTTGAAGGTCGAGCGGATGTTCTAAACCTATTACGAATAGGAGTTAAAAACACTGTAGCAGTTCAGGGCACTCAAGTACCAAAATCAGTTATAAATTTAATAAAAACAAAAAGCTCTGTTATTGCGTTCTTGGATGGTGACAGAGGAGGCCAAATTATTTTAAATGAACTCTTACAAGTAACAAAACTAGATTATATCGCTCGAGCACCGGAAGGTTCAGAAGTGGAAGAACTTACTCGTAAGCAAATGATTAAAGCTCTCCAAAACAAAAAACCCACAAGAGCTAGGCATATTCCTATTCCTAAGGTTAAAAAAGCAATTTCAGGCAAGGATGATTTATTCCAAAAACTTATGAAGAAGTTAAAAGTAAAAAATCAAAAGGTAATAAAGGAAAGCCTTGAAAAAATAGAACCCGGACATAGCATAGGATTAAATAAGAGTTTAGAGAAATTATTCGAAATTCCCGTTGGAGAAGTCTTTGAAAAAATTAAAGAATACAAAGAAACACAGTTTCTCATAATTGATGGAATTTTAACCAAACGATTAATTACACTTTTAGTGCCTATGAAAATCAAATTTATTGCTTGTAAAAATAAGGAAGAAGAGCTTAGAGTTCCGTCAGAGATCACAATTTTCCTTTTTTAAAATATATACTTCTTTAATTAAAATCCTTTCTTCTTTTTAACCTCTAATTTTTAGTTTTCTTTTTTACAATTAACATTAATCGGTAAACCCTTCGTGATTGAATTTGTAATAATACAATATTCTAAAAATTCTTTCACACACTTATTAATCTCTTTATCAGAACTAGCCTCTTTCGGTATAAAGTTCAAATCGACATCTATATTTACTAACTTTAGAAACATTTTCGGTCCTGTGTGAGATAATTCTCCCTCTACTATTACCTTAAGTGCTTCCAGCTCTATTTTGTTCTTCCGTAGACAGTAAATAAAGGTCGTACCTAAGCAGCCTCCTATTCCAATTAATAAATACTCCACTGCACTTGGACCGAGATCTGTCCCGTGAAACGAAACTGGTTCGTCGACATTTAAATCTTTAAAATTTCTTGCAGAAGCTTTAAAATGAAGATCTTTAGTATAATCTAATAATACTTTCATACCAAACCAACGATAAAACCAAATATTTAGAAATAAAAATAATTAAAAGACTCTAACGAATTCCCAAAACGGAATTAACAAGAGTCCAAATTAACTGAATAACATAGGATAAGACTCCCAATATTAAAATTCCAATTGCACATATCTTGAATACAAGTAAATAATCTTTTCTTCCTGGTTTATTCGCTATTTTTATTATTCTTTTAGCATTTTGAAAAAAGACACCCATACGCTCGTAAAAGGATAATTTCTTACCTTTATCGTATTTTGTATATTTATCATATCCGGGGTAATTATCTGACACAATTAAATTAAAAATAAATATTTAAAAAATTTAACTGTTCAATGGAATTTTTTTTTTCTATTCTTCTCTAAGGTCAAGAATGTTTGATATGAATAACTCTCTGTTGAACGGTTCTATATCGTCGTAGCCTTGTCCTATTCCTACAAAAAGAATTGGTTTTTTAGTTTCGTAAGATATAGATAATGCTGCCCCTCCCTTGGCATCAGCATCAAATTTGGTAAGGATATTTGCGTCGATTCCAATTTCATTATTGAACTCCTTAGCTTGTGTCAAAGCATCGTTTCCTGCTAAACTATCCCCAACGAACAATGTTAAATCAGGTTCAGCCACCCTTACAATCTTTTGCATTTCTCTCATCAAATTTTTATTACTTACTTGTCTACCAGCTGTATCCACTAATACGACATTAATATTTTTTGCTTTTGCATGTTGCACAGCATCGTAGGCAACACTCGCGGGATCTGATTTATATTCATGCTTGATAACTTTAATTCCAATGTTTTGCATGTGATATGATAGCTGTTCGATTGCTGCAGCTCGAAATGTATCTGCAGCCGCAGCTACAGAAGAAATATTATTCTTTTTTAGATAATGTGCGATTTTAGCAATTGTGGTAGTTTTACCCGTTCCGTTAACCCCTAGAAAACATATTATATATGGACTACTAGTTTTGTTCTTCTTTCTAATTTCTTCTAATAAATCAATATCTCTCTCTGGCGTTAAAATTTCCGTAATCACATCTTTTAAAATTCCGAAAAGTAATTTACTTTTTGATGTTAGTCTACTTATCTGTTCACCTTTAAGAGATACTCTTATGTTTTGACACAGAATATCAGCTGTTTCAGTAGCCACATCATTTCCTATCAATAGTAAATTCAATTCATTTAACGCACCCTCTAGGTTTTCGGAAGATAAAGTTTTTTTAACGAAAACAGAGAATACATTACTTAATTTCTTCATTCGTTTAACCACTTAAAGTGAAAATCAATTATATCTTAAAAAAAGTGTTTTAATTATTGTTGAGTCATTCTACTTTGAAGCATTTGATTCATGCTTTGAAGATTTAAATCTAAATTAAAAATTCTTTCTTGGAGAAATTTTAACTGTGTATTGTGTTGGTCAATAAGCTTTGAAATGAATTCAATGGCTTCTTCAACGGTTTTTTCGATTATCGTGTCATTTTTTACATATACAAGAACTTTTTTTGTGTCCTTAATTGTTGCTTTAATGCTAGTTAGACCCCCAATTGGGACCAAAATTTCATCATTTTCGTTGACACCTTCTTTAAGATTATCTAAAGTTAGCTTCGTTGTGTATAAATTCCCAAGAGAAGCGTTTATTATTTCAAATTGACCCTGAAACATTTCTCTCTGTTCTTTAATATACCGATATTGGCTTAATTGTTGTTCTAAATTTGGATTATTTTCCATATTAATCAATATTAGTTGTAAATAGTTTTCTAATTAGATAACTCTCTAATCAAATAATCTTGACTCTCTTCCGGAGTTATTTCTTTTATTTCTTGAATAGTTATTTGCCTTCTAAGAATACCTATGCTTGTAATCTGAGTCAACGCTTTTTCTAAAGCATCTTTCTCTTTTAAAGCTCGAACTTCTTTACGAAATAAATATTTTTTGTACTTTTTTCTATAAGTACCGATAATCCGATAAATTTTAATCTCTGACATAAGTTTTCAATTCCTGAGAATCCACTTAGGTAAAATTGATAATTATTTTAAAAATATTAAATTTTGCTTTTTTATTGGACAATAATACAACGCTAAAGCAATAAGCTTTATAACCTTAACACATTAGTCAAACGCATCATCTCAGGACCGGTACAATTATTTCCAAATATGCCGCTCTGATCATTAACCACTACTCCTGAAGAGAGGTACGGAATTCCTCTATTAACTGTTGATACATCTGTTTCCTCTACTTTTAAAATATCTGAAATTATCTCAATCTCTTCGTCTGTTGTTAAAGGATGCACTAGACAACCGTTATTGTTTGTAACTGAAACCGATCCCGGAAGATTATGATCTACAAATTTATAGACAACCGTATCAACTTTTAACGTATCTTCAATGAAATCTTTATGATCCTTTAAAAAAGAAGATATAATAGCCCCTTTATCGTTACATAATATTAAATTTCCAAAAGCGTTATCCAATGAGTCAAGAACCCCGATTTGATAATCGCTATTTAACTCTTTTGAGTACATTTTTAATTGTTGAAGTTCTTCATCTCTAATAATATGGGGTACAATCATTCCATATTTATTACTTGCAGTATACACCCCAATTAAATTGGAATTATTAATCGAAATAGGATATAAAGGCTCTTTGAATATACTTTTAATTTTTTCAACAGCTGGTTTAAGCAGAATGGATGGGTATAAACCAAATGAATTATTAACCGTTAAGTAGACGCCTACTGAGTTCTTTCCGAATAACTGGTACTTTAAAATCGTCATTTAATAAAACTAAGAAAATTATTATGTGATGGATAAAGTTCTAAACCATAAATATTTTATTAAAAATGCGTAGGTTAAATGAACCTATTATTAGTCATTACTAATCTCGTACTTAGCTCACTTCTATCTAAATTCATAGTTAACCTTTATTAACAAAGTATACTCAATTATTATCTATGATAAATTGGATTATAAATTGGATTATTGCCGAGTACTAAAAAATAACATTTTTCTTTATTTTCTAAATCTACCATAACTTCTTAACAAATAAAAAAAAGGTTAGTAAAACTTGAATTGACGCCATTTTTTACAATTAATAGAATAATACGTTCTAACATTGCAGAATTTCCATAAAAGTTCACAAGTGGCTTTAAGCTGCGTGTTTTGTCGTTTTTTAAACGAATTTCTATAGTCGTAGTCGTTCTTGATGGTCGATCTTAGTAATACGATAGAAGAATCGATCTTTTTTTTGTCTAAGTGTATGATCTCCCTAGACGAAATCTTATCCTTCACGAGTAGTAATTGCACAGGTTTAATTTTGATAGATCGATAATATTTGCAGCAAAAAATCTTACTTCTTCCGCTTCACAGCTCATGTTACATTACTCTCCATTTTTTCTGATATTCGATAGAGGTATATTCTAAACTTCGTAACTCTTCTTCGGTAGCTTTCATGACGCACTCGATCCAGTCTTTAAACTCCTCGTACTCCATAGCCCCGGCGGTTAAACTCTCAAAGGCGAGTCCTTCCCGAATCACTAACCATTCGTCCCCCGCGTTAATTTGGTTGATAAAGCACAAATCTTGAAAGTAAAAGGGTTGTCCAAGAATCCAATTTCCTTGAGTCAAAAGGTCGTATAACTCCTCGATTGACTCGCACTCGTAAAAATCTTGTTCGGTGAGAGGCGGTTCAAACGCACAAATATCGTTTGCGTCTCCCGATCCTCTCTGTCGAATCCACGCGTTTTGTTGGGCTATGCTAAGCCATATTTCGACTCTTGAACTTTGTAAGCTCATTTTTTTTTCTCACTTTTTTTTTGGTTTTGATACATATAAAACGGAAATTATCGAATAAATAATATTAGAGTGCTAAGGTTTACTGAATAACGGACTACATGAAATAAAGCAATTAAACAAGGTAATACTATTGTATTTCGCGAAGCCCTTATTATCTTCAGTCAATCCTTTTAATCTGTGAAGGTAGAAATAAATAATTAAAAAAAGAGGAAAAAAATAAATTTATATTTGGTCTTACTCGTCTTCGTCATCGGTAGGTTCAAAATCGTCTTCAAAATCATCTTCTTCTGTTTCGGTAGGTTCAAAATCTTCGTCGTCGTCGTCTTCATCTTCTTTTCGGGGAGCGAGATAATAATCCATTTCCGCGTTCGAAAGTTTTTTAAAAGTTATTTGCGTCTTAAAAGGTTGACTTGACTTGAGCGAAAAGGATATCTTGTCTTTTGGGTTTACTACGTTGCAAAATTCTTTGATCAGTCTTAAAAAAGTAAGCGAATAATAACCCACGCATTGTTTAGTGTCCAAAATCTCTTCGTCTGCGATTCGTTCTTTCTCTACTTCCGAATCTAAAAGTAAAGTATCCTTTAAGAAATTTAACCTCGGCAAATCGTCTTTTTCGTATTCGATCTCTGAACTTCCAAAGCTTACGCAATTGCTGCACCTCCAGACGACGATCGGTGTTGGGGGACATCTAACACAAACCTCCCTGGATTTGTGGACTATCTCGCAGGTAACATTAAATTTGACTACGACTTCTTACCTAAGAGCGTAAACCCAGATTTAATGACGGGATTAGACTTCGATTACCACAACCTAGACTATTTTATGGTAACAAGCGAATTGTACTCATACACGGGGGCGAGTCTAGATTACACTTTCACGGAAGAATCTGACTATCCATACAACCCCGACGAAGTTATTTCGAAGTTGTTAGGTTCAACCTATATAATAACATCACAAAATACTCTAGGATACCTAACCGCAGACATTGCCGAACGAACGGGTGGTGCGCTAGATTCTATAAAGGTTACGTGCGTTGACACTGTACCGCAATACATTTTCGCGAAGACAGACAAAACCACGCCTCATTCTCCTTTGTTTGGGCCAACAATTGTAAGTTCTGAAAGGTACAGCCAACTAAGTGACCGTACCAAATTTGGGTACCTTTACGTAGATGTAGCAGCCTCCGAATCTCCAGAAACTATAGGGATTAACTCTAGAGACCTTTCTAACCTTGAAAGGAAGTTCTACTCGGCAAAGGTACCGTTAGCAGATATGCTCGGATCGTTTAATTACCCAATTGAGACCGTAACTCTGTATAAAGTGAAGGATCAGAACGTTTTTACCTTATCTGAAGACAGTGATAGCATTAATTACGGTCCTGGAGAAATATTAGATTCTGTTGATCTGGATGCGTCAGACTACGAGATTCCCGAAGGACTTCAAAATCTGTATTTCTACGAGCCTTTAGACGTACTCATCAACGGTCCAGCTCCCGATTTACCTTCTTACGCAATTCCTACTTACCAATACGAAGAAGAAGGTTTGGTTTATTACATGGTTGAGATAAAGATAGCAAAAGTTATCCCCGACGACGGCAACTTGTCCGAGGAACAACAAAGAAACTTGGTTGCTCAAGCTACGATGTACCCAATATTAGATTACTTCGACCAATACACTTTTGCCGCCACTACGGCTGACATGATCGCGGAGATAGGGTACACGGAAATATTGACTCTCTCTTCAACTTTATTTACCGCCCTTGCCCTTGCGTTTGTTACCGTAGCCGTCAAAGGCGCTCAAGCACTCGCTACTTCGTATCGCGCAATACCTGCAACGGTAGCGCTTATGGTAGCGGATTTCGCGAAGCAATGCGTTATCAACGTGCCCCTTCAAATAGCTGGCGAGATGTTCGAAGAGGTAATGATCGATAGTTTCGTGGAAACCTACTTTGAAAGCATAGCCCGGGAGTTAGGGTGGTCGGAAGGCTTAGGACGGTTATTATCCATGCTAGTAACGACTCTAAGAGAAACGAAAATGTTTGGAATTTTCAACCTAGGATCGGATAGCAACGTTGACATCGACAACCAATTAGAGAACCCAATAGAACAAATCTTAACTCATCCGGAAATTATGTCTGAGCTTTCCCAACGCATCGCAGAGTACCAGAGCGAGCACGGTACCTTCAAGACTATCAGGTTCTTGCGCGAAAATGAGGCTTGGTTTAAGGAAATGGAGTCAGAGCTCGAGTTAGTCCCCGATACACGCGTCACTGCGCTGGAGAAAGCCAAGATTGTCGCCTCCGGAATCTTAGCGGGACTTTCGCTGTTCGTTCCGGGACTACACCTTCAAAAGTTTGCCATGTATGGTTTTAGCCCTATTCTCGAGCTTATTAGCAACAAACTACCGGGATTAGGAAAACCAGGAACGACCACCGCTTGGCGAGCCGCCGTAAATTATCAGAGGAAACAAAACGAACTTTCGCAAGACATCGACGCTAAGAACGCAAAAATAATGGAGGCTAAGAGGGGTCCAGCAGCAGCCGAGGGCTTCGGAGAACTGCTTTTTAACGCGCCTACCGTGTCGTCAATAGGTGCTGGGTACTCGGGACGCGCGGTCGAATATTTAGTAAACTCAAAAGTAGAAACCTTCGACGCTAATATATACACATCTTTAAGTTCTCAATCTTCATCTCAAGGTTTTTACGCTCCATCATTAATAGACCAAGACATTAATACTAAAACAATGCTTTTGGAAAACGAAATAGAAATACTAGAATCACTAACAGATACAAGCATTTTAGAACCAATCTCTCAAGTTAGGAGTGAATCTAACGATATCGTTTTCTCATTTGAGGGAGAGCAAGAAGGAGCCATGATGTCTGACGAAGTATATTCTTGGGGTGGACGTCTTATTCCCGTTTCCTCAGTAAACCCTTACAGCACAGATGTAAATACCATGCCTACGATTGGTAAATCTTTACAATTTGCTAGGTCATTGTTTAGGGTTGACGGTTTAGACCTTAAAAAGCCTACGGTGGGACTTTGGGTTGATGCTACCGGTGACCGTCACATTATAGCCCCCGGAGTAGAATTTACTTCAGTTGTTAACGGAAGAATAATGATAATAGGAGAGGCCGATGCTAAGTACACGCCTATATTATTAGAACATTTAGGTTACGGTATGGATGTATCTCCCGCCCAATCGTGGAAAACGGATGTTTCGCAACACATACAGCTTGTTTATGTCGAAGACTTAACCGTCGACGAAAGATTATTATTACCTGTTTATTCAGACGGAGTAAGCTCCATTGCTCAGTTATCTGAAAACGGTGGTATTAGTAAACACGCTTGGGGCTTGGCTTTTAGACAAAATCTGATCGTACCTCAAGTCAAAATGGACTTTAATTATTTCAAAGCAATCGAATCGCTATATTACGATTTAATGTCGTCTTTTGAGATTAATTACGAGATAGATAAAAAGAACCCAAGGGATGTAATGTCTATGTTGTCTCGTTATATACAATTTAATGCCAAGGTTCAGATTGAAGGCATGGATATTTATACTGGAGCAACTGATTCACAGATCACCGATTTCATGTCTGTCATTGACAACATGTTTGATTTCACTATTACTTCCGTATTTGAAAACACTATGAAGCATAAAGGGGAGAATTATGTTAAGAGTATCATTAAACAAGCTTTTGAACGAGCAACACTTGAAGCTATTCTTGCAAACATTAAGGATAAATTAGCTAAAGGCGAAGAGCTTACGGGTGATAATTTCGCTACTAAAGTTGAAGAATATTTATCAGCAATGACAAATGAAGAAAAGAATTATTTAATTAAACATATTACCAAGATAATAACTCCCTTATTTATGGCACATCTGTTAGAGTCGTTTTTTACTACACAATCCTCAAGAGATCCTATTAAACACATTATGGCATTTAGCCGACATATATATACTTCTATTGGGTATACTAAAGAATCAAGAATTTTTACTGCTATCGCTCCGCAAATTTTGTTCAAAGCCTTTGTAGAATCGGGATATGCTGTTAACAAGTTCAATTTTTACGAATTTATTCAACATAATCCTGATAATAATTATAGATCGTTTGTAGTTAACGCTTTAGACAGCATAAACGATATGAAAGATTTCAAGAAGAAAATTAATAACGGAGTAGAATTTACATATTCCATAAGCAATAGAGATGTAGGGGATGTTATAAGCGCACATGTTATTGATACCTTATATTTGACATTTGAAGCTAAAGCTTCTAGAAATTCTAGACCAACCGCGCTTTTAAAGAATCTTGGTGTAGACCTTTTCCGATCGTTATTTTCTGCGAGCATTATTCCAATTCTTAACGATGAATATATTGCTGATAGACAAGAGGAGGTTGCAGTCACACCAACCAAGGACGGAGATCTCGGCGATGCTTTCCTACCCTACGGAAGTAAATTAGTCACTATTCATAAGCGTTCCGACTTTAGAAAAAATGTAAAATCTCCAAAGGGCGATATTTTAGAGGAAGCAAACGAATTAATAGCTGCACTTATTAACGAAAAAGGTTTTGGTTCGCTTCAAGACATAAAAAACATGTTTAGACAATCTACTTTCAAAACAGAAATTATCGAAATATTAAAGCCAGTCTTTAAGGGAAGACAGTTTGGTAAAGACATTCAAGATGAGATATTTAATAATGCTAAGAGTGATTTCACTTCGAAAATCAATTACGATAGCCTACTTAGAGAAATTGACGGACAATATAGATTCGTTAAGGACTTTAGATCTTGGGTATATGTTGCTACAGACCAAAAACTCAAATTCTCAAATTTCCCATCATCTATAACATTTGAGGTAATTGAAGGAGAAAAAGTCGAACTTTCGTATGGTTCTAATTACGAATTTAGTACTGGTTTAATGTTAACCACCGATGAGAATGGTAAGTTAGGAATTATTCGAGGCGAGCAACTTAAGTTTGGATTACCCAGAGGAGTAGAAAGCGGTGATATAAGAAATGGAAGAGACTACGCAGGGATTTGGCTTACTGACGGAAGAGGAAACATTTTATTAAGTCCGGTAGATATCTTCAATAATAAAATTAGAACGGATCAAGAAATGGCCGTATTAATTCGAGACACATTTAAGGCGTATCAAATTGAATACTTTTACGGTTACAAAGAAACCAAAATAATTAACGGGTTTAAGGGAACATATTACCGTTCATCTTGCTTTTTGGCAGGAGACGGAATTAGATCTGTTATTCAAGAAGTTACTTCCACATTAGTGCCAACAGGGACACATAAAGATATTTTAGCCGGAAATATCTTGGAAAGGACAGTTCTCTCAAAACCATACAAATTGAATACTAAGAGAGATACGGATCCTATATTTAATGCGAAAATTAATTCAATTTCAGAGTTTTTATTCCAGTTTACCCATTATATATCGAATCCATATTTTAGTGACGTTAACCTTGGAGCCGGAATAGATACTATGTACATAGGGAAAGATTTATTTAATCTTCAGATTGATGCTGATATCTATTCAAATGAAAAGTTCTTAGAGGTATTAAATGGATTGCAACCAGAGTCAAGTGATCCGCTCTACACACCGGGATCAAAGATTTATTCAGCAGAAGAGCCGATCTCAATTGACCCTGAGGATGATAATTTCTGGTTAAGATTATTCTCTAGGGCGACTATTAAGGATAACGGCGAATTGGATTACAATTTAGATAACGATAAAGAATTTTACAATTCATGGCTATTAGTTATTCAGAACGAAATATTACGCGGCAATCCGAATAGTCTCTTCAGCGAAGAGGAGTCAAGTCTCTTTTTCGACGATAATGGAGATCCTAAATCTTTAGACACAACAAAATCAGATCCAACTTACCAAGAGTTCCAATTAATTAGAGCTCTTAAAGATATAATGCTAAACAAATTTGGTTTTACAATGTATTTCTTTATCATTACAGGAATAGCAAGCTTCAGGTTTGACGACCTAATTTACATCGATTATTTAGGTTTACACCAAAAACACTTTGAAAAAATTATTGCATTATTTAACATTAAACCGAGTTCTACTACAAAATATATCCAAGATTCGTATTCTGATAGCGTTCATAGTTATGAAAGGATCATGAACTTGGTCTTTGACAGTTTAATGTTTGGATACACTCAGGTTATTGGTGATAAAGTTATGGAATTGCACCCTTCCACAAATACTGGAATTCTTAGAAAAATGTTTACAAGTCTAAATCTTAAAAGGTTTGGTAAGACCTATCACGGGCAAATTAAATCAATTTTTAGGAGCCAATACTACAGCAAAGTCATCGATCCTAGAAATATAGTCAAAAAACAAACAAACGGAAGAGGAAAAATCTCTGTTTTCTTAAAGAAGTTTGCAATTGATTCGGTTGAAAACATATTTTCCGATTCAGGAGTATACGAAGGACTATTAAATCCTGATTATGAGGTTGAGTGGAAGCGCCGTACTCGGCAACAACTCTGTTCAATTATCGATATGTGCATAGATAATCCAACATACGAAGCTTATACAAGTTATACATCTGACATAGTAAGAGAAATAAGGCTTGCGCTTTCCCAACATAGAAACGCTAAGATCATTATTAAATCCACAGGCGGATCAGGTCGTATATCAGCGTATGCGAGTAATCCATTAATTAATAGGGGTTTGATAATTGAAGTGCCATATTCCGATTTAAAAAAACTTCTAGATGAAGATGTTCGTTTAGCGTTAATGTACTCCGTCGTAAAGCAAAGCACCGGTAAAGCGACAATAAGAGGGCCCTTGACTATTTACGATCAGAATAACGCGGTTGAAAAAATGGGTTGGTACCTTGACATTGATACAGTTTTCGATGATAGAATTAAGAATAAAATAATTGATGCATATAAAGTTTTGCACGATTTTGTTGAAAAGGCAAAAAATAAGAACGGTGGATGGCTCAGAGATACGATGACGATCCGCGGCTATGTGCAAAATGGTGGCGGTTTTGACAAGAATGCAGACATTAAAAATGTTTATGGGAAATCTTTAGGATTTAATAGTCATACTTTTGAATTTAATCCTTCCCATCCTACTGAATACAATAACGCTATAGCAAGTATCATTTTTTACCTATTAACAGTAAGGGATTCTTATATAATCATAGACGCCGGCTCCTTAAACTTCCTCGCCCTTGATATATTGGGCTTTTACAAAAATAATGATTTCAGTTCTTCTCTATTTCAGTCTCCTTTATCTTTAAACTTAGTTTGGGGAAAACCAAACAAGCAAGGGCTTTATGATCATTTGACTCCAGATGAGTATAATAATTTTGCTGAAAAGTTTAAAGGTATTTTTACTGAAGACGATCTAAGACTTTTTACAGCTTTTAGTAATATGAAGGGCGGAGATGACAACGGTTTAATTTTACGCTATATTTGGAATGTTGTTAAACAAGTTTACGAAAGGAGACTTGAAGGAGAATATAGTAATACAAGATATATGATACAAGATATTACTATACACGATTTAAACAGAAGAATAACTAGTTTAGATACATTCCCCTTTTAATTTTGGATATCTTTGGGCGTGTAGGAAGCTTCGAACTCGAGAAGCCCTGAAGGAAAAATTTTTACTCTTCTTTTTTTTAATTCTTTCTTAAATTCTTCGTCTATCACGATGTTAGAATTCCCAATAAATATTTTCTCTATGTTAGCCAAATCTAGTAGTTCGTCAGGTAACGAGCTTATTGGATTAAAAGAAAGTCCGAGTTCCCTAAGAGAGTGCATTAACCCTATCTCAGGCGGGATTACTGTTATTTGATTATGAGACAAATCTAAATCTTCCAATTGACTTAAGCCTATTATCTCTTTTGGAAAAGCCTTAAATCGATTGTATGAAAGAGTTAATTCTTTTAACTCTGTAAGCGATCCGATTTCTATTGGTAATTTACCCAAAAGATTTAATGTTAAGTTAAGACATTCCAATTTTTTTAATTTTCCAATATTTTTCGGAACAGCTATTAAATGATTCTGACTTAATTTTAGTTTCTTTAGATTATTAAAATTTTGAATCCATTTTGGAATTGTTAATGTCAAAAAATCCTCTAGATATAATTTTGTTAAATTTTTGAAGTATTTTATTTGATATGGAAATAATTTATTATTCTCACCGTATAAGCGTAATCCGGTTATATTCTTATCTTGTATTATCACTCCAAAATGAAGATTTAAATCTGCTATTATCATAATTCTATAACCTAAATACAATTCAAGTGATTTAAATTTAGAGTATTCTTCTCTAAATATAACTTTTCTCTCTAATGGGGATAAATATTGTATATAACCTTCAAGAATTAAATATTTTTGGACATTTCGATTCCCATTTAAAAACCTTCTTACGATCTCCTCTTTGAAAATCCTTTTAGCCCTTAAATCTCCTACTTCTACTAATTCTTTCAGTATAGGAAAGGCTATACTTGAATGTATTAAATCTACATTATAATCATTATTTTCCCAGATTTGCAAGTTTGAACAATGGACAAAAAACTCGGTTTCGGAACTAATTTTAGTGTCTTCTCCGACAATATAATTTATTCCCTCTAGATCGTCTATAGTTTCGTATTTAAGATAATCTATAATTTTAGTTGGGGTGATTTTTATTCCTATTTTTTTACAAACAAGTATTTCTTTATTACCAACATAAATAAATGTCTTTTTATCCTTAAATTTTAATTTTAAATACCTATTGATTGTAAATATAATCATAATTCGATTCAATATGGTTATAAGATAACAATTATAAATGCTTTGCTATTGAGATAGCGCCAGATCGGTTTATATTATTATAATAATAAGAGTTATTATACCCTGAAAATTCTAACGGATTCGATATGTTGCTTGATTGGGATATGGAAATCTTTGATGACGCTTTTTTTGGAATTCCTGCTGACTGGTCTGGCGGGAGAGTTGCTTACTATCTGATGGGTGATGTTGATGCTGCTTCGGATTACTGGAATTACTGGCGTTATGCATATGATTGGCCATTAGATCACGTAGATGATAAATGGTATTTCACTGCTGATAGGGGATTAAGTAAAAGTTCTGCAGGTTTAATGAACAATAATTTTTCCTTTTTATACGATCCTCGAAATCCCGTTCCAAATTTAGGAGGACAAAATCAGCCTTTTGATCTGGCAGGTCCTATGGATCAATCATCGATAGAGAACCGTTCTGATGTTTTGATCTTTGAGACTCCTGTTTTAACCCAACCCGTGGAAACCGTTGGAAGAATTTGGGGCAATCTGTTCGTATCTTCAAATTGCACTGACACTGATTTTACCATTAAGTTGACTGATGTATATCCAGACGGACGATCTATGCTAATAACCGACGGGTCGTTAACTGTTAGATATAGATATAATTACACTTCAGAAGTATTTATGTCCGGAGATCAGAATGATATTTATGAGCTATTAATAGATTGTTGGTCAACAGCTTATTCATTTGCTGCGGGTCACAAAATAAGAGTAGCTATTTCAAGCTCTAATTATCCACGTTTTGCTAAAAATCCTAATACGGGAGCACCACTAGCACGAGATTATTTAAATTTTAACATTGCGAACAATACTCTTCTTGTTGGGCCATTATACAATTCAAGCATAATTTTGCCAAGACTAGTAAATATGGACAGCACTCATGCATTTTTTTAATCTTTTTTTTATTTTTATTTTAGCATGTTTAGAAATTCAATTTCATCAATGAAAGTTACTCCAAGCTTCCGCGCTTTATTGTAATTTTTAGATTCACCCTTAGCATCATTTGTAACTAAATACCATAAATCAGGAGAAACCTCTTCTCTTACAATGCCCCCTTTCTCAATTACTTTTTTCTTAGCTTCTTCTTTATCCATTGTTTTTAGATCTGATGAAAGGTAGAATTTTATTAACGACAAATCTGCTATAGTTTATCACCTTCTAAATATGATTTAGATTGACATAAATTTTTAAGATAAAGTAAAAGGTGTAACTTTTAAAACTAAATGACTAGAGTAATTTTTTAATTTTTAAAATGAAGGTTAGAGAGCATATTGATTTATTCTGCTAAATAACAAACAACAAGGCCATCAATATTCTTCGTAGCCCTTATTTTGATTTTTCTTGGTGGTTTTTGAATTCCACGAGCCCATATTGCTTCATTAACTTCTTGCGAGATAACTAAAGATTCTGGTTTGAAATGTTGCTGCATAAATTCTCTTAGGTATCTAACTCCTTTTTTAGCCCATTTATTACGTGGACCTCGTCTTGCTTTTGCGAGAGGTATTACATATATTCTTTCGTCTATGATTTCTTCTTTGGGGGCTTCTTCCTCTAATTCTTCAAATTCCTCGAGTTCTTCTTCGAAAACTTCGCTAACTTCTTCTTCTTCAGATATTTCATCTAAACTGAATTCTTCAATTTCTTCGATATCTTCCTCTTCAAGGACTTCAGTTTCAACTAGTTCCTCTTCTAAATCATCCAAGTTTATTTCTTTTGATTTCTTCTTTGCCATATTACATCAGTTTTATACGTTTAATCTCTCTTTAATCTTGAATTACGCCATTCTCTTCTAGAATAAGGATTGGTCCTCACTTTTCCACCAGTTCTCCTCACAACCCAATTAGGGACTGAACGACTTTGTTTCATTCTCTTAGCCCTCCTTAATTTTGAGGGTAAATCTTTATTGCGCGCCATTTTAATACACCGAGTTTATTTTTTAATATTAAATTCTTTTTTGCTTCCTGCAGTTATTTTTTCTAAAATCTTTTTAAATTCTTTATCGGGTAACGGAGTAGCTCCTCGTAATCTTCCTGATTGAAACAGTTGTATTAATTGTAGCTCGATTTGTTCTGCGAATTGAGGTTTGACTATTCTTATATTTTCTAATCGCTGTCGTCCTTCTTGGCTTAATATCTGTCTCATTACTTGATATTTTTTGTTGTCATACTCCTTTTGCTGCTGTCCAGCTATTTGTTGTTGGACTGCTTGTTGTTGTAATTGCTCTAGTTTTCTTCTTCTGATGTTTTCTAATTCTTCTTCATCACTCAAAGTTGAAAACCTTAGATATTATAATTTTTAATTTATTTTCTGGTAATATTATATGCGGTTCGCTCTAGCAGACTTGTTCCTTCTGGAGAAACAATTCTACCATCTCTTTCTTGCTTTATAATTAAATTAGCTTTTTCTAACTGTTGTAACGCTACCCGGATAATTTTTCCGCTTCCTTTAGCACTATGATGACGACCCGGTCCATTTTTGTTTTTACCCCCATAATGTTTTCTGAGTTTATTGACTCCTACAGGACCAAATTTCTTTATTTTCCTTAATATTGAAGCGCATCTGACATACCAGAAATTTTCATGATCAATTGGAGCTAATTCCTTAAAAAATGCTGTCTTCCAAAATTGACTCCCTTCAGGTGGCTTAATTTCAGGAAATTCTCTTAATTTTTCTGCAACTGTATTAATGAGCTTCTCGGGTTCAACTATAAATATCGACATAAACAAAATCAATTTTAATATTATATGATACATTTAAAAAGAGTAATTAGATTAAAAATTTTTTGGTAAAAATAGTATTTTGGGGCAATGAGTAATCAAAACGAGTTTAAAAAAGTACAGTTATCTTCACCACACGCTATTTTAGGGAAAAAGGGACTTACAGATGATTTTTTAACTCATGTGCAAAAGTTGCTTAAGAGATATAAAACAATTAAAATAAAAGTACTAAAATCAGTAGCTACAAAATCAAATATCACTAGTTTTGCTGAAAAAATATCTCAAGCAACGAATTCTCATGTTTTAGATGTTAGAGGAAAAATGATTGTAATTTCTTTGTATGAACTAGAAAAATAGAATTAAACTTAAATGAGAAATAATCTAAATGGTAAAAAATAAGCGGAACAATAAAGCACTCATTAAAAGGATAGCAGATACAAGAATGAACTATTTATTTCAAAAAGCACACGATATATTCCCGGACAATAAAGAATTAGCTAATAGATATACTTATTTAGCGAGAAGATATGCCCAAAGAGCTAAAATTCGGACTCCAGAAAATTGGAAGAAGCGGATTTGTCATAACTGTAAAGGATTACTATATCCCGGAATTAACAGTAGAACGAGAATTCATTCAAAAGGAAAGGGGTCTCACGTTTCAACTACTTGTCTCGATTGTAATCACACGACTCGTTATTTTATTAAATTAAAGTAGTTTCTAAAAAGGAAAAAAGAAAATTTTTTACCCTTAAAAATGACATTAACAGTGATTTTAGTAGACTGCGGTTTAGAATTGATCCCCAAAGAAATCATTAATAATCCTGCTATTCAAAAAAGTATAAAAAATCGCTCGTACCCATTGAAACTCCTTGATAACGCTTTACATCACACATCAATGGGCAAACTCAAAAACTTAACTAAAAGGGGACGACCAGATATTGTTCACGCTTGTCTTCTCAACGCTTTAGGTTCACCGTTAAGTAAAAGTGGTAATTTAAAACTATATATGCATACTGTTAATAATAAATTATATAAAATTAACACCGAAATCAAAATCGCGAGAAATTATAATAGATTCAAAGGTTTAATGGCAAAGTTGCTAATAGAGGGGGAAATAAGAACGGAAGATCTATTATTAATTTCGAGAATTGAAAAAAAATTAAGCGAGTTGTTGAAATCTATCAGTAGTGAAGAGATTATATTATTCTCCAGCAAAGGAAAACTGGTGAAAAATCATTTTGAATTATTTGATAAAAATCTGACCAAAAATTATGTAGTTATACTAGGTTGTTTTCAGAAAGGTTATTTTTCAGACGATATTTCAAATTTAAGCAATAAAATTGTTTCAATATCTCGATATCATCTTGACGCTTGGGTTGCATTAAGTAAAGTTATTGGATATTATGAAATTTCTAATGATATAGTATAACCAAATAGTATAAGAAAGTTTTTTTTAAATCGATAATAATCACATTTATTAGATTTTTTTTAATAAAATTTCTTCAATTTTTACCTTGCGCTCTTGGTATAGGGGTTAGAATATAGGGTTTCCAACCCTACGACCCGGGTTCAAATCCCGGAGGGCGCACTTCTTTATTTCTCCTTAAAAGTTAATATTTAACCTTGCATTCAATGATAAATATTATCTGTTATGATTTTGCCCTTATTTGAAAATTGGATTCCTTCCATTTTTAATAATGCTCGCTTCATTTCAATACCTCCTTGAAATCCCCCAAGTTCTCCGTTTGATTTTATTGCCCTGTGACAAGGAATTACGATAGGAAATGGATTACAAATATGGGGAGTAATCAGAATTTAATGATAAAGTTATATAAAAAAGCTATTTTATTCTTTTTATGCCTATATTGAATAAAAGATTATTGAGACCAGATGTAAAGAAACTCCAACAAAGGAGTCAAAAAATAGTTACGAAAGGAGCACTCGAGATTGCGGAAAAGGAAGGAATCGATATTATAAAAATGCTGCCTATAATTGCGGACGGAAATAAACGGTTCTACGAGATACTCGAATCTGGGGAAGGCAAAACCGAGGATCTTTACGATCTTATAAACAGAGACCAAATGAAGCAGTTAGCAAAGATTTTTCGCGGCGCTATGGAATATAAAGGAAAGATTCTACAAGAACAGCATCCGTTGTCTTCAGATGTAAAAATTGAATCTGTTGATATCAATGAAATGCATGCAGAGTGGCAAATCTCTGAAGGTGTTGATGAAAATAAAATCTTATTGTATTTCCACGGAGGAGGACATGTATTAGGATCTCCAATGTCCAGCCGACCTTATACTGTTGAGATTGGAAAAGCCGCAGATGTAAAAGTATTGAGCGTTGATTACGCTCTTGCTCCTGAACATCCATTCCCTGAGGGCCCAAACGATTGTTTTACATCTTATAAATGGCTTCTTTCACAAGGATATAAACCTGGAAATATCATAATCGGTGGAGCTTCTGCGGGCGGAAACATGGCTCTCGCAACTCTTATTAAAATTAAAGAGGACGGTATTACCATGCCCAGAGGTGCTATAGTTCTCTCTCCTGGTATTGATTATACGACAAACAGTAAAACAATTCTAGAGAATGCTCCTACAGATTGTGTTATGGCAGATGTGGGCGTTTTTTGGTGGATTCCTGCATATCTAAACGGAGCAGATCCTAATAATCCTCTCGTATGCCCAATCTTTGCTGACTTTACAGGTTTCCCTCCAATTTTGGCGCAAGTAAGCACAAGTGAGATGGTCTACGATCATTCAACTCGATTAGTGGAACTTGCAAAAGCTGCTGGTGTAAATGCTATTCTACAAGAATGGGATGATATGCCCCATGTCTGGCAAAATTACGGTCTTTATGACCTTCCTGAAGCAAAAGAAGCTATAGATAAAATTGGTCAATTTATAAAAGATTTGTTTGATTAATCAAGGTGTGCTCAAATCTAAGTTGGATCATTAAAAATGAAGGTTTCAAAGGGCATTGAAACCCTAAAACTCAAAGCTACCCTTAGAAATAGAACAGATTTCACAACTTAAATAGTTAAAATTTCGAATTAATCAAAAAACAAAGAACTTAAGGTGTATAATAAGCCTTCATGAGATGTTAAAAATACTTAACATCATTCTTTGTACTTTATATCATACTGAATTTATTACGT
The DNA here is from genome assembly GCA_029856235.1 of Promethearchaeia archaeon. GTDB lineage: Archaea > Asgardarchaeota > Lokiarchaeia > Sigyniarchaeales > SOKP01 > SOKP01. Next base: position 37,501 of record JAHQWP010000064.1, read on the forward strand.
AAGAATAATTAAAGTAAAGATTTAAATGAATGAAATTTTGTTCGTGAAACGATGATTTCACGATGAAAAACACACACACACTCACTTCTTTATTTTCTAAAAACTTAAATAATTAGTAAAACAATGAGATAATCTAAGGAATTTATTTTAAACAAAAATATATTAGCAAGTTGGACTTAAATTATGAAGAGAAGAGGTTTAAAATCGATTATTTTAGTAATGACCATCTGTATCCCTTGTTTCTTGATGAGTATAAACACATACTTAGGTTCTAATTCAACCAAAATATATATTGAAATCGAAGATACTCTAAATTTAAAAATATCCGCGAACTTCGATGCAACTGAGATTAATGATCTTCCAGGTAGTCTTAATAATTGGAGTTGGGCAAAAAGTCAAGGAATATGTACTGGTACTGGGACTCAACTGGATCCATATGTAATTGATGGGCACATTTTTCACCCTACTCCTGCTTGGGATTGCCTTAGAATTTTTAATTCAAGGAAATATTTTACGATTACTAACTGCGAATTTAGATATGCACCTGATGTGTTTTCAGGAATTTATATCGTAAATGTTACTAATGGAAGGATTATCAACAATGAATTTCATCATAACAGGTTTGGAATATATGTGGTAAGTATGAACGATTCTCTAATCTCAGAAAATAATTTTTATTTAAATCGTGGAGATGGAACATTTTTTTATGATTGCCATGGAAATACAATTACAAATAATAACCTTTCATCGAATATTTTTCAAGGTATGTGGATGGAATATAGTTCTAATAACATACTCTCTGGAAATTTTGCATATAATAATAATTATAGCGGTATATCTCTCTATGAGTGCGACTATTTAACTGTTACTGACAATATGCTAAATTTTAACAATTTTTCTGGGTTAACGATAAATGATAACACCTTCGCTACTATTGAAAACAACGAAATAAAAGAGAATATCAATGAAGGACTTTATTTTTATAGAAATTTAGATAGTAGCGTAACAGGAAATTCTATACATGGTAATGGCTTGGTAGGGATAAGTGCAGGGTGGATAAATGGAAGTCTAATCTCAAGAAATAATGTCTATCTAAATTTAGTGGATGGAATTTTTATAACCAACAGTCATGGGAATTTAATTACAGATAATAACCTTTCATCGAATATTTTTCAAGGTATGTGGATGGAGTACAGTTCTAATAACATACTCTCTGGAAATTTAGCACATAATAATAATCATAGTGGTATACATCTCTATGAATGCGACTATTCAACTGTTACTGACAATACGCTAAATTTTAACAATTTTTCTGGGTTAACGATAAATTATAACACCTTCGCTACTATTGAAAACAACGAAATAAAAGAGAATATCAATGAAGGACTTTATTTTTATAGAAATTTAGATAGTAGCGTAACAGGAAATTCTATACATGGTAATGGCTTGGTAGGGATAAGTGCAGGGTGGATAAATGAAAGTCTAATCGCAAGAAATAATGTCTATCTAAATTTAGTGGATGGAATTTTTATAACCAACAGTCATGGGAATTTAATTACAGATAATAACCTATCATTGAATGGTTATCAAGGTATGTGGATGGAGTATAGTTCTAATAACATAATCTCTGGAAATTTAGCACATAATAATAATTATAGCGGTATACATCTCTATGAATGCGACTATTCAACTGTTACTGACAATACGCTAAATTTTAATGGGTATTCGGGGTTAAGGATATGGTCTAACATCTTTACCTCTATTGATAACAACGAAATGAAAGAGAATATCAGAGAAGGTATGTACTTTCGTAGTAATTTAAACTGTACCATAATTAAAAATAACATAAAAAACAACGTATGGGATGGTATTTTTGCGAGATTTTCCAACGGAACTATAATTACGGAAAATTTTTTTATTAACAATGGAATTAGTGGGATAAGATTCGATTTAGACTGTAAATTGAATAAAATCTATCTTAATTGTTTTAATAATTCCGTTAATGCAATGGATTATGGTATTAATAATCAATGGGATAATGGGATTAAGGGAAATTTTTGGGCGGATTATTCTGGTGTAGATTCGGATAGCAACGGAATTGGTGATACTCCGTATAATATTACAATCTCCTATGGTAGTCAAGATAACTTCCCACTAATGACATGTCCCCTACCACTGATTGAAGATGTGGAAGCAATACCAAGTTTTAACCTGTTTGTTATTGTATCGGTTATATTTTTTTCAATTGGTATTATTTGGATAATTAATCGTAAAAAACTTTCAGAAATACATATTTAATCTTTTTTTTTTTTCCAATGATGATTAAACATGTTTTTCATAACTTAGTATCTTTCATTCTCTATGGTATTACTCCTATTGATATATATAGAAATGTTTCTATAGTATATTAAAAAATTGGCAAATATTTATTAAAAAATCCAACAGAACTTTAAGAGTATTATAATTGGGCATTCATTTATAACTGCGTAATGTTGTATCTCTTATTTGAACAACCGCCCCTTTTTTCCATATTCCCATTTCCATATTTTATCACTTGCTCGTAATTGGTAATAATTACGGGCGTTTTTTTACCTCTGATTCTATGTTTAAAGTATATATAATAACTAATCTTATATTTTTTCTAGTATTATTGAGCGTTACTTATATATTTGTTATAATATGACGAAGAACTTTAAAATCACCTACAAAGAATTTAAGACGGCTTTAAACAAGTTAAAGTACCCTGATTCATGGTTTTGGTGTAGATATACTATAAATCCCTACTCTGGATGTGTTCATGCTTGTATCTACTGCGATGCTCGAAGTCAGCGGTACTATTTAAGTCAGGATTTTGAAACAGAAGTGATAGTCAAATCAAATATAGATAAAATCTTAGACCAAAGATTAAAGCGATCCCGAACGCTACTCCCAGATGTAATAGGTCCAGGGGGTGTTTGTGACGCATATCAACCAATTGAATTACAAGTTGAAAATACCCTAAAAGTTCTAAAAGTAATAGAAAAGCATAAATATCCAGTAAACATAGCTACAAAATCAAATATTATAACTAGAGATGTAGAAATCTTAAATAGAATTGCTAAAGATACTTGGTGTACTGTGGGTTTTTCTATCACTACAATGGACGAAGAATTAGCATATTTTCTTGAACCTTATTCTTCCTCCCCTAAGGAAAGACTCGAAGCTTTAAAACAGATCAAACAAAAGGCCCCTAATGTTCAAGTTGGGACCTACTTCATGCCGATAATTCCTTTTTTAGAAGATAATGACGAAAATTTAGAAACCGTTATTAAAAAATCAAAAGAAGCGGGAGCAGATTTTATTGTATTTGCTCCGGGGTTAACGCTTCGTGATGCTCAAGCTGACTTCTTCATTAAGAAATTGAAAGAAAGCAAATACAATCATGTTGCTAAACCAATATTAAATTTATATAAAGGCCAGATTGGTCCTCCCAGGGAGTATGTTCATACAATGCATCAGAAATTATTTGATTTTTGTCAAAAATACGACATTGCTGTCAGAGAAAAGAGATGGATACCAAACGATTATAGGAAATGGAACTATAAAATTTCAGAATTATTGTTGGTAAAAAATTATATGGATGAATTAACACTGGGAAAATCTAATAAGTCTTTTTATTGGGCGGGACTAACTCTTAATAACTTAGAAGAATCAATTATAAATGTTTATAAAAGAGGGGATTTAGCTAAACTTAGAAATTTTAATTCTGAAGTAAGAGAGTTTGTAGAACCTTATTTAAAAAAAAGTAAAGAATTGAATGAAAAAACCGGAATTGATAAATTTTTATGATAGATAAGATCGTAAAGGAAATTTCAAGCTTAATGTTAAAAAACACACCTCAGTTATCTGAAGATCAAAAAGAGAGAATGTATAAAGTACTAAATCCCGATAATCCTGACTATGTTATATATGGCGTTAAAGTGCCCGAGATTGAAAAGATCGTCAAGTCAACTTACGAAAAATTTGACTGCAGTTATGATATCGCTGTTGAAGTATTTAGAAATTAATGTTTTTAAGTTTAGCAATCTAGAACTGACAATATTGACAAAATTCTTTAAGATTTACTAGTGAAAAACATATTTCTAGTATATATATCTTAGTTTCCCTTCTTTTTATTTTACTATTGTTTAACCTGTATTTCTTTTTCTTAAGTTGTCAATTAGTTTTAGTAGACGATAAAAAGCTTCAGATAATATCAATATACCAATTATAGCGATAATATATTCCCATATCGGTGGTCTATATGATAGTAATAAAATGGGGACTATGTGTGCAAGATAGATAGGATAGGTTCTAGAACCCATTTTTATGATTATCTTTTGAAATCCCGTTGTTGCTGGCTTGGGTCTTGTACCCTTTAAGGCAGTATGTCTACCAAGTAGAACACCTCCAAAAAATTCTGGAATCCAAGCGAAAGGATGAAAGTAGGTCACATGATAGGCTGTAAAGAAAAAGAATACAATAAAGCAAAAAGAAAAAGTAATAATTATATAGACATATGTCATTCTAATAGACATTAACCTGCGAACAAAAGGATAGAGAACTGATAACCAAAAAAGTGCGCAAAGAAACCATCCCGGCCCCCAAATTTCGCCAGTTACACCGAAAAATAAACCCCATGTATTTGTTAAATCAAAAAATAGGGTATATGGAGTAATCGTCATTGGATATTTACTTATAAATTTTGTAATATAAACAGCAGTATAGGCGAGATAATACCCAATGTATAAGCGTAAAAAACGCTTTTTAATATAAGAATAATAAGTAGATTTATTTAAAGAACCTTGAGACTCAAATTCTTCCTTAATGCCATGTACAAAACCAGAATCAAACATTAATATAGCCATCATTATTGATACAGGTTTAATAGCGATTAAAGCTTCGCCCTCTGTTAAAAACCACCCTGATTCCACTAACATATGATATATTACAACTGAAAGTATTGCAATTATCCTGGTCGCTTCAATTTGATAATATTTTGTATTACTATCTTGTTGGATAAACTTCATCTGTGAGATTTACCAGTATTTTGATTATTTAATAAATTTCTTTTGTTAATAAAATTGGCTAGTTTAAATGCTATTAAGCCAATTTGTGTTTTTTAATCTCATCAGTTAGAAATTCTGCTATTTTTTCTAGATAAATCTTACCTCTTTTTTTACTTGCGTTAGTCGGATCTCCAATAACGCCAATTTTAGTCAAAGAGGGCATTCCGTTTTTAAAGAGCTTCTCAATTTCTTCTTCCCCTAAAACACCAAGATAACCGGGTTGGAATCTCTTTTTCTCGACAAGATTTTCTGCGATGGTTAACATTTGTGACGTTTCTACTGTCTATCGAAATTTCTTGTAATCAGATGTAGGAGCGAAGAGAATAATAAGTTCTTCAATATTAGAAAAATCCTCTCTACGTAATTTAAGGATGTGACCCTCTAATTCAGTAGTTAGTTCCTCTTTAGTATCAAACCTAGAATGAAGTACATTAGTTTTTGGAGTTTTAATCATCTCTTTTATCGATTCTAATATATTAATGACAGTGTCAATTTTCTCGTTACTAGTTTTCATTTTTACGCTCTTTAATTTTCATGGAAAATCTCTTAAAGTCTTCGAAAGGAACAGATGATCAAGTGAATGGATAAGAATTGTAGGTGAGATTTTTTTTTGATGTGATGTATGGGATATATTTCATTTCCAAATAATTCTAAGCATTTTGTAGTTCCTTATAAAGAGGTATTGCACTTGTTCTTTTAATAACCTCCCATTTCATAGGATATTTTAAATATTGCTCTAATTGACTTAAAATTCTGATTGTGTTAATCATGTATCCGTAGAATAATTTA